>JBGAUM010000172.1:0-3405 GCA_044228625.1 Usitatibacteraceae bacterium | reverse complement strand
TATCGGCGCCTTCCTGCAGGTCGAGCGCAATCTCCCGCATCGCTTCATCGGCATTTGCCGGATCCATTTGGTAGTTCTTTTTGTTGCCGCCTTTCAAGTTCGAAGCCGACCCCACCGCATCCCTGAAAGGCCCGTAGAAGGCGCTCGCATACTTGGCCGAATAGGCGAGGATGGCCGTATGGATATGCCCCTTTTTGTCGAGTGTTTCGCGTATCGCGCCCACACGCCCATCCATCATGTCGGAGGGAGCAACGATATCGACTCCGGCCTCAGCTTGAATCAGCGCCTGGCGCTGAAGGGACTCAATCGTCTCGTCATTCAAAACGTAGCCACTTTCGTCAATCAGTCCGTCCTGGCCGTGCGTGGTAAATGGATCAAGTGCCACGTCACAAATCACTCCCAGTTCTGGGAAACGTGACTTGATTGACTGCACCGCACGGGGGACAAGCCCTTGGGGATTAAAGGCCTCCTTTCCCTCCGGGGACTTCAGGTCGGGATCGATCACCGGAAACAAGGCCACTGCAGGAATCCCCAATCTCAGCGCTCGCTCGCAAATGTCCAACATGGGACCTTGGCCTAGGCGTTCTACGCCCGGCATTGAGGTGACGGCCTCGCGTGCATTTGGGTGATCCAGAACAAACAACGGCAAGATAAAGTCCGAAGCAGTGACAGCGTTCTCTCGAACCAAATCGCGAAAAAAGCCTGCTCGACGCAATCGGCGCATTCGCCGCGCTGGAAAACTTCCGATTTCCATAAGTTTTTTCCTAAAAAAGTTTTCACCAGACGGAACTATTTTGCCGCTGAATTGCTCTGAGGAATTGAGAGGTTCGCCTCTCCCCGCTTCTCCTCCCTGAGCGGGCGTCGATCCGATTCGCAACTTCGTTGGGTCGATTTGTTGCAAGGGCACGGGGTTCCCCTTCCCCGTGCCCGTTTTCTTTCTTGGAATCAAAAAACTCAAGTACTGACGCGCCGTTCAGGAGAGAAAAGCCTCAAACACCTTACCAATGCTGGACTTTGCTTGTTCAGACACCGGTTAGTTCATCATTTCTGCGATAGCTTTGATGGCCTCCTCGCGGCCGATCTTGGACGTACTCGAGAACAGCTGCACGGTCGCTTGGGGGTGTAGTTTCGCGAGTTTTCGCCGAACATTGGCGAGCGCGGCATTCTGTTCTGCTCGAGTTAGCTTGTCCGCCTTGGTCAGCAGGCAATGCAACTTGCGACCTGTAGGCGCCAGCCACCCAATCAACTGAATATCCAGGGGTTTCATGGGGTGGCGGGAATCCATAATCAAAACGACGCCGCGCAAGGATTCCCGCTTCCCCACATACGCCGACAAGACTCCCTGCCAATGGGCCTTGATCGCCGCAGGAACCGCCGCATAGCCATACCCGGGCAGGTCGACCAGTTTTCGGCTGTGGCCCAAATCAAAGAAATTGATCAATTGCGTTCGTCCAGGCGTCTTTGACACAAATGCCAGTCGCCGGTGCTCTGCCAACGCGTTAAGTGCGCTGGATTTTCCCGCATTGGATCGTCCAGCAAACGCCACCTCTGTGCCGACGTCTGGGGGTAAGTCCGGCAGATCATGCGCAGATAGCAGGAAGCTGGCGCGGCGGAAGGGATTCGATTCCATCGTCATGGGGGTTCGGCTAAAATCCAGTTTTCACCGGCTCGACTCGAACCGCGATGAAACCAAAAAAGGGCAAAAACATGAAGGTTTTGTTGGCTGCGGCCGCACTGATGACCGCCACGGGCGCTCTCGCGTCGGACACCCCTAAAGAAGGCAAATCTAACGCAGAGCGGATGGAGCGCGGCAAACAGATTGCCAGCACCGTTTGCGTCGCATGTCATGGGCTGGACGGCTACAGTCCAATTTCGGCCAATCCAAATATTGCTGGCATGCCTGTGCAGTATATCGCCAAGCAATTGGCGGCCTTCAAGGCGAAGGAACGCGCCAATCCGATCATGCAGGCGCAAGTCGCCGCAATGGAACCTGACGACATGCTGTCGGTGGGCGCCTATTACTTTGCTCAAAAGGGCAAGACTGCCGCGGTCTCCCGTAGCAGCAAGCTTGCCGAGCAAGGTGCGCGCATCTATCGCGCAGGAGTTCCGGAACGCAAAGTCCCCGCGTGCGCAGGCTGCCACGGCGCTGCAGGTGCGGGAATTCCGGCGAACTATCCCCGTTTGGCTGGTCAGTGGCCGGAATATGCGGTGGAGCAACTCAACCAATATGCATCCGGCAGCCGGAAAAGTGTCGAAATGCAGGCGATTGCCGGACGGATGTCCGCAGATGACCGGGTTGCGGTCGCCGAGTTCATTGCCGGGATGCGTAGCAAATAGCGCCTCGTCCCGATCCAGCTCTAAGGCTTAGAGTCGGGCTCAAAGAGCTGAAATGTATTTCGACCGGAAGATTTGGCGCGATAGAGTGCCAGGTCGGCGCATTTCAACAAGGCTTCGCGCTCTTTCGCATCTCCGGGGCACCGGCTGATGCCAATACTCGCGGTGACCTGCCTGATTGAGTGGCCGAGTACTTCATACTCGGAACCCAAAACCGAAACGAGTTTTCGCGCAACAATGCCGACCGTTTCTGGACTCGACTCCTGTGGCAGCACAACCAGGAATTCGTCACCCCCTAGCCTTGCAACGAAGTCTGTATCCCGAGTCGCACCCGAAATTCGGCGCGCGACCTGGCGGAGCAATTCATCGCCGGCATCGTGGCCGTGCTGGTCATTCACAGACTTGAATCCGTCAAGGTCGATCAACAATATCGCGATGCCACCCAGTGCCGCAATCGCATCCAGATCCGCAAGGCATCGGTCCAGATGCTCCCAAGCACCTGCTCTGTTAGGTAAACCCGTCAAAGGATCATGAATGGCTTGGTGCCGCAAGGCCGCCTGGGTTTCACGTTGTTGCCGGGTCAGTCGACGTAGGGTCAAATACAATGCAACCAAGACCGCAGACGAGCCGCCAATAAACAATGCGGTCAGCCAACGGACCCGATCCCCAAGGGCAACTTGTTCCGCTTCAAGGACACCTTGGCGTTTTCGCAACGACACCAGCAATCGTTCAGTAGCACCCAATAGCCGTTCCTGCCGGCGGTCACTTTCCCCACTTCGCACCATGGCTTGAGCGGCCGGGAATCCGCTTTCCCCACGGGCATCGACGATCGCCCTCTCGCTCGTGACATACTCAAATGCCAATCGTTCCAACAACGGCAAGAACTCGGTGATCTGCGGATTGGCGGCACTTTGACTTCGCAAAAAAGAGAGTTCGCCCTTGATTTCCACCAATGCCAGCTTGAAGGGTGCCAAATCGCGCGGATGCCCAGTAATCGTATAGTTTTGTTCTCCCGCATCCAGTGCCAACGCGTTGAATCGCAGGGACTCGACACTGGCGACCAACCGTTGC
>JBGAUM010000171.1:0-3425 GCA_044228625.1 Usitatibacteraceae bacterium | reverse complement strand
GGTCGGCACCAAGGTGGTGGTGATCGGCGACGGTCCGCCTCCCTTCCAGGCCGGTCCCTCGGGCCGCGCCGCCGCACGAATTGCCTCCGGGCGCTGAGCAGAGAAACATCAAACATAAGACGGCGGCAGAAAACGACGCGGTTGACGTCAAGAAATTGCGGCGATTCATTGCTGACTCCTTCGCATGGGCCTCAAATGGCGGTGTCCAATGATACTCAATCTGCCTGCGATTGGATTCACCTGGTTTCCACATGTTCGTCCGACAATGATTGCCAGGCGCGCTGTTCTGGAAGTTTCGAATTGCAACGTCTGGTTAGGCTCGCTGGTAAAATATCAAGTTACTCATTCTCCCCACTTGGTCTGGATACGTTGCGCCGCGGACGACGCGATGGAGACTTCCAAGGCCTCATTTGCCCCCAGGATCGCACAATGCGCAAAAGTCATGTTGGTTTCTCCGGATTGTTGATTGCAATTCTTGCCGCAACGGTTCCATCCGGCGCCGTATGGGCGCAAAAATACGGTGGCGGCGGGTCGCAGGCAGCACCGGAGCCCGGAAAACAGGAACAGCAAGGACTGCGCGAAGAAGTCGGCAAGCCGCTGCTTGCCGCCGAAGCCCTGGTCAAGGAAAAGAAGTTCGCAGAAGCTTTGGCGAAGATCGACGAGGCGGAAAAGGTCACCAATCGCACCGAGTACGAGAGTTATTTTATCCATCGCCTGCGAGCAACCACCGCACTCTCTTCAGGCAATGAGTCAATGGCCGTTCAATCCTTGATGAAGGCCTACGTGATGCCACAAATGCCGGCGGCCGACAAGGGCAAGATTGCGGACGCGATCACGAGAATCAGCTACAAGCTAAAGGACTATAAGGGTGCCGCCAATTGGGCAAACATTGCCTTGAAGGAAGGCGGAAGCGGTGACCTGCGGCTGATTCTTGGCCACGCGCTATACCTGACGGAAGACTATGCCGGTGCGCTTCGCGAAATTGGGACTTTTGTTGGCGATGCCGAAAAGTCCGGGAAGACGCCCCCGGAGGAGCAATATCGGCTGCTCGCAAGTACGGCGATCAAAGTCAAGGATGATGCCGCGTACATTGGGGCCCTTGAAAAGCTGGTCGTGTCCTACCCGAAACGTGAATATTGGAACGATTTGATCATTCGGACCGAAGTGAAGAAGGGATTTGGGGATCGGCTCATCCTTGACATGTACCGCCTGAAGCTTGAATTAGGGTTGATCACCGCGACCGGTGATTTCCTGGAAATGGCCAATTTCGTCTTGAATCAACTTGGATATCCGGCGGAAGCCAAGAAAGTCATCGATGCAGCAATCGACGCCGGCGTACTGACCAAGGACAGCTCTAACGAAAAATACAAAAAGTTGATGGCTTCGATCAACAAGGAACTTGCCGAGGAGAAGGCGCGCGCCGCGAAGAATACGCCGATCCCCAATACAAGCGTCGCACGCTTGAACAACGGATACGACCTGGTCATCAAGGGTGAGTCCCAGCGAGGCTTGGAAATGATGGCCGAAGGCCTGAAGTTGCCGGACCTCAAGCGGCCGGAGGAGGCGCGGCTGCGCTTTGGAATTGCGCACGTGCTGGCCGGCCAAAAGGAAAAGGCAAGTGAAATCTTTCGTACTATCCAGGGTCCGGATGGGCTCACGGAAGCCGCCAGGCTTTGGGATTTTTATGCTCGCAAGAAGTCCTGAACGCAGGCGGCCCTCCAGATCATGAAACGCGACCACATAAAACCCCGTTTCCATTGGGAAGATCCGCTGCTCCTGGATGAACAGCTGAGCGACGACGAACGAGCTGTTCGCGACACTGCCGCTGCATATTGCAACGACAAGCTCGCACCACGTGTTCTCGAAGCGTTTCGCAAGGAGCGTACAGACTCCACAATTTTCCGCGAGATGGGCGAGCTTGGTTTGCTCGGCGCCACTATCGACGAAGAGTTTGGCGGAGCGGGCTTGAACTACGTAAGCTACGGATTGGTCGCGCGCGAAGTCGAACGCATCGACTCCGGGTATCGTTCGATGATGAGCGTGCAGTCTTCACTGGTGATGCTGCCAATCTTTGAATTTGGCAACTTGGCCACCAAGCAAAAATACCTGCCGAATCTCGCGCGTGGCGAGTGGATTGGCTGCTTCGGTCTGACTGAACCCAATCACGGCTCCGACCCCGGAAGCATGGTGACGCGGGCAAGGAAGGTGGATGGCGGCTTTGCACTGACGGGCGCCAAGACTTGGATCACGAACAGCCCCATCGCCGATGTATTCGTGGTGTGGGCCAAGGACGATTCCGGCGACATTCGCGGATTCGTATTGGAAAAAGGGTGGAAGGGCCTCACCGCACCGGCAATTCACGGCAAAGTCGGTTTGCGCGCCAGCATCACGGGGGAGATCGTGATGGACAACGTTTTCGTGCCGGAAGAAAACGCGTTTCCGGAAGTGCGGGGCTTGAAAGGTCCATTCACCTGCTTGAACAGCGCGCGCTACGGCATCGCCTGGGGCGCGATGGGCGCAGCTGAGGCGTGTTTTCACACGGCGCGGCAATACACGATGGATCGCATGCAATTTGGCCGGCCTCTGGCGGCGAACCAGCTGATCCAGAAAAAGCTCGCCGACATGCTCACGGAAATCTCGTTGGGCCTGCAAGGCGTTCTTCGACTTGGCCGTATGAAGGATGAAGGCACCGCAGCCGTGGAAGTCACCAGCATTCTCAAGCGCAACAACTGCGGCAAGGCACTGGACATTGCGCGGCAGGCGCGCGACATGTTGGGCGGCAACGGCATCAGCGACGAATTCGGAATCGCGCGACATTTGGTCAACCTGGAAGTGGTCAACACGTACGAAGGGACGCACGACGTCCACGCGCTGATCCTTGGCCGTGCCATTACCGGCATTCCCGCGTTCTCCTAGGCGTGGCAATTTCAGGGGTTCGCGCCGCTCCACTCGCGGGCATCAAGGTCCTCGATCTGTCCCGCGTGCTCGCTGGCCCATGGGCCAGCCAACTGCTGGGCGACTTGGGCGCGGATGTGGTGAAGGTCGAACGCCCCGGCACGGGCGACGACACGCGGGCTTGGGGTCCACCTTGGCTCAAGGATGGTGAAGGCAACGAGACCAGGGAGTCGGCGTATTTTCTCTGCGCCAACCGCAACAAGCGCTCCATCGCCATCGACTTCACGCAACCCGAAGGTCAAATACTGGTGCGACGTTTGGCGCAGCACGCAGATGTGTTGATCGAGAACTTCAAGGTCGGCGGATTGCGCGGATACGGCCTGGACTACACGTCCCTGGGCGCATTGAACCCGCGATTGATCTATTGCTCCATCACCGGCTTTGGTCAAACAGGCCCATATGCGGAACGCGCGGGCTATGACTTTCTGATCCAGGGCATGGGCGGGTTGATGAGCATTACGGGCCGGCCC
>JBGAUM010000170.1:0-3435 GCA_044228625.1 Usitatibacteraceae bacterium | reverse complement strand
GCCGAAGGTGTGGCCGCCAGCCACCAGCGCGACGGTCTCCTCGTCATTCATGGCCATGCGTGCAAAGGTCTCGCGTACATCGCGGCCCGAGGCCACCGGATCGGGGTTGCCGTTCGGACCCTGAGGATTGACATAGATGAGGCCCATCTGGACGGCGGCCAAGGGCTTTTCGAGGTCACGCTCACCGCTGTAGCGTTCGTCGCCCAACCACTTCCTTTCATTGCCCCAGTAGATGTCTTCTTCCGGCTGCCAAATGTCCACGCGGCCGCCGCCGAAGCCAAAGGTCTTGAAGCCCATCGACTCCAGCGCGACATTTCCGGCCAGGATCATGAGGTCCGCCCAGGAAATCTTGTTGCCGTACTTTTGCTTGATCGGCCACAACAAGCGGCGTGCTTTGTCGAGGTTGCCGTTGTCGGGCCAACTGTTGACCGGTGCGAACCGCTGGTTGCCCGTGCCACCCCCGCCGCGGCCATCCGCGGTGCGATACGTGCCGGCGCTGTGCCATGCCATGCGGATGAACAGGCCGCCATAGTGACCCCAGTCCGCCGGCCACCAGTCTTGCGAATCGGTCATCAGGGTTTTCAGGTCCGCCTTCAAGCCCGCGTAGTCGAGCGATGCAAATGCCTTGGCGTAGTCAAAGCCTTCGTCCATCGGGTTCGAGGCCGGCGCATGCTGGTGCAGGATGCCGAGATTCAATTGGTTCGGCCACCAGTCGCGGTTGGATTGGCGGGTGACGGCCGACGCGGCGCGATCGTGGCCAAAAGGGCATCGGGCAGGTGTGGATTGGGGGGCATTCGACATGGCGGGGCTCCTGGAAGGTTGTCAGATCCATCGATCAACAGCTCTCCCGAGCCGGCTCACGATGTTTGGCGATTGATAACGCCAATCTATCCAAGTCCACTCAATAGATCAAAGTGATTGTTCAGATGCCGGCGATAGTTAACGCCTATCGGAAGAACCCCGGGCCAAGGCGCCAGATCGTGGTCCGCACGATGAAATGCACGAGCAGTGCTGTGGTTCCGTCAATCGCGGACACGGGCGGCCCGGTGATCCCGTGGTCAGGAACCGAGCTGAAAGCTATGCGGGCACAGCGTGCAGCCCCTACTGCACACCCTCATCCATGAACACGCCGTGGGGAAGGTTCACCGTCTCGATGCCCTCTTCGTGCAGTGCGGCGGACTCCTCGGCGGAAACCCTGCCGCGGATATTGCGGTGCTTCTCTTCACCGTAGTGCATGCGGCGCGCGACTTCCGCGAACTGGCCCCCGACGTTTTCGGTGTTGGCCTGGATGAAACTCTTGAACTGCTTGAGCATGTGCGCCTGCAAATCCGGCAGCAGGGACGCGGCCATCACGTCGCGCGGCTCGTGGGCATTGGCCTCAGGCGCCGACTCCAGAGCCCCTGTGTTGATGCGGGGCGCAGAGAGATGTTTGGTAATCTGTTTGTCGCCGCAGAACGGGCAGTCCACCTGGCCATGCGAGCTTTGGGATTCAAAATCCTCAGACGACCGAAACCAGCCGTCGAAACGGTGGTCGTTGGAGCAAGAAAGGTTGAAAACGATCATGAAGCTATTTTGGGGGTATTCGACGCGATTTCCGATGCAAAACCGCACGTTGGCGTGTCAATTCTCGTAACGAACCAGGCGTGCGAGCGGATGACGGTAGATGCGGGCGCTCCGGCGCGATTCAAGGCTGCACCGGGATGACGCAGCAAATCTTTGGGATCATTGGCACGTCCTATCGTCCCGCAAGCTTGAAGCCGTCTCCATGCGCACCCCCTGCCCCTGCCGGCTCCAAGTCGATCTGACCGCCCTGCTCGATCGCGTGCCCGCGGATGCGCTCGGCCATTCGGCGCACGGCCACATGAAATGCGAACAATGTGGCGACAGCTTTGAGTTCCGCCTGTTCAAAGGGCGCTTCGAAATCGGCTTTTCGTATTGGGCCGGGTCGCTGCATTTTGAAGCGACAGACGAAGCTCACATTCCGGGCCTGGTCGTCACCCCCGGTGAACCAGACGATCTCGAAGTGACACTCGGCGAGCGCCACTGGGAGTTCCGGCGGCGGTTCAAAGGCGAGCAGATCTTCATGGTCTTCGAGCAGGCCTGGTCAAAAGGCCGCACATTGGCTGAGTTGGGATTCGATCGACTTGATGTCGAAGTGATGGGTGTCGAACGCGACCACGTCCTTGACCGGAACTTCTCGAACGGCACACGACTTGCCGCCGGTGAGCGCTTGTTGCTGCGCGGCTATCCACTGGCGCTGCAGCGTGCATGGAACGTCATGCTCAACGGTCCGGACCCGGAATGACTCAGGTTTTCGAACCGTTCGCCAGCCAGTCCAGCGCTTCGCCACGATTCCGAAACACACGCGCCAGCCAGCCACGGTTGTGGCAGGCCAATTCATAGAACCGTGCAAGCTCGACGATCGATTCGTTGGGCGGCACCAGCACCGCAATGCGTAGCTGGTGGCTCAACCGGTGTTCAACATAGATCGATTGCGGAATTTCGAGCACCGGGCCAATGGTCGCCGAGATCCGCTCAACCGCTGTGAGGTCTGCCAAGGCACGCAGTTGCCCGGAGACCTTGATACGCTCCGCCGCGAGGTGCGAGGCCTCATGGAGTTCGCCGGCATTGACCACGCCGGAATAGATCACCAGAAGGACATTGTTGGCCGGATCAGTCCGCAACTCGTAGGGCATGACGGGTGCTCGTTGGGCGATTTGTAGGTCGGGGACCGCGATCTCAATAGGGCTTCAAGGCGGCATCGAGGCGTGCCTTCGCCTGGGCCGTCCAATCGGAGGACGGATATCTTCCGATCAGGACCCGATATATCGCGTAGGCCTCTGGCTTGCGATTCAATCCTTCCAGGCACATGCCCCTTTTGAACAAGACCTGTGGATGAATACTCTCGGAAAACTCACCAAGTGTTTCAGCCGATGACAAGTGCTGCAGGCACTCATCATATTTCTGATTTGCGAGGGCCTTGTTTGCGCTGATCAGCGCACCTTTTTGCGCAGTTCCACATGCCGCCAGGGCAACCGACAAAGTGACAGCGCACAGGAAATTATTTTTCACGGTCACTCCAAACATTAGCTTGACAGCCCAGTTTACAGAACAGATCTTTGATCGAACACTTCATCGAAGCGATTCGGTGGTCCTCATTCACGTGTCCCTCGTCAATTCCGGGTTGTGCCACACAACCAACCGGCTGATCACGCGCATGCACATCACGCAGCCTACCCGCGACGCGTAAGCCATTTCGAAACGCCGAACACCACCAATCCCACCCCCAACCCCGGCACCAACGTCACGACCAGATTGCCATCCGGCGTGGCCCACGAGACCAGGCCAGAGGTGATGAAAGCGGCGATCACGGCGTGCTTCGTTGCTGTGGTGGGTGATTTGGAGTTGAAGAGGTCGGGCTCGCTATTGTTGTTC
>JBGAUM010000039.1:0-27430 GCA_044228625.1 Usitatibacteraceae bacterium | reverse complement strand
CGCGCAAATCACCGATGCCATCGCCATCGCTGTCCTGATAGCCCCGCACATAAATTTGCATCAAAGGGCCGCGGTGCCAGCCCTCCGGAAGCGAGCTTGAGAGATTACCCGCGGGGACAGGCGTGGTATCCACCACCGGGAGGGGTTCCGGCGGGATATTCGATGGAGAGAGGCCCGGAGCGCCCCCACCGCCGCCCGCGCAACCAGCAAGCACCAGCGAGAGGATCACCGCGCGCATCGCGAAAGCGGCGGCGATTCGATTGCGCGTCATTTGAGCTCCAGGATCGGGGTGTCATCCATGATCAGCGGCTGGGTCTTTCCATCGCCACCGCTCATCGCGTAACGCGAGGGCTCCATTTGCAATGCCCGATAGCCACCGTCGTAGTCCCAAGTCGTGACATAGAGCTTCGCGCCTTTCATCGATGGCGGGCGGCCCAGCGCGTCAGCTGGGAGCGTGAACGTCAGCGTGTGTCTTTTGGCGTCGGCCTCGATCCGCGCGCCGGGCGTGACCGGTGTGCCTTCCACGTTTGCGGTGGCCCCCTCGGCGCGAAACAGGGCGTTGCTCCAACCATGCGCGCGAAGACGATAGTGCCATCGCACGTCGCCGGGCAGATCCGCGTTTTGCATCGGCATGACGGAAGTACCACCGTCGCGGCCCGGCAATGCAACGAACAGGGTAATCGCCGTGTGATCAAAGCCGTTGGCGGGTTGCCAGAACTGCGTCAGGCGGTGCATCGTCAATTCAATCTTGAGCGCGCCCGCGGCGTGCCAGGCGCGCACGCGACGCAGGTCCATCTGTTTATGCTGACCCCACGTGGGGTCTTGCGGGTAGCCATAGTTGCCGCGGGGGCCGTGGTCGTCACCTTCGGGGTCCACATAATCGAGCGCTGCGGTCCATGCAGGGCGCGCATGGAAAGACACCGTGTTCGACATGCCGGGTGAGCCCGGGCCGGAATCGGGGGTCAAGGCGACGACATCGTGGCGCTGCGAAGGGTCGACAAGACTTGCCCCATCCAACATCGTTCGCCATCGGCCGGCCGCATCAGCGCGGACCAGTGACGCGCGCGCGAGGTCGCCGTCGAGCACCACGCGCAGCGCGGTATTCGGCATCGCGTGACCGGAAAGGTGTGCAACACCGGCACGGCCATCAAATTGCACCGGACCTGCCTTCAGGACGGAAGTGCGGACAGCAGGGGCCTCAGTGGCCAATGCGGACTTCACGCGCCAAACCCTTCCTGCACGCGGGGGCAGCACCAGCGCGAGACGCCCGGCACTATCGGCCTGCTGGTCGGGCACCTTCCCGTCAATGGCATAGAGCCCGGCAAGCCGTGCGCCCGGCGCCAATCCGGCGGGCACGGCCGCAAACGATTCACGTTCGGAAGTGTTCAGGGCCACGACCAGCCGGTCAGATCCGTGCCGCATTTCCCAGACCAACGCCCCGGGTTGGGCGTCGTTCGCGTACAGGATGCGCGGCATGCCGCGCGATAGTGCGCGGTTTGCGCGTCGCAAGGCGCTCACGGCCTGAATGTGCCGGTAGAGCTCACTGTCACGGTCAAAACGGTCAAATCCACCCGAGTGATAGCCCGCCTTGAACATGGCCGCCCGCGGCACGTTGAAGCCTTGTTCCGTGCCGTAATAAATCACGGGAATGCCCGGCAGGGTCATCAGCGCGAGCAAGCCTTGCTTGAGCGCGGCCGTGGAACCGGCGGCCAGGAACCGATCCACATCGTGGTTGTCCAGAAACGTGGGCATCCAGTGCGCGCGTGGATGGATCTTCATCATCGATGCAATGCGCTCGCCGAGTTCCGAGGGTGGCTTTCCCCGTGCGATCACATGGTTGAGCGCCCCATACAACGGGAAATTGAGCATGCCATTCATCAAGGGCTGGCCGCGCGGCCCCGTCATGTAGGACTCGATCTGGCGCGACACGGCATTGCTTCCGCGGGCGTCGATGCCGAATCCTTCGCCGAACACCAGGAAGCCATTTTTTCCCGTCCCGCGTGCCACGCGGTCGATGCCGGGATTCGCGCGGTCTTTCGAAAACAGGAAGTCGGCATAGAAATCCTGCGGGACATAGAACGCGGTATCGACCCGAAACGCGTCGACACCCACTTCACGAATCCAATAAGCGTAGCTCTCGCGCAGCGCGGATCGTACGCGGGGGTTCTCGGTGTTCAAGTCGTCAAGGCCCGACATCTGATAGGTGAATTTCTGGCGCGGGTCGCGGTAGTCCGAGACGTCGGGCGTCCAATGGTAGATCGCGGCCTTGCGGTCTTCGGCGCGCGAGGGGTCGTTCATGTCGAAGGGCGGCTGCGTTGGTCGCGCGCTGGGTGCGGTGTGCACGTGCGGCCGAAAGTCCCGGGTGGGCTGGCCGCGCTGCCACGCCGGGCCATAAGAGAAGTAATCGCCGGTATGGTTGACCACAATGTCCTGCACCAGATACATCTGGCGGCAATGCAATTGCTCGGAGAGCGTGCGGTAGTCCTCCAGCGTGCCCCAATGGGCATCCACCTGCTGGAAATGGCGCGCCCAATAGCCGTGATAGCCGGTGATGTGTCCATCCGGGGAGGTCCATTGGTTGGCGACCGGTGGGGTGATCCACAAGGCCGTTGCTCCCAGCCCGGAGATGTAGTCGAGACGCCGCATCAAGCCTTTGAAGTCGCCACCGTTGTAGGACTCCGCATGCCCGGCCCGGAACTCTCCGGCTCCCTGATCATTGTTGGACGCGTCGCCGTCGTCAAAGCGATCCGTGATCGCGAAGTAGATGATCTGGTCGCGCCAATCTGGCGAGGGCACATGCAGGTTTCGGCCCGGGGGCCCACAGGCGTTCCATGGCTCGGAATCCGCGCGTGCATCAGCCAAGGTGGCCGCGCACAAGGCCGCAAACACCGCCAGGGTGCGTGGCCGCCAACGAAGAATCCGGTGGATTGACATGTAGGAATACTACGTTTTTTTGAGGAACATGCCAATTGCGAACACCGATGAGCCCGAGAATTCGCCTTGGTGAGATCGATAAAACATATATATATCAATAAGTTGATGAAATATGTCGCGGAAATGCAACGAAGTATGGCCGGGCGTTTGACATCAATTTAGTTTTATTACACAATTCGACTGGAAATTTTAGAAACCCGGCAACATGCGCGGGCCACACGTGTTTTGGTACGTCTGCCGGGGCGACTAGGGATGCACCCGGAACTTACGACAAGAAAGAGGAGAGAAGACTCATGAAGAAGCATCAGCCCGGGGTGTTGACGCCAAAGAGCAGGGAAATGGAGTTCAAGAAGAGCCCGATTGCGATCGCTTGTGCATTGGCGTTGTTCGCCACGACGGCCGTGGCGCAGCAAGCTGCAGAGCCGGCGAAGACCGAAGCCGCCAAGAAGGACGATGGGAAAGCCGCGGCCGACGCGAAGAAAAAGAAGGAAGAAGCACAGAAAGTGGATACCGTGATCGTGACCGGCATCCGACGCGGCATTGAGGACGCCATCTCTGTCAAACAAGGATCCAACTCCATTGTCGAGGCCATTTCGGCGGAAGACATCGGCAAGCTGCCGGACAACTCGATTGCCGAGTCGATCGCGCGCCTCCCGGGCCTGGCCGCACAACGTGTGGCAGGGCGCGCACAAACCATCAGCATCCGCGGGTTGTCCGGCGACTTTGCCGGGACGATTCTCAACGGCCGCGAGCAAGTCTCCACGGGCGACAACCGTGCCGTCGAATTTGATCAATATCCTTCGGAACTCCTGAGCGCAGTTGTCATTTACAAAACCCCGGACGCGACATTGATCGGGCAGGGCCTTTCCGGCACCATCGATTTGCAGACCGTACGCCCGCTGGCGTTTGGCAAGCGGGCCGTCGCCGTGAACCTGCGCGGAGAGAAGAATTCGCTGGGCAAGCTCAACGCAGACAGCAAGGACCAGGGCAGCCGATTCAGCGTGTCCTACATCGACCAGTCGGCCGATCGCAAAGTCGGCTGGGCATTGGGCTATGCGCGCCTGGAGTCGCCCAGCCAGGTGCAGCGCTGGGAAGCCTGGGGCTACCCGGATTCACAAGGCAAGCCGGGTGTGCCGAACGGCACGCTCCTGTTGGGCGGAAGCAAGCAGTTCGCGGATTCCACCAAGGGGACGCGGGATGGATTCATGGGCGTGCTGGAGTGGAAGCCCTCTGCGGATTACTCCATGCTTCTGGACGTGTACTACTCCAAGTTCGACCAGAAGACCGTTCTGCGCGGTTACGAGGCGGGACTCGAGTGGGGCGGCGGCACGCTGTCCAATCCGACCGTGTCCGGCGGCTTGGTGACCGCTGGAACCTGGGCCAGCATCAAGCCGGTGCTGCGCAATGACCAGAACAAGCGCGATGACGACATTACCGCGCTGGGCTGGAACAACAAATTCAACCTGGGCAACGGCTGGACGGCGGTCGGCGATCTGTCGTACTCCAAGGCGAATCGTGACGAGTCCATTCTTGAAACCTACGCCGGAACCATCAACACGCGCGACACCGTGCGGTTCACGACCGACGGCGATGGCCGCCCGCTCTTCACTTATGGCCTCAACTATGCCGATCCAAATACCATCAAGCTGCTCGATTCCGGCGGGTGGGGTCAGGACGGCTACATCAAGTATCCGAAGGTCACGGATGAGTTGAAGTCGATGCGCCTCTCGGCGAAGAAGGATCTGGACGGCTTCTTCAGCGGCATGGAGTTCGGCGTGAACTACGCCCAACGCGAGAAGAGCCGCTTTGTGGATGAATACTTCCTGACCCTCAAGACGCCCAACACCACGGTGCCGAACGGCCTGTTGCTCGCGCCGACCTCGCTGTCGTTCATTGGCGTGCCGGGTGTGCTGTCGTACGACGTGCAGGGCGCGCTCAACACGCTCTACAACTTGCGCAGCAACATCAACAATCGCGACATCATCAACAAGGATTGGCTGGTCGAGGAAAAGGTGACGACGGCCTTTGCCAAGTTCGACATCGACACCGAGTGGGGTGGCGTGCCGGTTCGCGGCAACGTGGGTCTCCAGGCGGTTCATACCGACCAGAGCTCCACGGCTTCCGCGGTCAATAACAGCGGCCCAACCTTCCTGCGCGTGCGCTATACCGACGGCACGAAATACACGGACTACCTGCCGAGCCTCAATCTGGCATTCAGTCTGCCGTATGAACAAACCGTCCGCCTCGGCATCGCCAAGACGCTGGCGCGGGCACGTCTCGACCAATTGCGCGCAAGCAACAACTTCAGCATCGACGTGGCCAAGCGCCTCTACTCGGGCGATGGCGGCAACCCGCGTCTTGAACCGTTCCGCGCCAATGCGATCGATGTTTCCTGGGAGAAATATTTCGGCAACCGCGCCTACATCGGCGTGGCGGGCTTCTACAAGAACCTGCTGAATTTCATCTACCAGGACAAGATTGCCAAGGACTTCACCGGCTATCCGAACAACACGGCGATCACGGTGGTATCCAATATCGGCGAGTTCTCCACCCCGATCAACGGCACCGGCGGCAACATCAAGGGTTTCGAGTACTCGGCCTCGCTGCCGCTCAACCTGATGCTGCCTTCACTCGATGGCTTTGGTGTGGTGGCAAGTCATTCGGACACCAAGAGCGGCATCAAACCCAACGGCCCGAACGGCGGCACGCAGCCGTTGCCCGGGTTGTCGCGGCGCGTGACCAACCTGACGGCGTACTATGAGAAGTACGGTTTCCAGGCCCGTGTGAGCCAGCGCGAGCGCTCGGATTTTGTGGGTGAAGTCACCGGCTTTGGCGCCGACCGCGAGTTCCGCTTCATCAAGGGCGAGAAGGTCATCGACTTCCAGTTGGGTTATGCGTTCGAGTCCGGTTCGCTCAAGGGCTTGTCCATCCTGTTCCAGGTCAACAATGCCAACAACGAACCGTATCGCACCTACGACGGCGTGCCGATCAAGCCGAACCAGTACACCGTGTACGGCCGCACCACGCTCTTGGGCGTGAACTACAAGTTCTAAGTCATCGTTTCCTGAGGAGCCCCGCCGGCAGTACCGAGGCGGGGCTTTTTTTGCCGTTTGCGTGCGAAACGGCGAGGGCGATAATGTGACGTATCGGCACAGCAACGGGTAACGACCATGCAAGAGAATCCCCACCGCATCAAGGACATCGTCATTGTCGGCGGCGGCACGGCAGGCTGGATGTCCGCGGCATTGTTGTCGAAAGTCTTGTCGCGCGACTACAACATTCGTCTGATCGAAAGCGACGAAATCGGCATCGTCGGTGTCGGTGAAGCCACCATTCCGCAGATCAAGCTCTTCAATCAGGTGCTGGAGCTGGACGAAGACGATTTCGTGAGAAAGACCAAGGGCACGTTCAAGCTCGGCATCGAGTTTGTCGATTGGACTCGCCAGGGGCATCGCTACATCCATGGCTTCGGAACCAATGGCCAGGACCTTGGCCTGATTGCATTTCATCACTATTGGCTTAAGCACTTCAAGCAAGGCAAGGCGCGCGATCTTGGGGCCTATTCGCTCAACACCATGGCAGCCCCCGCTGGAAAATTCATGCGCTCGGCGCAGGTGGAGAACTCGCCCCTGAACAATATTGCCTACGCCTATCACTTCGATGCGGGGTTGTACGCGAACTACCTGCGCGGTCAGGCGGAATCGCGCAACGTCAAACGCATCGAGGGCAAGATTGTCAGTACGGTGCTGCGCGCGAGCGATGGGCACGTCGAAGCGGTGATTCTGGCCAGCGGTGAAAAGGTCAGCGGCCAGTTGTTCATCGATTGCTCGGGGTTTCGCGGTTTGCTCATCGAGCAGGCGCTCAAGACCGGCTATGAAGATTGGACCCATTGGCTGCCATGCGACCGGGCCATTGCGGTGCCCTGTGCCAATGCGGGCGATCCCACGCCCTATACCCGCTCGACGGCGCGTCCGGCGGGTTGGCAGTGGCGTATTCCGCTCCAGCACCGCATTGGCAATGGGCACATCTTTTCCAGCAAGTTCATGAGCGAGGACCAGGCGACCGCGATCCTTTTGGAGAACCTTGATGGCGAACAATTGGCTGAGCCGCGTACGCTGCGGTTTGTGACGGGGCGGCGCAAGAAATTCTGGAACAAGAACGTCGTCGCGGTCGGGTTGGCCAGCGGCTTCATGGAGCCGCTGGAGTCCACCAGCATCCACCTGATCCAGTCGAGCCTCGCGCGGCTGGTGATGTTCTTTCCCAATGCCGGGTTCGAACAGGCCGACATCGACAAGTACAACCGGGAGACGCATTGGGAATTCGAGCGCATCCGCGATTTTCTGGTGCTGCATTACCATCAGACCGAGCGCGACGACACGCCGTTCTGGAACTACTGTCGCACCATGTCGATCCCGGCAGAACTCAAGGACAAGATGGACCTGTTCCGTGCCAACGGCCGCTTCCACCGCGAGTCCGATGAGTTGTTTGGCGTGACGAGCTGGGTCCAGGTCATGATCGGACAGGGCATGATGCCGCGCGCCTACCATCCGCTGGTCGACAATCTCACCGATGCGGAGCTTCAGGAATTTGTCGGCGGCATTGAAAACGTGATCAAGCGGTGCGTGGAGGTGATGCCCACACACGGCGAATTCATCTACAAGAATTGCGCGATTCCCGAATTTGCGCCGGCGGCGATGGTGCCGAAGGCAGCTTGAGGGAATCGGCTTGACAATGAAGGTCGACTAGACCGCTCGCCGCGTGCAAGTGAAGAATCCATTCAATGTCAGGCGCCCTTTCGCCGGATCGACCGACAGATCTTCCGGTGACTCGATGGACCCGGAGTGAAATTCCCCGCCGTCATAGAAGATCAGGCGATTCCACTTGGCCGGAATCGTCGCCAAGTGCTCGAACCAGTCGTTCGAGCCCTTGAAGTACGCCGTCGGAATGCTGTGCTTTGCGGCGAATGCCGCAGTGTCCATCGTGCTCGAATCGTGAATCAGGCGTCGCGTTTCGAGCTCACCCCGTTTTGCGCGAAAGAACGAGGTGCCACCCAGCGACACCTCGTGAAACAGGTAGAGGACGGAGGCGACGATAGTCTCATGGGCCTCCAGTGTCTGGCTGTCGCAATGCGGAATGGTTTGGCGTGCCTGCAGCAGATTGGGTGGCGACGTCACCATGGCCAAACGAACATTGGCGTGCAGGACACGACGCGCGCCAAAACGGCTCCGGGCCATGCTGGAAAAGAATTCGGTGGCCCGGTCGCGGATCGTTTCATCGAGCGGGAACATGATGCCGGGGTAGGCGTTGTGCGCCGATGGCCTGAGTGCGTGGTGTTGTGCGCAAGCAAGTTCCACCAAGGCCTCGGGGTTTTTGAGCGCATCGTCGAACAGCAGCACTTCGCGCCCCGGTGCCACTTCCAGCGCGGTGATCTGCGCTTCAGGATTGAAAACAATCACGGGATTCCTTTGGGTTCATGACGACGACAGAAATTTTCCTGGTGGCGATGCTCATCATTTTCGCCGTTCCTTATTTGATTTGGCGAGTGGGGCGCACCGATTATTTCGCGCCACTGGTCGTCGTACAGATTGTCACCGGCATCCTGCTGGGCCCGGGCATTCTGGGCCGGGCGTTTCCGGAGTACTACGCATTCGTGTTCACGCCCGCCGTGATCCAGTCGCTCAACGGTATTGCGTGGTGGGCGGTGATGATTTTTGTCTGGATCGCAGGTGTGGAACTCGATCTCAAACAGGCTTGGGGACACCGCCGCGAGAGTTTTGTCACCGCCGGTTTTGCCATGGCTGTGCCGCTGGCTTTCGGCGCGCTGGCGGCAGCGATGCTGGTGCGTGAGCCGGGATGGATGGGCCCCAAGGCCCTGACGTGGCAATTCATTGCCGGCGTGGGCATGTCCTGCGCGGTCACCGCACTGCCTATCCTCATCCTGCTGATGGAGAAGATGGAGATCCTTCGCACCGCACTGGGGCAACGCATCCTGCGGTATGCGAGCCTGGACGACATCGCGATTTGGGGCGTGCTGGCATTGGTGCTGATGGACTGGGCGCGCATCGGCAAGCAAGCCGCGTTCATGGTGTTGTTCGCAGTTGCCGTCGTGCTTTACCGGAAACTCATGCGTGCGTTGCCCGAGCGCGACCGCTGGTTCGTATGCCTTGTGTGGCTCGCCACAGTGGCGTTGGGTGCCGACTGGGCGGGACTGCACTTCATGGTCGGCGCGTTTCTCGCGGGCGCTGTCACGGAGAGCGAATGGTTCGATCAGGAGCGCATGGACCTGTTGCGCCACCATGTGCTGCTGGTCCTGATGCCGGTTTTTTTCCTGTCCACGGGCTTGCGCACCAATTGGGAGGCCGGCGGGCCGTTGGTGTTTGGTGTTGCGGCCGTCTTGCTGTTCGCGGCCATTGCGGGAAAACTGATCGGTGTGCAATTCGCAGGACGCGTCTTGAAATGGGCGCCGGGCGAAGCCACTATCATTGGCTGGCTCCTGCAAACCAAGGCGCTCATCATGATCATCTTTGCCAATATTCTGCTGGACAAGGGGATCATCACCAACGCGATGTTCACCGCACTTTTGCTGATGGCGGTGGCGAGCACCATGCTCACCGTACCTGTGGTCACGCCGAAGCTCATGAAGATGCGCGAGCTGTTGGGGCGGGCGAGCTGAAATCCATCGGCTAGCCGATCCCAAGGACTGACGACGTGTTCCGGGCGAAAATGTCCCAAACGCCGCACCAGTGCTTGGGTTTTACAAGCGCGTCGTCAGCGGCGCGCCATCAGAAAGGCCAGCACCTGCTCCAGCCGATCCGCCCAATCCGTTTCGTGGTGGCCGGTGCCTTCAATGACAAGAACTTTGGAATTGTCCGGTGCGTAGCCGCGATCACGCAACACCTCCGCGAACATTCGATGTGCTGGCGCGTAGAGCGAATCCAGCCAATCGTCGCCGCGATCGCTGTAGATGCGATGCGTGGCTGGATCCGGCAGATGCTTGCCCAGATACACCATTGCAGCCATCGGCAGTGCTGCGTTGCGCACACGCTCGCGTCCCCACGCCGTGGGCCGGCCCACCCAATGGGTGGACAGGCCTGCGGCACCGCCGAACACCTGCGGGTACTCAACCAAGGAATAAAGCGAAATCAATCCGCCCATGCTCGAGCCTGCCACATAAGTATGTTGGGGTCCCGGCTTTGTCGGATATTTCCGATCGATCGCCGGCTTCAGTTCCTCGACGATGAACTTGAGATACGCGTCTGACCGCAGCTTGCCGTTGGCAGCCACAGTTTCGTACTCAATCCGCACGGCGTCCGGTGCGAAGGCCAGGAACTTCTGCGGGTAGTACTCGGCATAGTGGTCTTTGCCGCTGTTCCAGATGCCGACAATGAGGGTGTCCTCAATTTGGCCGCGCTTCATCAGGTTGCTGACGGCTTGATCTGCACGCCAGGATTTCATCGTCCAGTTGAGCTTGCCATCGAACAGGTTTTGCCCGTCGTGCATGTAGAGCACCTGATAGCGCCGGGTGGGGTTGTAACTGGCGGGAAGCCACACATCGATGTGGCGTGACGCGACATGGCGCGAAGGAAAATTCTCCAGGCGTTCGATGCGGCCGGTCGTGATTTCGGGGAGGGGATCGATCGCCGCTTTCGATGTTTGCGCGGCCGCCGCCGTGGACCATGCAAACACGACGAGTCCAAGAAACCAGCGATTCATGAAGCCCGCCCCGCGGGCAGAAGTGCAATACCGACGGGCGATCCCGGCCGAAAATGCCCCAAAGGCCGCGCCTGTGCTTGAGTTTGCCCTGTAGCCTCCGGCGTCATTCACCCATCCATGCCGCACCCTGCAAAGCAGGGACGTTCAGGATCCACTGGCCGTCCACGACTTCCAGCGGCGAGGCATCAAGCTGGGGCGTCCATCGAACCGATTGCGCCTTCGCGGGCACGGTCACGCGAACGGCTTTGCCCGAACCCGCATTGTTCAGCGCCACCAGCGCCCAGGTCTTGCCGAGCCTGCGCCCCATGACAACCACGTGCTCATCGAGGAACAACGGCGCCATCGTCTCGCCATGGCGGAACACCGCGTGCTGATTGCGCATGGCGGTGAGCTGCTTGAAGTAGGTGCGCATCGCTTCATCCGGCTTGCCGCCCAGGTCAGCCCATGGAAACGGACCGCGGTTGTATGGGTCATCGCCACCCGTCACTCCGACTTCATCGCCATAGTAGATCGCGGGCGACCCGGGGTGGGTCATTTGCAGGAACACGGCAAGCTTGAAGCGCCGCTTGGCCTCGTCGATTTGTGCTGCGGGCGTCTGGTCGCCTTCGTATCCCAGCACATGCAGCGTGCGCGCCACATCGTGCGAGGACAGGAGATTCATCAAGGCGAATTGCGCCTCCACCGGATACACCTCGCGGATCAACTCCAGGTTCGCCATCAGCGCCTTCGCACTGCCGCCCTTCACATAGTCGAGGGTGGCGTTGCGAAAGATGTAGTTCATGGTCGAATCGAACATGTCGCCGCTCAAATGCTTGGACGCATCGAACCAGGTCTCGGCAATCGTGATCGCCTCCGCGTTGACCGCCTTCACGGCCTTGCGCCATTCGCGCCAGAAATCGTCTGGCACCCAGGGCGCGACGTCCATGCGCCAGCCGGACGCGCCGCGTTTCAGCCACAGTTGCGTGATCCCATCGGGCTTGGCGTACGCGAAATCGCGCCATCCCGGGCTCATCTTGTTCAACTCCGGCAACTCTTTGACATCGACCCAACCCCGATACTGTTTGTCGGGATCGGGTTGCGTCGCATCGAAGGTGTACCAGCTTGCATAGGGCGAGTCCTTGTTGATCCTGCCGTGGGCGAAGGCCCCCTTGCCATCAAAATTGCCAAAGCGGTCGAAATAGATCGAGTCGCTGCCGGTGTGGTTGAAGGACGCGTCGGGAATCACGCGGAGGCCGCGCTTCCCCGCCTCATCCGCGAGAAGCTCGAAGGTCTCGTTGGTGCCGAACGCCGGGTCGATGTTGCGGTAGTCGGCGGTGTCGTACTTGTGGTTGCTCGCCGCACGAAACACCGGCGTCATGTAGATCGCGTTGGCGCCCAGGTCCCGGATGTAACCCAGCTTCTCGATGATGCCGGCAAGGTCACCGCCGAAGAAATCGTTGTTGTACACGGCGTCGGATCCATCGCCGCTGCCCGGTTTGTAGGGCCGGTCGGTCCAGGACTTGTGGAACTCGACCGCGTGGTTCTGGTATCGGTCGCGCCCCGGCTTCGGGTCGTTGGCATGGTCTCCATTGCGGAAGCGATCGGGAAAGATGTAGTAGTAGATCGCGTCCTTCGCCCACGTGGGAGCCTTGAACGCGGGGTCGAACACGGTGTGCCGGAAGCGGCGGATGCTGTGGGTGTCGGCCGAGAGCTCCTCGATTTGACCCACGCCATTGCTGCCCTTTTCACGCGTCCAGTAGATTGCCTCGCGGTTGTTCTGATAGTGAAATGTCTTGCCGCCCGTTTTCACTTCAAACCAGTACCCGTGCACGCCGATGGAATCGAAGACATGGCGCGCGCGCCAGCGTTCGGTCTTGCCGACGCCCTCACGAGTCATGGGGATGCGTGCGACTTCATGGTAATCCAGCCGCTCCTGATTGCCTTCCAGCGTGCGTTTCTCGATCACCAAGGTGATCGCGGCAACTCCGGGCGCGGCGGACACTTGCCAAGTCGCCTCCGCGCCGCGCGGTGTCGCGCCAAAGGGCGACTTGTGCGTGATGTCGCGGCTGTCAAATTTCACGCTCAGCGCGAGCGGGTCCTTGACCTGCGCAGCGTTTCGGTCGGCGAAGGTCTTGGGTCCGATGGACAGGCGCGCATGTCCAGCGACGAACTCAAGGCGCAAGGTGTGCTCGCCATTGAATTCGGCCACGAGGTTGCCGAGGTTTCCGTCCTTGCCCGAGGCCAAACCGGTGGTGCGTTCGCGCTCGATGGGGAATGGCACCCCCTTCTCCCCACCCCACGTCGTGCCAGAAGTCCAATTCGCATCGGCGATCTTGAATTCGTGCCGGCCCTTCAAGTTCACGTTGAGGTAGTACGCGTCGCAGTGGAATGTGAAGGCGTAGTCGTCGAGCGACGCCCAGTTGTTCATCGCGCCGCGCAGGAACAATGGGTCCTGTCCCTGCGGTGGTGCGGGGCAGGGTTCGATTTGCAGTTGCGGCGTCTTGTCGTTGGACATGGTCAGGATGAGGCGATGCGTGCCCTCAAAGCGATGATGGATGTGGCTTCCCTTGGGCGCAAGCCGCCAAATGGGAGGCGATGCCTTGTCATCCACGCCCCAGTCGGCGCCGCGGGACCACTCGTCGTCGGCCACCTTGAATTCGTGCTGGCCGCGCAGCGTCGTGACGAGTTCCAACCGGTCGCAGCGCTTGCCGAACTTGTGTTCGTCGGGCGCGCTCCAGCCATTGAAGCTCCCGCGAATGTAGAGATCGCGCTTGCCGAACGCATCAGCCGGGCAAGCTGCCTCGGCGCCCTGAAAGAGGACCCCTGCGGTCAACGCCAACGCGGCACGAGCACCCCGCATGACGGCCTATCCTTTCACGCCACCAGCCGTCAAACCGGAGACGATCCAACGCTGCGCAAACAGGAACACGGCCGTGATGGGCAGCCCAGAGAGAATTGCCGCCGCGGCGAAATCGCCCCACAAATAGCGCTGCTCGGAGAGAAAGAACTTCGAGCCGACCGCCAGCGTGAGGTTTTCTTCCTCACGCAGCAGGATCGAGGCCACCGGATATTCGATGATGGTGCCGATGAACGCCAGGATGAACACCACCATGAGGATCGGCACCGCCATCGGCAACAGCACGTAGCGGAAGGCTTGCCAATGGGTTGCGCCATCGACCTTGGCGCATTCCTCGATCTCAGTGGGGATCGTTTCGAAGTAGCCGCGAATGGTCCAGATGTGCATGGCAATGCCGCCGATGTAGGCCAGCACCACACCCGCATGGGTTTCGATGCCGAGCCACGGCACATAGGTACCGATGGTCTCGAAAATCGCGTAGATCGCCACCAGCGCCAGCACGGCCGGAAACATTTGCAACAGCATCATGCTGTTGATGAGCGAATCCTTGTACGCGAACTTCAAGCGCGCGAAGGCGTAGGCGGCGGTGGTGGAGATGGCCACAATCAGGATCGACGAAATCGTGGCGATCTTGATCGAGTTCCACAGCCAGCGCATCACCGGGAAGGGCGGCTCGACGACGGTACCGTCGGCGGCAATATGCGGAATCCCGAGTGCCAATTTCCAGTGTTCAAAACTGATCTGGCTCGGGATGAGTTCCCCCGTGGCGAAATTGCCGGGGCGCAGCGATATTGACAACACCGCGAGCAAGGGGAACAGCGTGATGGCGATCAGCACCCACAGGAACAAGTGCGCAGCCCACACGCGCTTTTGCTGGTGCCGGGATTGCACGATGGCCATCGACGCCTCCTATTTATCACCGGCGGCGAGCTTCGCCACCTTCATGTTGGCAAAGGACATCAGGGCAATCATGAAAAAGATCACCGTGGAAATCGCCGCTGCAAGGCCGAAGTTCTGGCCTGAGTCCTGAAACGCAATCCGATAGGTATAGGACACCAGGATGTCAGTGGTCCCCGCCGGGAGCTTGGTGTTCAGATGGTCGGGCCGCCCATCGGTGAGGAGTGCGATCACCACAAAATTATTGAAATTGAACGCGAAGATGGTGACCAGCAGTGGGGCGAGCGGCTTGATGATCAACGGAGCGGTGATCCGGCGGAAATTCGTCCACGGCGAGGCCCCGGCCAACGCGGAGGCTTCGTAGAGGTCCGCAGGGATCGACTTGATCAGGCCGGAACAAAGGATCATGACGTACGGATACCCCAGCCAGGTGTTGACGATGAGGATCATCACCTTGGCCAGTGTGGGGTCGGCAAACCACGCCGGACGGATGCCGAACACGGCGTGGACGAGCGTGTTGATCTCGCCGAAATTCTGGTTGAACAACCCCTTGAACACCAAGATGGAAATGAACGCGGGTACGGCGTAAGGCAGGAACAGCAAGGTCCGGTAAATCGAACGGTACTTGAGAGACTCCCAGTTGAGCAGCACAGCGAGCGGCATGCCGATGGCCAGTGTCAACAGCACCGTCATGCCGGCAAACACGACTGTCCAGGTGAAGATCGACAGGAACGGGCCGCGAAACTCGGCATCGTTGATCATGCGCGCGTAGTTGTCGAATCCGACGCCGACCTTGAAGCCCGGCTGCAGCGCCTGTCCTTGCGCGTTCTCGAACCAGCCTTTGTCGCGATTGGGCGTGAACACGGTGCCCGTCGAGGCTTCGCGCACGCCACCGCCATCCACCGCGGACCACAGCGGATACACCGGTGCAAACTCGCGCACGCCGGTGTACTGCAACTTCACGCCGTCGGGCATGACGAAGCGGGCGCTCATCAGTGTGGTGCGGTGGCGCAATACCTCATTCAACGGCAAGGCTTGGGCGAGCGGGGGCAACGCCGCATCCGTGCGCGGCATCGGCACTTCGATGCCCTCCTTCAGTGCAATCGGTGCGGACACATGGGAGATGGCGCCCGGCACACCGTCAATCACGGGTCGCAATGCGATGCGATGCTCGCTGCCATCTGCGTGCAGGCTGAATTCCATCAGGCGCGAATCGTCGGGCACGACTTGATCCAGCAAATACTGCCTTGCGCGCGGCTCGCTCAACAGGTGCGCGGACGAATAATTGGTGAAACCGATCTGTGCGGTGTAAAGCAGGGGAAACAGCACGAACACCGCCATTGCCGCCAGACCGGGATACAAATAGCGGTATGCAAATGCCGCATTGGAAAGGTAGACAAAGAATCCCGCACCCGCGATGGCGAGGAACGCGCCAGCCGCGAGCCATTCGCCGGCCGAAAGGATGCGCACTGCAAGATAGACGCAAAGTGCAGCCAGTAGAGCCGCAATGGCCCAGGCCAGTGCACGATTCGATGATCGGGCCGTATTCATCGTTTCACTTCGCCGTGATTCTGGCGGCTGCCGCGTTCAACGCCGCGTCGGGCGCCTGCAAGCCATTGGTGATCGCCTCGAGCGCAGCATCCATGGCGGACCAGAAACGGCCCATCTCGGGGATATTCGGCACCGGTTCGCCCAGGCGTGCATTGTCCATCGTGGCCTTGATGTGCGGATTGGTGGAGAGCTGCTGGTAAAGCGCCTTGTTGGCGGGTACGCCCAGCGGAACGTCGTCGTTGATGATCTTGAGGTTGCCGGGTTTCAACACATGACTTTCGAGAAACTCACGCGCCAGGTCCTTGTATTTGCTGGGTGAGGCGATCATGCATCCCAACACGCCTACAAACGGGCGCGAGGGCTGGCCGGGTTTGATGCCGGGGATAGGCGCCACACCAAAATCGATGCGGCTTTTCTTCGCGTTGTCCCACGCCCAGGGTCCGGAAATCATCATCGCGATCTCTCCGCGATTGAATCCGGCCTCCATGTTTGCGTAACGCGCGCCACGGGGCATCTGGCCGTTCTTGATGAGGCCCTCCAGCACGCCGGCTGCTGCCATCGCGCCAGGGGCATTGACGCCCGTGCGCGACGGGTCCGCATCGCCTTTTGCGTCGCGTGCAAATACGCTCCCCCCGGCGCCTGCAAGCAGTGCCCAGGTGAAGAACGACTTGTTGTAGTCCCACAGGATCGCCTGCTTACCCTGCACCTTGAGGGTTTTGTCGAGCGCAAAACGTGAAGGCCCGCCAAGCGGTGTCTTCGATTTCTGCCTTGATTTTCTTGCTCGGCCGGATCGGCACCAGCAGGCCGCCCTTCGCCCATTCGCCCAGCCGGTCGTGCGGCCAGCAAAAAATGTCGGGACCCTTCCCCGCCGCCGTCGCCTGTTGAAACTTGTCGGTCGCGCCTTCGGGATGCTCAACCTTGACCTTCACGCCAGAGGCGGCGGTGAACAGGTCGCCGACCTTTTGCAAACCGTTGTAACCCTTGTCGGCATTGATCCACACGAGCAGTTTGAGATTGCTGTCGGCGTTCGCCACCGATGCACCGGTCATCAGGCCTGCGAAGGTCAGTGCCGTGATCAATCGTGGCATTGAAATCACGCTGCTGGGCGGGCGGTCCGTTGAATCGCCACGCCTTCCGAATCGAACAAATAGGTGTCGCGCGGTGTCACACCCAAACGCACGTTGTCGCCCTGTCGAATCCGCGTGCGGCCATCGAGCGTGCAACTGATCGCCTCGGTGCCAGGAAACGCAAAGTACGCTTCGGTGGAGCTGCCCAGCGATTCGACAAACGTCACCGTCACCTCCAGCGCATTGTCCTGTGCGCCGACATGAAAGTGCTCCGGCCGCACGCCCAGCGTGACCTTGTCGCCCACCTTGGCGTTGTGCGAGGCCACCTCGCACACGATGTCCTCGTTGGTGGCCAGCCGCACGCGCACTTCCTTGTCTGCCACGCTCATCACCTCCGCCCCAATGAAATTCATGCGCGGCGAGCCGATGAACCCCGCCACAAACAAGTTGACCGGATGCTCGTAGAGCTCCAGCGGCGCGCCGACTTGTTCGACGCGGCCAGCAGACAGCACGACGATGCGGTCGGCCAGCGTCATGGCCTCCACCTGATCGTGCGTCACGTAGATCATGGTGCGCTTCAAATCCTCGTGCAGCTTGGCGAACTCGTAGCGCATGCGCACGCGCAAGGCTGCATCCAAATTGGACAAGGGTTCATCGAACAGGAACACACCGGGCTTTCGCACGATGGCGCGGCCAATGGCGACGCGCTGGCGCTGCCCGCCGGACAGGTCTTTCGGTTTGCGGTCCAACAGATGGTCGATGTGCAGGATCTTGGCCGCATGGGCCACGGCAGCGTCGATTTCCGGCTGTGACATGCCCGCGAGCTTCAGGCCGAAGGACATGTTCTCGGCCAAATCCATGTGCGGGTACAACGCATATGACTGGAACACCATCGCGATGCCGCGGTCTGCGGGCGGCAATTCGTTCACGCGCTTGCCGTCGATACTCAAGGTGCCGCTGGTGATTTCCTCCAAGCCCGCAATCATGCGCAGCAAGGTGGACTTGCCGCACCCGGAGGGGCCGACGAACACGATGAACTCGCCATCCTTGATGTCGAGGTTCACATCGCGCAGCACCACCGCGTTTTCGTAGGCCTTGCCGACTTGTTCGAGACGTACGTCTGCCATGCGCGCTCCCAAGGGGCTTCCGGGCCCACGACTTCAGGCAGAGACATCGCCAGAAATCTTGCTAAATGAAGGAATATTTCAAAGATACGCTAAATTCTAAAACTTGACAATACATTGATAAATCAACGATATAATCTATTTGCACACGATAGAATTGTAGCAATACTACAATTTGGGTGCGAAATTTTGTCTTTGTTGGATTCAGAGAAGTCATTCGAAACCCAGGCCGGGAGTTTTTTGCCGGCAAATCCAGTCCAGGTGAGGCATGTTGAACACACTGATTTCCACTGCACGCGCTGCCTTTGCGGCACCCGAGTCCGATGCGGAACCTCATGACTTTGCCCAGCGCGTGGAGCAAGCGCTTGCGCAGCGTACCGACCGGCACACGCCGCGCGCCATGTTCCACGCCGTCGCCGAGGCTTGCCGTCCCACGCTGGCGCAGCGCTGGGCTGCAACGCAGGCGCGCGAGGCGCTGCGCCAGGACCGCCGAGTGCATTACCTGTCCATGGAGTTCCTCATGGGTCGCGCCTTGCACAACGCGGTGTCCGCGCTCGGGGTCGAAGGTGAACTGCATGCGTTGGCCGGGCGCGGCGTGTTGGGCGATTGGGAAACGCTGATCGACGGTGAACGCGACGCGGCCTTGGGCAATGGAGGATTGGGCCGTCTGGCTGCGTGCTTTCTCGATGCCATGGCTGCGCGCGATGTCCCGGCCTTCGGGTATGGCTTGCGCTACCAGTACGGCATGTTCGCGCAGCGCATCGAGTCGGGCCGCCAGACCGAGCGCGCCGACGACTGGCTCAGGGATGGCAACCCCTGGGAATTCCGCCGCGACGATGTGACCCATGCCGTGCCATTCGGTGGGCGGGTGGAAAGCGAGCTGGGCCGTCGCGTATGGCACGGCGCCACGCAAGTCCGCGCCCGCGCCGTCGATTTCATCGTGCCTGCCAATGCGTCTGATCACGTGGCGACCTTGCGTCTGTGGCAGGCCGAGGCCGCGCAACCGATCGACTACGCCGCGTTCTGCCGGGGCGACTACGCCGGTGCCGCCGCTGCAGCGCACGAGGCAGAAGTGCTCAATTGGGTGCTGTACCCGGACGATTCCACGCCGGCCGGTCGCACGCTGCGGCTCAAACAGGAGTTTTTCCTCGTCAGCGCGTCGATCCAGGACATGATTGCGCGCCACCTGGCCGAAGGCCGCGACCTCGCGCGTTTCGGACGCGACAATTGCGTGCATCTCAATGACACCCACCCGGCGCTGGCGCCGGCCGAGTTGATGCGCGTATTGATGGACGTGCACGCCCTGTCGTGGGATGACGCCTGGCGCATCACCACCGAGGCCACCAGCTACACCAATCACACCTTGATGCCCGAAGCGCTGGAAACTTGGCCCGTGCACTTGATGGCCGAATGGCTGCCGCGCCACTTGGAGATCATCTATGGCATCAATCAGCGTTTCCTCGACACGTTGCGCGACTCGCACTGCGCCAACGAGGAGCGTGTCCGCGCGTTGTCGCTCATCGAAGAAGGACCGGAGCGGCGCGTACGCATGGCGCACCTGGCCATCGTGGCCTCGCACAAGGTCAATGGCGTCTCGGCTTTGCATTCGGGCCTGATGACGGAGACCATTTTCAATGGGTTCGCCGCGCTCACGCCGGACAAGTTCGTCAATGTCACCAACGGCGTCACGCACCGGCGCTGGCTGTTTCAAGCCAACCCTGCGCTGGCAGCGGCGATCGATGGCGCGATCGGTGGCCAATGGCGGCAGGCCCCCGCGCAGCTCGCCGAGTTTGCACAAAAGGCGGAAGACGCAACGATCGTGCGCGCAGTGCGCCAAATCAAGCGCGACAACAAGAAACGGCTCGCCGCGCTCATCCGCCAGCGCACCGGCATCGTGGTCTCGCCGGACAGCTTGTTCGATGTCCAAGTCAAGCGCATTCACGAATACAAGCGCCAGTTGCTCAACGTGCTGCACGTGGTGGCGCGCTACCTGGCGATCGCCGATCGTGGAGAGCAGCCGGCCGTGCCGCGCACGGTCATCCTGGCCGGCAAGGCGGCCTCGGCGTATCGAACGGCCAAGCTGATCATCCAGTTGATCCACGACGTGGCGCGTGAAGTGAACAGCGATCCGCGCGTGGCGGAGCACTTGAAACTGGTGTTCCTGCCCGATTACGGCGTGTCACTGGCCGAGCGCATCATGCCGGCCGCCGACCTGTCCGAGCAGATATCCACCGCGGGCACGGAAGCGTCCGGTACCGGCAACATGAAAATGGCCCTCAACGGCGCGCTCACCATCGGCACCTGGGACGGTGCCAACATCGAAATGGCCGAAGCGATGGGGCCAGAAAACATGTTCGTGTTTGGCCTCAAAACGGAAGACGTCGAGAATCGCGCTACCGAGCGCTGGTTGATCACCTGCTCGGGGCCGACCCGTATTTCCTGCTAGCCGACTTTGCGAGCTACCTGAACGCGCAGCGCGAGGCGGATGCGTTGTACCTCGACAGCGACGCCTGGACCTCGCGCACCATCCGCAACATTGCGGCGATGGGGGCGTTTTCAGCCGATCGCTCGATCGATGATTACCAGCACCTGATTTGGCAGCGCGGCGCACCCGCACAATAGATCCGAAACAAACCTGAAATAGAACGGCACCAGGCCACGCCCCATGTCCGACCCCATCAGCGAAGAAGGCATTGCCGCGCTGACGGGCGCGCGCCATCCCGACCCATTCGCGCTGCTCGGTTTGCACCAAGGTGCCGAGGGGCGCTGGGAAGTGCGCGCGTTTCTGCCGGGTGCGCGCGAGGTAGCGGTGTTCGATGCCGCCAACGGACAACACCTTGCGTCGCTTCAGCAGCGCGCGGGCACAGCATTCTTCCATGCGCCGGTGCCCAGGCGGCGCAACGCGTTCGACTACACCCTTGACGTCACCTGGGACAGTGGTCCGAGGACGCGCATGGCCGATCCGTATGCCTTCGGCCCGCTGATCGCCGATGATGACCTCCACTATTTGCACGAGGGGACGCATCGCCGGCCCTATTGGGTGCTCGGTGCCCACCCGTTGCAGCTTCCCCATGGCGCAGCAATGGTCAATGGCGTGCGTTTCGCCGTGTGGGCGCCCAACGCTTCGCGCGTGAGTGTTGTGGGCGACTTCAATCAATGGGACGGACGACGCCATCCCATGCGGTCGCGCGGAGCGTCAGGGGTCTGGGAATTGTTCGTGCCAGACGTGCGCGTGGGTGACCGCTACAAGTTCGAATTGCGCGATCGCGACGGGCAGGTGCTGCCATTGAAGGCTGACCCGTATGCGCGGGCCGCCGAATTGCGCCCGGCCACCGCAAGCCGGGTGGCACCGGCATGGCGCGCGCGCACGCTGCCCGCCGGGCGCGCCGCGAAGAATCAGCGCGACCAACCGGTGTCGATTTACGAAGTGCATGTGTCCTCATGGCGCAAATTTGGCGACGCGCCGTTTCCGGATTGGGATGCGCTTGCCGCGACCCTGCCGCATTACGCCGCGGACCTGGGCTTTACCCATCTTGAATTGCTGCCAGTGGCCGAGCACCCGTTCGACGGATCGTGGGGATACCAGTCCCTGGGCTTGTTTGCGCCCTCGGCACGATTCGGTTCGCCCGATGGTTTTGCGCGTTTTGTTGAAGCCTGTCACGCGCGCGGCCTCGGCGTGCTGGCCGACTGGGTGCCCGCACATTTCCCGTCGGACACGCACGGATTGGCGCGCTTCGATGGCACCGCCTTGTATGAATACGACGATCCGCGCGAAGGCTTTCACCGCGACTGGAACACGCTGATCTACAACACGCGGCGCAACGAGGTGAAGAACTTTCTCACCGGCAGCGCGATGTATTGGCTCGACACCTTTGGCATCGACGGCCTGCGCGTCGATGCGGTCGCGTCGATGCTTTACCGCGACTACAGCCGCCCGGCCGGCGAGTGGATTCCCAATGAGCGCGGCGGGCGCGAGAATATCGAAGCCATTGCGTGGATGCGCGAGCTCAATACGCTCATCGGCCGCGATGCCGCCGGTGCGATTTGCGTGGCCGAGGAGTCGACCGCATTTCCGGGTGTCTCGGCACCGGTGCATGCTGGCGGCTTGGGCTATCACTACAAATGGAACATGGGCTGGATGAACGATACGCTGAGTTACATCCGCGAAGACGCCATGCATCGCCGCTGGCATCACGACAAGATGACCTTTGGCCTCGTCTATGCGTTCAGCGAGAATTTCATCCTGCCGATCTCGCACGATGAGGTTGTGCATGGCAAGGGATCAATGCTGCAAAAAATGCCGGGGGACGACTGGCAGCGTTTTGCAAACCTTCGCGCCTACTACGGCTTCATGTGGGGGCATCCGGGCAAGAAATTGCTGTTCATGGGGCAGGAGTTCGCGCAGGACTGCGAATGGAACCACGATGCGCCCCTGCCCTGGCACTTGCTGCAGGACGGCAAGCATGCTGGTGTGCAACGGTGGGTGCGCGCGCTCAATGCGCTCTACGCGGCGACACCGGCACTGCATCGAAAAGATTGCGAGGCTGATGGGTTTGAATGGTTGGTGGGAGATGATCGCGACCAATCCGTGTTTGCTTGGATGCGCCGCGATGGGCAGGGCGGTGAGATGATCGTGATCGCAAATTTCACGCCCGTGCCGCGCCACGCCTACCGGCTGGGCGTGCCAAACGTATTGCAGACGTGGCGCGAATGCCTCAACAGCGACGACGCCAGCTTTGGCGGCAGCGGTGTGGTCAACGCAACGCCCCTGATGCCAGAGAACACCCCCGCGCATGGTCGCGCACAGTCCATTGCGCTCACGCTGCCACCGCTTTCGGTGGTGTTCCTCGTCCCGGCAAAGAAGGCAGACGCGTGAACTTGCCCCAACACATCGAGTCCGGAAGTCACGCGCCGTTCGGCGCGCAAGTCCGCAACGGTGGCGTGAATTTCTCTGTGTACTCGGCGCACGCCACCCGCATCGAATTGTGCATCTTTGACGCCAGCGGCACGCGCGAAATCCGCCGCTACGATTTGCACGGACCAGTCCTGGGCGTGTTTTGCGGTTTCCTGCCCGATGTCGGAGCGGGTCTGGTTTATGGCTTGCGCGCGCACGGCCCGTATCACCCCGACCACGGCCACCGCTTCAACCCGCACAAACTGCTGCTCGATCCCTATGCGCGTGACATCACGGGGCAATTCGGCTGGCGTGGCGAACATCACGGCTATGTGCTGGGACATCCGGAGGGTGCACGCTCTTTCGATGCGCGTGACAACGCGGTGCATGCGTTGAAGGCGGTGGTGACCGAACCGCAGCCAGCACTGACCGCCGCGCGCCCCCGCACGCGCCCTGAAGATCTGGTGCTCTATGAAGTGCACGTGAAAGGATTTTCAAAGCGCCATCCCGGGATTCCGGAATCACTGCGCGGCACTTATGCGGGGCTGGCGCACCCCGTGGCCATCGCACATTTCAAATCGCTGGGCATCACCACCCTGTCGCTGCTGCCCGTGCACTACGCCATCGACGAACCTGCGCTGGCCGAACGCGGAACGAAGAATTACTGGGGCTATAACACGCTGGGCTTCTTCTGCGCCAATCCGCGTTGGGCAAAGGCCGGCAGCCCATCGGACAACGCTACGCGAGCGGCCAATGCGGAATTCCGCGCCATGGTGGATGCGCTGCACGCAGCAGGCCTCGAAGTGGTCATCGACGTGGTGTACAACCACACGCCGGAAGGCAACGAATATGGTCCGACCTTGAGCTTTCGCGGGCTGGACAACGCCACCTGGTACCGGCTCGATGCGGGCGACAAGAATCGCTGCGAAAACCTCACCGGCTGCGGCAACACGCTCAACGTCGCGCATCCGGTGGTCACACAGTTCGTGCTCGATTCATTGCGGTTTTGGGTGACAGAGATGGGCGTTGATGGCTTCCGCTTCGACTTGGCGCCGGTGTTGGGCCGTACGGCGCATGGGTTCGATGCGCATGCCCCGTTTTTCACCGCGCTCGCGCAAGACCCCGTGCTCTCGACTGTGCACCTCATCGCCGAGCCTTGGGATGCTGGCGTGGATGGGTACCAAGTCGGCCGTTTTCCGGGCCGTTTCATGGAGTGGAACGACAAGTTCCGCGACAGCGTGCGCGGCTACTGGCTGCGCAAGGGCCCGGCCAGCGGGCGCGGCGAGTTCGCGCGGCGCATCACGGCTTCGAGCGATGCCTTCCACCACGGCCAACGCGCGCCGTGGGCGTCGGTGAACTTCGTCGCCGTGCACGATGGCTACACACTGGCCGACGTGACGCGCTTCGAGCAGAAGCACAACGAAGCGAACGGCGAAGGCAACCGCGACGGACGCGATCAGGAATTGGCACGCAACTTTGGCGTGGAGGGAGACACACAAGAACCGGCGATTGTCCTGGCGCGCCGCGGCGCCCAGCGCGCGATGCTCGCCACCGTGTTGCTGGCACAAGGCACGCCCATGCTCTGCGCCGGGGACGAAATCGGCAAGACGCAACTGGGCAACAACAATGCCTATTGCCAGGACAATGCGACGAGTTGGCTTGATTGGGAACAGGCCGACAACGAACTTCTTGCTTTTGTTCAGCGTGTCGTGCAACTGCGCAAGTCCGAACCCTTGCTCGGTCACGCTCAGTGGCCGCACCCGAATCGCGCACCTGCGGGGGGCGTGGCCGTCGCTTGGCTCCTGCCAAATGGCCTCGCCATGCAGCACCACGACTGGCACGACGCAGGCCAAGGCGCCTTCACTTGCCTGCTGTCATCGGAAGGTCACGCGGACCTTCGCATCCTGTTCAACCCCGACAATGCTGCCCAGACGTTTGATACCCGCGGCACGTGGGACGTGTTGATCGACACTTCCCTGCCCCCGCCACAGGAATCGTTCACGATCCAAGATCGCTACACTCTCCATGCCGGTGCACTCGTCGTGCTCAAGGCTTCACAGGAACTCCCCCATGTCCGTCCTCAATGACCGCACCTCTGGCGTGCTGCTGCACGTCACCTCGCTACCCGGCCCGCATGGCATCGGCGACTTTGGCCCCGCAGCGCGGCACTTTGTCGACTGGCTGGCTGCGCACGGACAACGCACTTGGCAGTGGCTGCCCACCACACCGGTCGGCCCGGCGGACTCACCCTATCAAAGCGTGTCCGCGTTCGCCGGCAGTCCCTTGATGGTGGCGCTGGAGCCAATGGTGGAGGCGGGGTGGTTGGAGCGCATCGACTTGCCCGAAGGCGGGTTCGACGCGCATCGCGCAGACTTTGCACGGGCGACGCCGTGGCGGATGGAATACTTGCGCCGCGCGTTGACCGGCTTTCGTGCGCGTGCGACGGACGCTGATCGCAGCGCATTTGCATCGTGGTGCTTGGCGCAGCGGACCTGGCTCGATGACTACGCGCTCTACATGGCGGTGAAGATGTCCGAAGGGCAACGCGCGTGGTGGGATTGGCCGGCGGGCGTGCGCAAACGTGAAGCTGCCGCACTGGCAGCTGCAGGCAAGACCCACGCGGACGCCATCGAATTCTGGTGTTTCGTGCAGTGGAACTTCGCCACGCAATGCACAGCGCTGAAAAACTACGCTCACGCGAAAAATGTCTCGCTGATTGGCGACTTGCCGATTTTCGTGGCGCACGACAGCGCCGATTGCTGGGCGCGGCCCGGCTTGTATTACCTTGACGAGAATTTCCAAACCACCGTTGTCGCCGGCGTCCCGCCGGACGATCTCGGTCCGCTGGGCCAGCGTTGGGGCAATCCACTGTACCGCTGGGATCGCATGGCGGCGGAAAATTACGCTTGGTGGAGCGCACGAGTCAAGCATGCGCTGACGCAAGTCGATGTGATTCGCATCGACCACTTTCGTGGCTTTGCCGGCTATTGGGAAATCCCGGCGTCCTCACCGACTGCAAAGGAAGGGCAATGGATTCCGGGGCCGGGCATTGCCCTGTTCGACGCCATCAAGGCCGAGTTGGGTGAATTGCCCATCATCGCCGAAGATCTGGGGCTCATCACGCCGGACGTGATCGAACTGCGCGACGCCACCGGCTTCCCCGGCATGAAGATCGTGCAGTTCGGCTTTGGTGGCGACGGCACACATGAGTTCCTGCCACACAATTTTTCCGCCAACGTCGTGGCGTACACCGGCACGCACGACAACGATACCGCAGTGGGCTGGTGGAAGAATGCGCCGCAACGCGATCGCACCTTCGCCGCGGCGTATCTGGGCGCAACCGACAGCGACGTGCACTGGCCAATGATGCGCGCCACCGCCAATTCGCCTGCGCGGACGGTGGTGTTTCCGATGCAGGACATCCTCGGTTTGGATTCCCAAGACCGCATGAACACGCCGGGGACGTGCGAGGGCAATTGGCAGTGGCGATTTAGTTGGGGTCAAGTCGGTGCGGAGCCGGGGAACAGGCTGGCGGCGATGACGGCGGTGAGTGGGCGCGGACCCATTCATTTGCTTGGCTAGAGAGAATTCAGAGCAGATTTTCCACGGGGGCGGTCGATGACATTCGTGAGAGCTTTGTTCCTCGCAGCGCCTCTTATTGCTTCGCCCCACGCCGTGAGCGCGAGCCTTGTCAGAACGCAGCCGGACTGCAACTATGCATTTGCGCGAGTTTTGAAGGCCGAGGTCGCTGGGACACCTTTGGCCGCTGAAGCCATTTGGCTCGACGCAACACGGATTCGTTGGGCGGGTGCCAACGCAAACGGCACGTTTCGCCTAATGGTCACCGACGATGCCGCCATGAACTTTGCGCCTGGCACATCACTGGTAGCAAGTGGGGACTTTGACCTCACGCGTTCGCGTGCCAGCCTCAGCGCAGACCAGGCCCGCGCAGTCTCCTACATGGGTGAAGGTGTTGATTTTGAACTGCGTGGCGTATCCCGCGATCAGCTGCGCGCGATTCACAAGAGCCGCGTCGTCCTGGTGGAAATCGATGAGGCCAAACGGATCGTGCGCGCCACGCGAATCCAGGCTGCGCTTGCCCTGGATGCCCTGTATGCCGCGCAGGCTGAAAAAGTGCCGCTCGGCGTCACACGCGAGAACGGAAAACTCAATTTTGGAGTCTGGGCGCCTACCGCACGTCGCGTCGCGCTGTGCCTCTATGCCGATGCCGACTTCAAGGCTGTGCGCGATCCGGAATTGGAAGAGTCGCCGGATTCAGGAGTGTGGCAGATCACCGTCCCGGCGGAGAACAATGCGCGCTATTTCACCTATCTCATCGACGTCTGGGTCCCCGGTGTGGGCTTGGTGCGCAATCGCGTCACCGATCCTTACTCGATCAGCCTCTCCGCCAATT
>JBGAUM010000038.1:0-28353 GCA_044228625.1 Usitatibacteraceae bacterium | reverse complement strand
GTGATTGCGGCCAGAATGTTGGTCTCCTGCGATCCCACGCCCAAGAAGTTTGGCCCGCCGGAATCACCATAACATCCGCCGGCGTCGCCCTTGGCGGGATTCTGCGAAACGCGCAACCACGCTGGGTTGATCGCATTCAAAGTACCGACCGCATACTCGCGATTGTCCTGATAGGCGATCACGACGCCACTGCCTTTGACAATCACAGGTTCCTGCCCACCATAACCGGCGGCCGTGATTTGCTGATCCTTCGACAGGGAATCCAATAATCCTGCTGTCGGCAAACGCGCGGGGGTAATTCCCAGCACAGGTTCATCCAGGACAACCACGGCAAGATCATGCGGATCGTCCTGCCGTGAACGGTAGAGCGGGTCCGCAAAATAGGTCCCATGCCGAACGGTGAAGGGTCCGCTGCCGGGCTTCTCGTCAAATGTCACCATCACGCGCATGTTGCCCAGGTCACAGTGCGCGGCGGTTACGAACACCGTTGGCGAAATCAGTGCGCCAGAACAGTATGGAAACACTCCGCTACTGAAGTTGCCAACCAAGTCTCCTGTTTGCGCATGACGTTCGCCATCTGGCTGGCCATAGGTGATTGCTCCTGCAAACAGAGTGAAAAGCGCGGCCCAGGTCGCGACAAAACCTGCCAACAAGTGCTTCATTCCCATCCCCCGTGAGTTGGTCATTTTGGATCTGGCATCGCTGTCCTAACGGTAGTCGGATAGGCACTAATCGCGTGGCGTGGATTATGCACCTTGCAGTTCAGAACTCGTACTCAAAGGGCTGTTTGGAATCTTGAAATCAGACTCAAAAATCGGAGTTGCTATAATTGCCTCTAAATCAAGACCTTAGCGTTCAGTTAGTGAATATTGTCATCAAATCCCCCACAGACATTGAAAAGATGCGCGTTGCCGGTCGACTGGCCGCAGAAGCGCTGGACTTCATCACGCCGCACGTGAAACCCGGTGTCACTACGGGTTACCTGGACAAACTCTGCCACGACTACATGGTCAACGAGCAGAAGACCACGCCTGCGCCGCTCAACTACGCGCCACCCGGTCACAAGCCCTACCCCGCGTCGATTTGCACCTCGGTGAATCATCAGGTTTGCCACGGTATCCCTGGCGAAAAAGTGCTCAAGCACGGCGATATCGTGAACATCGACATCACGGTCATCAAGGATGGTTACCACGGCGACACCAGCCGCATGTACTACGTCGGCGAGCCATCGATCCAATCGAAGCGGCTGTGCGAAATCACTTATGAGTCGATGTGGCGTGGTATCCGGAAAGTGAAACCAGGCGCGAGGCTCGGAGATATTGGTCATGCGATTCAGTCGTTTGCCGAAAAGGCAGGCTACAGCGTGGTGCGAGAGTTTTGCGGTCACGGCATCGGCAAGAAATTTCACGAGGACCCGCAGGTCCTTCACTATGGAAAACCGGGAACCGGCCTCGAATTGAAGCCGGGCATGATTTTTACCGTGGAGCCGATGATCAACGCGGGAAAGAAGGATATCCGCATGCTGAACGACGGCTGGACCGTGGTGACTGCAGACCACAGCCTCTCCGCGCAATGGGAGCATACGGTCTTGGTCACCAACGATGGCTTTGAGGTGCTGACGGTTTCTCCGGGAACACCACCCCCCCCGGCGCAAGTCAACTAAGGGTCAAGATGCACGAGCGCACGCTGCGCGCGGCGACAGCGCGCAAACCCAAGGCAGTACTGAGCGTCGCGTCGCTAAACCTTGCGTTGCCGGTAGATCGCGCTGCATACATAAAATCTTGCCGAGCGGCGCTCGCTGAGGCGCGTGCAACCCTGAAAAAAGAGTACGCAGCGCGGCCTCACCCGGATCGCATGCTTCGCCAGCATGCCTCTGCAGTCGATACGTTGATTGCCAAAATTGCGGCCGATGTCCCCTTGCCGGCGTCCGGCGCAATCGTTGCTGTCGGCGGATATGGTCGCGGCTTCCTCTTTCCATGCTCGGATGTGGATATCGTCATCCTTCAGCCCTCGCTGCACGACGAGTCATCCAAACGCGCCATCGAATCATTCGTCGGCTTGCTGTGGGATGTTGGCCTTGAGCCCGGCATCGCCGTTAGAAGCATCGACGAATGCGTTCAGGAAGCGGCAAAAGATGTGACCGTGGCGACCAGCCTGCTCGAAGCGCGGCATGTGTGGGGCCATGCGGACTTGACGGCGTCGCTTATCCATACGCTCCGACGTGAACGAAAAATCCGGGAATTCTGTGAAGCCAAGGTTGATGAGCAGCGAGCGCGCCACGCACGTCACAATGATGTTGCACTGAATCTTGAACCCAACATCAAGGAAAGTCCGGGCGGCCTGCGTGACTTGCAGACAGTGATGTGGATCTCGCGCGCCGCCGGCCTCGGCGACGATTGGAATGCTCTCGCCGAGCGCGGCGTACTCAGCGAATTTGAAGCCAAGACGATTGCCAAGTTGCGCCTGACCTTGCTCGACCTGCGGATCCGGCTTCATTACCTGGCAGGCCGGCGAGAGGACCGCTTGGTGTTTGACCACCAGAACGCACTCGCCAAGGAACTCGGCATTGAAGGCAACGAGCGGAAGCGCGCATCCGAAATGTTGATGCAGCGGTACTACCTGGCCGCCAAAGGTGTCTGGCAGCTCTGCTCGATCCTGATTCCGGCATTGATGGAAGAAGTTGCAGGTCGAAAAAAGGACCAGGTTCGCAAGATCGACTCCGAATTTGCGATGGTCAACGGAAACATCGCCGCACAGGACATTACGGTGTTCGAGCGGGATCCCCTGGCGATCCTGCGTGCGTTCCTCGCTTTGCAGCGCATCAAGGAAGCCGAGTTTTTCGAGCCTGAAACGTTGAGGGCGCTTTGGCGTGCCGTTCACCGCATCGACAACCAGACGCGCGAAAATCCCGAGACTTGGAAGCTGTTCCTGGAGATGCTCAGGAGCCAAAAGGTGACTTTTGCCCTGCGCCGCATGAGCCGCTACGGCGTCCTGGGGCAACTCATTCCCGCGTTTGGAAAGATCGTGGGACAGATGCAGCATGACCTTTTTCATGTGTACACCGTGGATGAGCACATCCTGATGGTGATCCGCAACTTGCGGCGCCTGGTGCTTCCACGCTTTGCCCACGAGTTTCCGTTCTGCCATGAACTCGCCCGCGAATTCGCGCGACCCGAAGTCCTATATTTGGCGGCGCTCTTCCACGACATCGCCAAGGGGCGCGGTGGCGATCATTCCGAGCTCGGAAAAAAGGATGCACGTGCCTTTGCACGGCGACTGCCACTCTCTTCGTATGACATTGATCTGGTTGCTTGGCTGGTGGAACAACACCTGCGCATGTCCTCAGTGGCGCAGAAACAGGATCTCGGAGACCCGGACGTCATCTCGCAGTTTGCGCAACTGGTGCGCGATGAGCGGCGGTTGACCGCGCTGTACCTGCTGACAGTGGCCGACGTGCGTGGCACCAGTCCGCACGTCTGGAACAATTGGAAGGCCCGTCTTCTGGAGCAACTGTTCCGCGCGACGCGACGCCTGCTGCGCGGCGACGCAGTGAACAACGATCATTGGGTTGCGAACAAGAAATCCAAGGCGCTCGCCATGTTCCAAGCCGAGCATTCTCAAAGTACCCAACCGGCACTTTGGAGCATTGTGGACGACAGCTATTTTCAGCGGTTTGACTCAGACGAAATGGCTTGGCACGCGGCTGAGTGGCAGGCCAACGTTGACCGCGAAGCAACCCGGGTAAGGGTTCGTGCGGAGTCTGGCGAAGGGGGCGAAGAACGACTGGATGTGTTGGTAATGACACCGGATCAGCCCGGCTTGTTTGCACGTATCACCGGATTTTTTGAAAAACTGGCGTGCGATATTGTCGCGGCCCGCCTCTCCGCTGCCGACCTCCGGTCGCTTGGCGAGACAAGTCCGCCACATTCCGATTCCACCTGAAATCGCCCTCAGCCGCACGCGCCGTCCCCCCGTTTGGGAACTCTCCATCACGTGTGCCGACCGGCCCGGATTGCTGTCTGCAGTCGCGAGGTTGCTAGTAGATCAAGGCATTGATTTGCACGATGCGCGGATTACCACGCTGGGCAGCCGGGCCGAGGATGTGTTTGTCATTGCCCATGCGGGACTCGGTCAAGCTGCTTTTGACACTGCGTTGAAGGACGCGTTGCTAGCCGCCATTAAGCCGTAACCTTCAGCGTCATTGCGGAAGTTGGCGTCGAATTAACTTTTTGCGATTTTCGATGCGCGAGCCCCGCCGCAGTCTCTACGGCGCTGGCTTCTGATCGCTGAGCCGGAGCCAACCACGGATCACGCGATACAGGTACCAGACGAAAACTGCTGCGGGAAAAATCCAGAGCACCAGCATTCCGATCCCCGCCGTCAACAGGCCAATCACCCAGAATATGGTCCAGGCGATGACCGCCCACAGGATTCCCCACCAGAAAGTCCGCGAAAGCCAGCTGTAGTGGGATTCGAGGTAAGTGCCCGCAACGTCAGGGCGTTTCACATAGCCAATGATGACCGCGACGATGGCTAGCGTCCAGAAAGTGAATGGCGCGAGTGCGTGCAAACCGTAGTTGATATGCACCAGGCCAATTTGGTCATTGACGTTCCGGCCTTCTCCATTGCTCTCAAAAGTATCGGGCATCGTTGCCTCCTGATCGAACTTCAGTAGTGCTGGCCACCTAATCGTCGTCCGCACCGGCCAGTTCTGGGAAAAGCACCTCGGTGAAACCCAGGTTGCTCATGTCCTTCATGCGCATGGGATAAAGAATACCGTCCAGGTGATCGACCTCATGCTGCACAACACGCGCATGGAAACGGTCCACCGTGCGATCGATTGGTTGGCCGTGTGCGTCAAATCCGGCATAGCGCAGCTTTGCGGCGCGTGAAACCTTTCCCCGCAAGCCAGGGACAGAGAGGCAACCCTCCCAATCTTCGGACTGCTCATCGCCCAAAGGGGTCAACACCGGGTTGATCAGAACCGTAAACGGGATCTTTTCGCGTCCCGGATATCGTGGGTTGTCGCCCACCTCAAAAATGACGACACGCACGTTTTCGCCAATCTGTGGTGCCGCAAGCCCGGCACCGTTCGCGGCGACCATGGTGTCTTTCATGTCGACCAACAGGCGCTGCAGCTCGGGCGTGCGGAACTTGTCTGACGGCCACGGTTTTGACTTCTCGAACAAGCTGGGCGCACCCATTTTGAGGATCGGACGCACGGCCATCAGGCAGTTCCTTTTTCCGAAGCCGGCAGCGCAGCATGCATCTCCACGGCGAAAGCAAGGATCGCCCGCACTTTTTCCATGCCTGCAGAGAGTACTTGATCAGCATCCGCCAATTTGATCCCACCGGCGGACGACCCCAAGCCGGCTGCATGGTTCATGGAAAGCGCCAGCGTCGCGTAAGACAATTTCTTCTCACGTGCAAGGGCCGCCTCGGGCATGGTCGTCATGCCCACCAACGCGCATCCATCACCTCGAAGCTTCAAGACTTCCGCGCGCGATTCCAACCGTGGCCCTTGCGTCACCCCCAGCGTGCCACCGTCATACAGCGAAATGTCGGCAGCCCGTCCCGCATCAAGAATCAATCGACGCCCGCGCGAGCAAAATGGCTCCGTGAAATCGATGTGGGTCACGGGTTCACCGCCTTCAAAATAGGTGTGCTTGCGCCCATGGGTGTAATCGATGATCTGGTCGGGCACCGCAAGCGCGCCCGGCCCCATGTTTTCGGCTATCCCGCCCACCGCATTGACCGCAATGATGCGCGTGACGCCGGTCTCAGTTAACGCCCAAATATTGGCCCGATAGTTGACCTCGTGCGGCGCGTACGAGTGCGCGTATCCGTGGCGCGCGAGAAATACCATTTCGGCGCTTCCTATGCGGCCGAACGTGAGATGCCCCGAGGGTTCGCCATACGGCGTGCGCACAACTTCACGATGGGTGATCGTGAGATTGGCCAGGTTCGTGAGGCCGGTGCCCCCGATGATTGCCAGCATGTCGCCGCCTAGTCTTCCCGCTTCGCCCAGATTGCCGGCAAGTTTCGCCAAGCCCCGGACACATCCATGCCGTACCCGAAAATAAACCGATTGGGCACTGTGAGTCCGACATATTTCGCTTTCAGCGGCTTTCGCGCGTTCTTTTCTTCGCCGTAGTCCTTTACGCAGAAGACTGCGCATTCGACGCTTAAAGCGCCTTGGCTCTTCAGCAACTCGACAATGGCCGCGAGGGTCACGCCTTCGTCAAGAATGTCGTCGAGCAAAAGAACGTGGCGCCCCTTTACGTTGTCCCGTGGGGTGACCCGCCAGGTCAAATGCGTGCCAACCGTCTTGTCACCATAGCGCGACGCCTGCACGATATCGAAGTCCATCGGGAACTCCAATTGAGGCATCAGTTGCCCGGCAAAGACCACGGCGCCCCCCATGACGCCCAAGACCAGCGGATTCTTGTCGCCATAGTCCCGGTTCAGCTCGCGGGCAACTTTTGCCGTCGCGGCATTGACCTGCTCGGCCGTGAAGAGAATTTCGGACTCGGTCAAGAGCGCGCGGGCATCGGCAGCATTCATGGAGTTTCAGCCTTTCTTGAATTTTTGGGTGGCAAGAAATTGCGAGAACGGCTTGCCAACTTCCGGATGTTTCATTCCCAACGCAATGGTGGCTTTGAGGTACCCCAGCTTGGATCCGCAGTCGTAGCGTGTGCCTTCAAATTCATAGGCAAAAATATCCTGCCGCGATAGCAACGAGGCGATCCCGTCCGTCAACTGGATTTCCTTGCCGACGCCGCGCTGGATTTTCTCGAGGTAATTGAAGACCTCCGGCGTCAGGATGTAGCGGCCGACAACCGACAGCGTCGAAGGCGCATCTTCCGGTTTTGGTTTTTCGACAATTCCCGAAAGCTTGTGGACGCGCTCGTTGGGCTTCTTGGACACCGGCTTGGCGTCCACAATGCCGTAGGACGACGTTTCCTTGCGCTCCACGTTGACCACGCCCAGAATGGATGCGCGACGTGTCTCGTATTGCGCGACCATCTGCTTCATCACCGAAGTCTCCGCGTCGATGAGATCATCGGCAAGGATGACCGCAAATGGTTCGTCACCCACGAGGTGCTTTGCACAAAGGACGGCATGGCCCAGTCCCATCGCCTCGGCTTGGCGCACATAGACGTACTGCACGCCCGGGGGAAGCATTTCACGCACTTCCTGCAACAGCTTGTGCTTGCCCTTTTCGGCAAGTTCCGTTTCGAGCTCATACGCCTTGTCGAAATGGTCCTCGATGGTGCGCTTCCCGCGTCCGGTGACGAAGATCATCTCGGTGATCCCCGCCGCGGCAGCTTCTTCCACCGCATATTGGATCAACGGCTTGTCCACCACTGGCAACATTTCCTTGGGACTCGCCTTGGTGGCGGGAAGAAAGCGCGTACCGAGCCCGGCCACGGGAAAAACGGCCTTCGTGACGCGCTTGGCTGCCTTCTTATTCATGATGTTCTTGTAGATTCCAACATGGTCCGGAATTCTGCCTCATCCAGCACTCTCACGCCCAATTCCTTCGCTTTGTCCAGCTTTGAACCCGCCTCCGCGCCGGCAAGGACGAAATCCGTTTTTTTCGAAACACTTCCCGCCACTTTCGCACCAGCGGCCTCAAGCATGGCTTTGGCCTCGTCGCGCGAACACGTCGGCAAGGTGCCCGTGAGCACCACTGTCTTGCCTGCGAAAGGTCCGGTCGCGGCGATCGGCGCGCGACCTCCCTCAGGCCACGTAATTCCCACGCTGCGCAATTGTTCGACCGCCTCCCGATTGTGCGGCTCGCCAAAGAACTTGTGGATGCTCTCCGCAACCACCGGCCCGATATCACGCACCTCGAGCAATTTTTCGATGGGCGCGGCAATGACACCGTCAAGCGACCCAAAATGCCGTGCCAAGTCACGCGCAGTCGCTTCACCCACATGGCGAATGCCCAGGCCGAAAAGAAACCGCTGAAGCGAGGTCACTTTGCTCTTGGCGATCGCATCGAGAAGATTGGACGCTGATTTTTCGCCCATGCGCTCCAGAGATGCCAGCGCAGAGACGCCGAGACGATACAGGTCCGCCGCATTTCGAATGACCTTTTGATCGACCAATTGGTCCACCAATTTGTCGCCCAGCCCTTCAATATCCATCGCGCGGCGCTGCGCGAAATGCAGGATCGATTGTTTGACCTGCGCGGGACAGATCAGGCCTCCGCTGCATCGGGCGACAGCCTCACCGTCAAGTCTGACGATCGCAGAGCCGCACTCCGGGCACATCCGGGGCATGGTGAAGGGCACCGCATCTGGCGGCCGCTTCTCCACAATCACCGCCGCGACCTCCGGGATAACATCCCCCGCACGACGCACCACCACCGTATCGCCAATCATCAACCCCTTGCGGCGGATTTCGTCCTCGTTATGCAGCGTGGCATTGGACACCGTGGTGCCACCGACAAACACGGGTTTCAGCCGCGCAACCGGTGTGATCGCACCCGTGCGACCGACCTGAACGTCGATTCCGAGCAACTGCGTCGTCGCCTCTTCCGCCGGGAACTTGTGGGCAATTGCGAAGCGTGGTGCGCGAGAGACAAACCCCAACTGTTGTTGCCATTCGATGCGGTTGACCTTGTACACCACGCCATCGATATCGTAGGGAAGCGTCGGGCGTTTCTGGCCCAATCCTCGGTAGTATTCCAGCAACCCTTCCGGTCCATTCACCACGCGGCGTTCACGCGACACCGGGAACTTGAACGATTCAAGGACATCCATCTGGCCCGAATGCGTCTTCGGAAGCACCATTCCCTCAACGGCACCAAGGCCGTAAGCAAAAAAACTCAGCGGCCGCTGGGCCGTGAGCTTGGGATCAAGTTGGCGCAAAGTTCCAGCCGCCGCGTTGCGAGGATTCACAAACTGCTTTTCTCCCTTTTCCGCCTGCCGGAAGTTAAGTGCCTCAAAATCCTTGCGAAGCATCAGGACCTCTCCGCGTATTTCAAGCCGCGCGGCATTCGTCTCAATCGAGAGTGGAATCGTCTTGACGGTACGAAGATTCTGGGTCACGTCCTCGCCGACCGAACCATCGCCACGCGTCGCCCCTTGAACGAATACCCCGCGCTCGTAAGTCAAGCTGATGGCTAGCCCATCGTATTTGGGTTCGCAGGCATATTCAATCGCGCCTTCGAACCCAAGGCCTTCCCGGCAGCGGCGGTCAAAGTTGGCCAAGTCCTCCTCGGTGAAAGCGTTGCCAAGGGACAACATGGGCACGCGATGCGAAACCTCGGAAAACTCTTCCAGCGGTTTGGCGCCGACGCGTTGCGTCGGAGAGTCCGGTGTCGCCAGCTCGGGGTTCGCCTCCTCCAGCGATTTCAATTCGTGGAAAAGCTTGTCCCACTCCGCATCCGCGATCGTCGGTTGGTCCAGCACATAGTAGTTGTAATTGTGCCGCTCGATTTCGCGCTTGAGATTCGCAATTCGAACGGCGGGAGGCGGCGTCGCCGCACCGGCACCCATGCGGGAGATCAGGCGTACAACCGCAACGCCGCGGCGCTGCCCGGCACAATTTCGCGTGCATCCATCGTTTGCTCGATTGCAGCGATGGTTGCGGCAATACTCTTGCGGCCGTTGGCGGTAAGCGGACGTTTGTTGTCGTCCACCACTTCGCCGCCCAGCGTATCGGCATATCGCAGCGCCTCGGCCATCATGCGCTCGAAAGTGCCCACAGGATCCAACGTGCGCGGCACATCGAGCGCAAACGTCAAGCCGGTGAGATAGGCACCTGCCTGCTTGATCCCGGGCGGCTCATTCGCATTCATGTTTCGCAGCGTGAACTCGAGATGTCCCTTGTCGTCGCGCTTGGCGTACTCGCCCTTTTCCAAAGGCACCATGCCGGCCGCCTCGGCCAAACCGCGCACCTTGGTGGTGGCGAATGTCACGCCGTTCTTTCCAACAATATTGATCGCGATTTCGATATCGGATTCAGCGCAGAGTTTGTCGACATCCAGCGCACGCCGCTCGGCCGCCGCGACCTCTTCACGCTGCGACACTGCACCAACTTCATTGGCAAAATCGGACACCAGGCGGTCAAATGCACGGATCGTTGAAGGATCGGTCGGCCCCCGGCGGCTCGCCAGTTGCAACCCGACGCGCAACTCACGGTACGCGGCATCGTCATCCGTGTTGTCGTCCACCGGCTGCCAAACACCATTGAACAATCCTTCCCAGCGGATCTCGTCGGATAGTCCGCGTGTGCGTTCAATCGCCGGCCAGATGCGCTCAATGGACAAGGGGCTGTCGGCCAACACCAAGGCCACCGTGTCAATCTGGCCATGGATGATCGGTGCGTCGACCCCAGGCATCGCCATGGGCACAGTGGGGGTGTCGGTCAAAGGCGCAAGGTGCCCCTCGGCAATATCATCGCCGCGCGTGCGATTTACGTCGCCGATGGAAGGCTCGACACGCTCACCCATGAGGACGTCCTCGTGCGGAGCGCCAAAAGCACGCTCCACGCGCTTCTTGTGTTTGGCTTCCTGCCAATAGTTGTAACCCATGACTGCAAGCGCCAAGAGAACTGCGCCAATGGCCAACCCGATTTGAAGATCGCTCATGGGGTGTCGAACTCCACTGCAACAAAAAGGCAAAACCCTAGTTCCGACGGCCTTTTCCAGCCATTTTCGGCCTGAACGCCTTGCCAGTTCTTGAGTTTGCTATTGGACATGGGGCCTTATGCCGCGGCCGCAACGGGTGCTGCCGCAAACTTCTTCGCCGCATGGATATCCACTTCGACGATGCGGGAAACGCCTGGTTCGTTCATGGTTACGCCGACAAGCTGTTCCCCCATTTCCATGGTCACCTTGTTATGGGTAATGAACAGGAATTGGGTCGACGAAGACATCTTTTTCACGAGGTCGCAGAAGCGGTCGGTGTTTGAGTCATCGAGCGGCGCATCCACCTCATCCAGCAGGCAGAACGGGGCCGGGTTCAACTTGAACAAAGAGAAGACCAGCGAAAGCGCGGTCAGCGCCTTTTCTCCCCCGGACAACAATTGGATCGACTGGTTCTTCTTTCCCGGGGGCTGCGCAAAGACTTGCAGGCCAGCGTCCAGAATCTCCTCACCGGTCAGGCGCAGGTACGCATTGCCGCCGCCAAAAAGCGTCGGGAAGAGCTCCATGAAGTTCTTGTTGACGGTGTCGAAGGTGGTCTGCAAGAGGTCCCGCGTTTCACGGTCGATGCGCTTGATGGCCGCCTCGAGTGTGGCGACCGCCTCGTTCAGGTCTTGCGATTGCGCATCAAGGAAGGCTTTGCGCTCAGAGGCCTGCTCCAGCTCAGCCAAAGCGGCCAGGTTCACCGCGCCCAGTTCGGCGATGGCTGCGTTGAGCCGGTTGATTTCAGCCTGATACGCGGTGGAACGCGTCTTCTTTTCCACCGTCTCCGCCAGCTCCTCAAGATTTGCGCCGGATTCTTCCAACTGACGGGTGAAATTCTCTTCGTTGATACGAGCTTCCTGTTCTTTCAACTTCAGCTCATTGATTCGATCTCGCAACGGCTGCAAGGACTTTTCAATCGCGCTCTTGCGGTCTTCGAGTTCTTTCAGCTTGCCGGAGGCAGAATCCATTGCCTCGCGCGCGGCCGCCAGGGCCTTCTCCCTTTCTGCGCGCAGGGAAACCGCCGCCTGCAAGCGCTCCTGGATGTTGCCCTCTTGCAAGCTTTCCAGCTCGGCCTGGAGCGACGATCGGCTCGCGGCCATGAGTCCGGCACGCTTCACGTAGTCTGCCACCATGTCACCCAACGACTTGATCTTGTCGTGGCACGAGCGCTCGAAATAGTTCGCCTCTTGCACCGCGCGTTCCGCCTGGTTCACCCGTTCGCGCGATTCGTTCAACGCCGCTTCCGCGGCGGCCTGCGCCTTCTCGAATTCCATCAGCTTGTCCGTGAGCTCGGCAATCCGGTTGCCGCTCTCTTCCATGCGCGCCTGCGCCTCGGCCAATTCGCCGCGCTCCTTCTCAATCTCGAGATCGATGCCGACCAATTCTTCGCGAATGGCCGAGCGACGGCCCTCCGCTTGCTCAGCCGCCTGCGCAAGCTTCAACGCTTCCATCGATAGCGCATGTTCACGGTTCTTCTTGTCCGCGGACTCCGCACGCATGACCTTCAGCGACTCACGCGTGGCAGTGAGTTTTTCCTCGATGGACTTTTGCTCGGATTCCAGCGCATGGCGCGCCTCGATCTTCCCCGGCAACTCGGTTTTCAGCGATTCAATCTCCCGCTGGCGTTGCAAAACTCCATGCAACTCGGACTGCGGGCCGTGAAACACCAGCCCATGCTGGCTGTAAAGGTGGCCATTGGCCGAGACCATCACCGCACCAAATGGCAACGATCTCATTCGTGCGGACGCCTGCGACTCGTCCTCCAATACAAAGACGTTGGCCAAAGCCTCCCGCACAAAGGGCAGCACCGCCTGGTTGTCCGCCGTCACCCAATCGGACAAGGGCGTGAATCCTTCGGCATTCCTTGTTGTGGCGCTGCCGTTTTCAAAGAACAACGCCACGCTGCCGGGGGGCGGATCGCCAGCGATCCTGGCGATGGCGGACGGATCCGCCAGCTTGATCGCGTTGAGTTTCAGCCCCAGCGCGGACTCCAGCGCATCTTCCCAACCTTCCCTGATCTTGACCGATTGCCAAAGGCGGGGGGCGTTGTCGAGCTGATACTTGGCGAGCCACATGGCAAGCCGGTTGTTGTTGTCCAAGCGGGCTTGCTGGTTTTGCAACGCCAGCAATGCCGCCTCAATGCGGGCCAATTCGCGCGTCGCGTGACCGATATCCTCGATCGACTTGTTGCGGGCCTTTTCAAGGTCCGCAAGTTGGGTTTCGGCCGCATGCAACTTTTCGTCGAGTTGCGCCAACTGCTCGGCCACTTCCGCACGCTCAGCGGCGACCTGGTCGATTGCCGCCTTGTCTGGCACCACGAGGTTCATGTTCTCCGTGGTGAGACGGTTCTTGCGCTGCTCCAGTTGCGAAAGGATCTTGAGTGCATTGGCTTCCGCTGCCGCGTCCAGCGCCTGGCCGGCCTCCGCGTTTCTGACGTCGTTCTCTGCGGTGCGCGTGGCGCTGATCGCCGCCTTGACCTTTTCCTCGAATGCCGGCACGGCGTCGCGCACCGTGCCCACATTGGCACGCGCCTGGGCGACCTTGTCGATCCCGCTCGCCAACTCGTGGTGCCAACGCTCCAATTCATTGGCGGTGGCCTCTCGGTTGAGTTCAATTTCGGCGATCTGCTGGACCACACCGGCCGTGTTGGATTCGAACATGGCGCTTTGCGCTGCCGTCAGTTGATCGGTCTCCGCGTAGTGGTCCTGACGCAGCTTATCGAGCGCCATTTCGGATTCGCGCAGCTTCGCAATCTCGCCCTCGACCCCGGATTCCGCCTTGATGATTTCATTGGCATAGCGATTTCTCGCCGAAGTCATTTCGCGCTGGCGCGTAAACGCCCACAGGTTTTCATTGAGCTTGAGTTCGTTGTTGAACTCATGGTACTTCGCAGCCACTGCTGCCTGCTCGGTGAGCTTTTCAACCTGCTTGTCCAATTCGGACAAGATGTCGGAGACGCGATTGAGGTTTTCCTTGGAATCCTCCAGCCGCGCTTCCGTTTCCTTGCGGCGTTCGCGGTATTTTGATACGCCCGCGACCTCCTCGAGGAATACCCGCAATTCCTCGGGCTTCGAAGTGATCACCCGAGAAATCATGCCTTGCTCAATAATCGCGTAGGCCCGCGGGCCGAGGCCGGTACCCAGGAACATGTCGGTGATGTCGCGGCGGCGAACATGCTGGCCGTTGATGTAGTAGTCGGAATTGCCATCGCGCGTCAGCACGCGCTTGACCGAAATTTCCGAATAGGCGCCCCATTGCCCGCCGATGCGTCCGAGCGAGTTGTCGAACACCAGCTCCACCGACGCCCGGCCCCCGGGCTTGCGTGTGCTGGAGCCGTTGAAGATGACGTCTTCCATCTTTTCGCCACGCAAATGCTTGGCGGACGATTCACCTAGCACCCAACGCACGGCATCGATGACGTTTGACTTTCCGCAACCATTGGGCCCGACGACACCGACCAATTGACCAGGCACTGCAATGTTCGTGGGATCAACAAAGGATTTGAAACCGGCGAGCTTGATGTGATTCAGACGCACTTGTATTCCGCTCTGTTTTTGTAGAGCCGCACGGATTGCGCGGCTTCAAATTGTGGAAAACCCGCGACGGCATTGCACCGCGCGGGTCTCGTGAAATAATCCGCACCGATTTTAACTGATCGCTTTTTGCAAATTCCAACTGGGCAACGGATTCCCATGCCAAAAAAAGAAACCACTTCAACAATGCCTGCCAAGTCCTTGAAAAACAGTACCAGCCTCAAGAGGCTCACCAAGCTAGGTGCGAAATCGACCGCATTGCCTTCAAAAGTCCTGGAGACCTTTCCCAACCCGAATCCGGATCGAGATTTCCTGATCCATATGGAGATCCCGGAATTCACCTGCCTTTGCCCGAAAACTGGCCAACCGGACTTTGCGACGTTGTATCTCGACTATGTGCCCCATAAACAATGCGTCGAATTGAAAAGCTTGAAGCTTTACATCTGGTCGTTTCGCGACGAGGGCAAGTTTCACGAGGCTGTGACGAACGAAATTCTCGACGACATTTTGCGCGCCATTGAGCCCCGATTCGCACGGCTGACCGCCAAATTTTGGGTACGGGGGGGAATCTTTACGACCGTGGTGGCCGAGCATCGCAAGAAGGGTTGGAAGGGAGACATCCGCTTCGCGTCAGCAACCGTCACAAGTAACTCCGGCAGTGCCAATGTGACCAGGGCTTTTTGAACAGCGGTATCAAAAAAGTATCCTTATCGATGATTTAGTATCACCTTTTGCAAATTTCGCTTGTGTGTTCTTGCTGAGCTCCTAGAATCGCCACAGTTTTATCAACGACTTGGAGACGACATGAATGCACGAACCACATTGATTTTGACCTTGGCGCTGGGAATCTCACTCCCAGCCGCCGCCCAGCAATCTGGCGCCTACCTGGGGGCCGCCGTGACCGCCTCCCGTGGCTCCAACCTATCGTCTGGAGAAGTCAACGACTTCCTCGTCCAGGCGGGCTATCGCAATCCCATGACGGATATCGATCGGAAGGACTCCGGATACAAGATTTTTGCCGGATATGCCTTTTCGCCGAACCTCGCGATCGAACTCACAGAGTCGGACATCGGCGAGTTTTCGACGCGCACAACGGTGACAGGCGGTGCCGTCAACGCGCGCTACCAGGCAAAAGCGACGAGCCTAGATGCCGTGCTTTCCGCCCCCGTCAGTGATTTGTTGAGTGTCTTCGGGCGAATCGGCATCGCACGGACCCGGACCGACGCAAACTTCTCTTCCAGCGGAATCGTGGGACTTCAATTCACCCAGGCCAGCCGCAGCAAATCGGCACCCCACTACGGCGTTGGCGTTCAATATGCGTTGGCAAAGCAATGGGCCGTACGCGCAGAACTGGAACGATTCGCCAAACTCGGTGATGATTCGACCGGTGGAGAGTTGCGTACCGCGACGTACTCTTTGGGATTGGTGTATCGCTTCTGATCTCAAAGGATCGCAAGGGATTGAGGTGGCCGGCTGCCCGAATTTGCAGCCCACTTCAAAATCAAGCGGGCCATCGACTCTATGGAACTCTTAGGCCATCGTAAATCGGATGCCAGTGCGCATGCCAAATGACTCAAGCCGCGACACCGGGTTCCGCGAACACTGCAGCGCAAGGATGATTTTGAAATGAACGCTCGGAATCGGTCGGTCAAAAGCGGGTTGCGGTATTTCTTCGTTGCGCTGATCACATTGGGAAACGTGATCCTTGCTGCAAAAGCGCAGGAGGCGCAGTTTTATGCCGGTGTCGCGCCAAGTACGTCTGCCACGTCAAATTTGACCGTTCACGCGGTCAACAACGCGTTGATCGCAGCGGGCTATACCAATCCACAGACGGTCGTTGACCGCAGGGACAACGGATTCAGGTATTTCGTCGGATATTCCCTGCATCCCAATGTTTCGATCGAACTGGCCGAATTGGACATCGGCAACTTCTCAACCCGAACGCAGGTCACGCAGGGCTCGGTCAATGCCCTGTATGTCGTCAAGGCGTCGAGCCTGGATATCGTGTTGTTCTTGCCGGTGACGGAATACCTCAACGCATTCGCACGTGGAGGCATCTCCAATACCCGGATGGACGCGACTTTTTCGTCGACCGGCCTCGTTCAACTGGCGTATTCCCGCGCAAAAAAGGACCGTGTGGCGTCGCACTACGGCATGGGGCTGCAATATGACCTGACCCCACATTTCTCGTTCCGCGCGGAAGTCGAACGATTTCCCAAACTCGGTGATGACTCGACGGGCGGGGATCTTCGGCTGACTACTTTTTCCGCAGGAATTGCCGTCAAATTCTAGGAATCGCTTCTTCGGTATCGAGCTACGTCCTGATCGCGTCTAGACCGAACGCATCGTTTGGAGCCTGCGGGTCGCTGCGCGCACAACTGTCAAAGGTCGTGGGAATCGAATATCCGCCCGCACTACCCGCGTTCAGTCTCACTCGCCGGCGTCATCGCCGAGACCAAGCCGCCCGCGACAATGAGCGCGCCGCCAATGCCATCCGCAATGCGCAATTGCTCGCCTGCCAAGAAGTAGGCGGCAATCGCAGCGACGATCAATTCCGCCAGCAGAATCACGGCCGCGCGGTTTGCGGGCAACACCGAGAGCCCATGCTGCATGGCGATCGTCATGGCCAGCAGAAGGACACCAATGACCACAATCAACAAGCAATTGGCCGTCAATAGCGCTGGCCAATGCGCGATTTGCGGCTGAAGCAGGAGCGCCGCCGGAAACGCCACCAACAGGACGCCGACGCATGAAGCCAGCGCCTTGACCTCGGCACTTGCCGTCTGTGCACGGCGCACCAACACGTTGGTCACCGCAAACGAAAGTCCCGACGCTAGCGCAAGCCACTCAAATCCATTCTTGGGCAACGGTGCGCCAAGCTCGGGGCGCCAAAGAATGATCAGCGCCCCCGCCATGGCAATGACCATCACGCCCAGCCCGCGAATATTCAATCGCTCGCCCAGCAGAAACCAGGCCAGCGGGACCGTCCACACCGGCGCCAGGTAGAACAGCAGCACGACCCGAACGACCTCCGTCCCCGTCGCGGCAATCAAGAATCCAACATTTGAAAGTCCGGCAAACAACGCGATGGGCGCCAAGTGCCAAGCGTGGCGAGGGAGCTCGCACACTGCGCGCGGGGCCAACCCGCAGCCAATGGCAACTGCCAGGGTGTAGGCCGCCAACGTCGAAAGTGACGACGTCATTCCTGCCCCTTCCAGGATCCGGAAGGGATACCACACCACGCCCCAGGTTGTGGCGCCCAACAACAAGCAAACAAGCGCGATGGAATGACGAGAGTTCATTGGAACGAGTGCAGGCATATCCGGATGACGCGGGAATCCAGGATGCCGCTCGCTATAATGAAGCGCTTCACCGCACACTGGCAAAGCGCGCGATTCTACCCCTTATGTCCAACGACCTTTCCTTTACCGGCGAACGTTTCGTGCCCGGCGATCCGGCTGCGATCGGCGAGATGTGGACCGAGCATTGGCATCGCTATCATTTCGTGCTGGCGTGGGTTTCTGGAAAGCGGGTCCTTGATGTGGCGTGCGGCGAAGGCTACGGGAGCGCGCTGATGGCCCGTTCCGCGGAAGCCGTGACTGGCGTGGACATCGCCCCCGACGCGATCGCTCATGCGCGCCAATGCTATGGTGCTTTGCAGAATCTGCGCTTCACCGAAGCTTCCTGCACGACCTTGCCTTTCGAGGACGCGTCTTTCGATTGCATCGTGTCGTTTGAGACGCTTGAGCACATTCCGGAACAGGCCCGGTTCCTTGCAGAGATTCGCCGCGTGCTGACCCCCGATGGCATTTGTGTGGTCTCGACCCCCAACAAGGAGGAGTACAGCGACAAACGTGGTTATGCCAACGCATTTCACGTCAAGGAGCTCTATCGCGCAGAGTTCGAGCAGTTGCTCACGGGGCAATTCGCGCACCGGCGGTGGTTTGCGCAACGCAATGCCTTTGTTTCGATGATTGAAGGCGAGGACGGCACGGCGATTGGCGAGTCGATGGTCGTCGCAAAGGTGGCACCCGAGTCAAAGGCGCCCGGGCTGCCGGCGCTGTACTACGTCGTGGCCGCGGCCAACAACGCCAGCGCACTTGACGCGCTTCCCACACGTCTCTCAATATTTTGCGACGCCGAAGAATGGGTGATGAACGACTACCGCGCATGCTATCGTGGACTTCAACACTACCATCAGCGAACGCTCGCGCTTGAGGCAGAACTGGCGACGTTGCGCGATGCGTCGAAAGTTCCCGGAGATCCACCGAGCGTGGCGGAAACGACCAATGCGCAACCGAAATCAGGTCCGCAGGATTCCGCCATCGCCCGATTCATCAAAAAACTTTCCAACTGAACTGACTATGAACCTCGAGCGCCAAAAGGCCGTGATCGAATCCGCCTGGGATAATCGTGCGTCCCTGAATCCTCTCATCCAGAACCGCGACAGCGAGTTGGGTCAAGCCGTGGACAACGTGATCAACGCACTCGATCAGGGAACACTCCGGGTGGCGGAAAAAGTTGACGGCCAGTGGATCGTGCATCAATGGATCAAGAAGGCGGTGCTGCTCTCGTTCCGGTTGACGCCGAATTCACTGATGCACGAGTCCGAGGTGGGCGGAAATGCGTTGAACGTCACGCGATACTTCGACAAGGTGCCCACCAAGTTTGCTGAGTACTCCACCAAGGACTTCGAGGCTGGCGGTTTCCGCGTGGTGCCCCCCGCGGTCGCGCGTCGGGGCTGCCACATCGGCAAGGGGGCGGTCTTGATGCCGTCGTACGTGAACATTGGCGCCTATGTGGACGAAGGCACCATGGTCGATACTTGGGCAACCGTGGGGTCCTGCGCACAAATTGGCAAGAATGTGCACCTGTCCGGCGGGGTCGGCATCGGTGGCGTGCTGGAACCGCTGCAGGCAAACCCGACCATCATCGAGGACAACTGCTTTATCGGCGCCCGTTCCGAAATTGTCGAGGGCGTCATCGTCGGCGAAGGGTCGGTGGTTTCGATGGGCGTGTTCATCGGCCAATCCACCAAGATCTACGATCGCACCACGGGTGAAATCACCTACGGAAAGGTTCCCCCGTATTCCGTCGTGATTGCAGGGAGCTTGCCCGCGCCCGATGGGCGGTATAGTTTGAACTGCGCGGTCATCGTCAAGAAGGTGGACGCACAAACGCGGTCGAAGACCGCAATCAACGAACTGTTGCGCGACTAGGCGGCAAGCCAGGGAGATCCACGATGTCGATGCTTCTGAAACTCTTCGAACTCATGGCGCAGAAGAATGCGTCTGACATCTTCATTTCGGCTGGCGCGCCCATCACCATCAAGATCAACGGCACGGCCGGGCCCGTAAATCCGAATGTGCTTTCAGGCGAGGACACCCGAAAACTGTTTTACGACGTTTTGACGCCGACCCAGATTGAGCGTTTCGAGAAAGACCTCGAACTCAACCTGTCCAAGCCGATGGAGAATATCGGCAATTTCCGGATCAACATGATGTACCAGAAGGGTACGGTCGCCGGTGTGGTTCGCTTCATCAGCAGCAACATCCCCCCGATCGACAGCCTTCAGGTGCCAAACGTCCTGAAACAGGTGGTGATGGAGAAACGCGGCTTGATCCTGGTCGTCGGAGCGACGGGTTCGGGCAAGTCGACGACGCTCTCTGCCATGCTGGATTTCCGCAATCAAATGAAGTCCGGCCACATCCTCACGTTCGAGGATCCCGTCGAATTCATTTTCAAGTCCAAGAAATCGATCGTGAACCAGCGTGAGATCGGCAACGATTCGCACAGCTTCCACGAGGCGATGCGCAACGCCATGCGGCAGGCGCCCGACGCCATCCTGGTCGGCGAAATCCGCGACATCGAAACCATGAAAAGCGCGATGATGTATTCGCTCTCCGGTCACTTGTGCTTGGCAACCCTGCACGCCAACAACAGCTATCACGCACTGAATCGCATCATCAACTTCTTCCCGCTCGACCAGCGCGCCATTTTGCTGTCCGATCTTGGCGTGTCGCTGAAGTGCATCATTTCGCAGCGCCTGGTGAAAAACGTCGAGGGAACGCGTTCCCCCGCCGTGGAAGTGTTGATGAACACCACCAACATCGCGGAATTGATTTCAGAAGGCAAGGTCGGCGAAATCAAAGAGGCGATGGAAAAGTCGCTTACTCCTGGGTCGCAAACCTTCGAGCAGGATTTGTTCCGCCTGATCCGCACGGAGAAAATCTCCATCGAGGAAGGCTTGGCCAATGCTGACTCTGCGACCAACCTGTCCTTGCTGATTGGCAACTCCGGCATGATCCAGCATAAGACCGATGGCCCGGCACCTCCGCCCAAACCGGGCCAAGGTCCGAGCTTTACTGAGTTCAAGATCAACTAGCCTGACCTGTACGGTTCCTGCTGGAAACCGAACCAGGCAAAGTTGAACGTCAGGATTGGCGGGGTGTTCGGGCCATTTTCGGCCCAAATCCCGCGCCATTGCTGGAGTTTTATCCCCGCAGTGACCCCAGCACTTCATCCAGCATCTTCTTCGCATCGCCGAACAGCATGCGATTGTTTTCCTTGTAGAAGAGCGGATTGTCGACGCCCGCATAACCTGACGCCATTGAGCGCTTCATCACGATTGAGGTCTTGGCTTTCCACACTTCCAGCACCGGCATGCCGGCGATGGGGCTCGAAGGATCGTCCTGTGCAGACGGGTTCACGATGTCGTTGGCGCCGATCACCATGGAGACGTCCGTGTCCGGAAAGTCCTCGTTGATTTCGTCCATTTCCATCACGATGTCGTAAGGCACTTTTGCTTCGGCCAGCAGCACGTTCATGTGGCCGGGCATGCGGCCGGCCACAGGGTGGATGGCGAAGCGCACGTTGACGCCTTTTTCGCGCAGGGTCTTGGTGATTTCGTACACCGTGTGCTGCGCCTGCGCCACTGCCATGCCGTAACCGGGAACGATGACCACGCTCTTTGCGTCCTTGAGCAATTCCGCCGTTTCCGCAGCCGCGATCGGTGACACCTCGCCTTGCGGTTCCGCCCCGCCGCTTGCCGCCTTCGGCGCGCCACCGTCGGAACCAAACCCCCCTGCGATCACGCTGATGAATTTGCGGTTCATGGCCTGGCACATGATGTAGGACAGGATGGCGCCGCTTGAACCGACCAGTGCGCCGGTGACAATGAGCAGGTCGTTGGACAGCATGAAGCCGGTGGCTGCGGCCGCCCATCCGGAGTAGCTGTTCAGCATCGACACCACCACCGGCATGTCGGCACCGCCAATGGCCATCACCATATGGATGCCGAAGAGCAAGGCAATCACCGTCATGATGATGAGCGGCATCATGCCTTCGTGGACAGAGTGGGCATTCATGAATTCGCGACCGTACCAGATTACCGCGATCAGTCCGATCAAGTTGATCCAGTGGCGTGCGGGCAGTAACAGCGGCTTGCCGCTGATACGCGCCGAAAGCTTGCCGAAAGCGATCACCGAACCCGAAAGCGTCACCGCGCCGATGAACACCCCCACATACACCTCCAGATGGTGGATGGTTTGCTCGACCGCACTGACCGGTTTGGAATTGGCATCGAGCAATGAGCCCGGATCGATATAGCTGGCAAAGCCGACCACGCACGCAGCCAAGCCCACCATGCTGTGCATGAACGCGACCAATTCCGGCATCTGGGTCATTTGCACGGTGCGTGCAAGATAAAGGCCGATGGCGCCACCGGCGACCAAAGAGCCGACAATCCATGGAATGCCTGCGGCGGTCACACGCGGGCCGAACACAGTGGCCAACACAGCCAAGGTCATGCCGATGACGCCGTAAAGGTTGCCACGCCGCGAGGTTTCCGGGTTGGACAGCCCACCCAAACTCAGCACGAAGAGGATGATGGCCGCGATGTAGGCGACGGTGACCAGATTTGCACTCATGATGTTCTCCTTGTTCTTGTTGTTATTTGCGGAACATCGACAACATGCGTTGAGTGACCGCAAAGCCACCGAACATATTGATGGCAGTCAGCGCGGCGCCCACGACGGCGAGCCAGCGAATGATCTCGTCGGGCCGCGTCACGCCGGCGATCGGCGGCGGGGCGATCTGCACCAACGCACCGATGATGATGATCGAGCTGATCGCGTTGGTCACGCTCATCAGCGGCGTGTGCAATGAGGGCGTGACATTCCATACCACCATGTAGCCCACGAACACGGCCAGCACGAACACGGTGAAATGCCCCAGAAACGCGGTCGGTGCGTACGCACCCACGAACCAGAATGCGACGGCCGCGACGGCGAACATGATCGCGAGCGTCTTGGCCGGCATTGGTTCTCCGCCACCCCCATGGCCATGCCCTTTCTTGGCAGGCGGAGCCGCAGCAGCCGCTGGCTTGGCGGCGGGCGGTGTCGCCTGCTTGATCGGTGGGGAGGGCCAGGTGACTTCGCCCTGCTTGATGACGGTCAGCCCACGGATGGCATCGTCTTCCATGTTGATGTTGATGACGCCGTCCTTGGTCTTGCAAAGCTCCTCGGACAGGCGAAACAAGTTGGTGCCATACAGCGTGGAAGATTGCTTGGCCAGGCGGCTCGCGAGGTCCGTGTATCCAATGATGGTCACGCCGTGCTTGACCACCGCCCTGTCACGCTCGGTCAGCTCGCAGTTGCCGCCCTGCTCGGCCGCCATGTCCACGATGACGCTGCCCGCCTTCATGGATTTCACCATGTCGGCTGTGATGAGTTTGGGCGCGGGTTTTCCGGGAATGAGCGCGGTGGTGATGATGATGTCCACTTCCTTGGCCTGCTGCGCATACATTTCACGTTGCGCGGCCTGGAAGCCTTCGGACATGACCTTGGCATAGCCGCCGCCCCCGGAACCTTCCTCCTCGTAATTGACCTTGACGAACTCGCCGCCCAGCGACTTGACCTGGTCCGCCACCTCGGCGCGCGTGTCGTTGGCGCGCACGATGGCGCCCATGTTGGCCGCCGTGCCGATGGCCGCAAGACCCGCCACCCCGGCACCAGCGATGAACACCTTGGCCGGCGGCACCTTGCCCGCGGCGGTGATTTGGCCGCTGAAGAATCGCCCGAAGGCATTGGCCGCCTCGATCACGGCGCGGTAGCCGCTGATGCCCGCCATTGAAGTCAGCGCGTCCATCTTCTGCGCACGGGACAGTGTGCGCGGCAGGCAATCGATGGCCAGCACGTTGACCTTCTTCGCCGCCAGGGCTTGCATCAGGTCAGGGTTCTGCGCCGGCCAGATGAAGGAGATCAGTGTCTGCCCTTCCTTCAAGAGTGCGACTTCGTCCATCGACGGCGCGCGCACCTTGAAAACGATGTCGGATGCGCCGTAGAGCGCCTTCGCATCCGCAAGTACCGTGGCACCCGCAGCCGTGTAATCGGCATCGCTGACGTTGGCGCCCTCGCCTGCACCACTCTCGACGGCAATCGAAAACCCGAGTTTCCTGAGTTTCTCGATCACTTCCGGAACGGTGGCGACGCGTTTTTCGAGGGGAAAAGTCTCCTTCGGAACTCCGATGACTTGCGGCATTGCTATGCTCCCTGACATTCCTGTTGGCCCGTTGTTCAAGGCAATGTTTCCGCCCTCAAACCTGCGGGCATGTTACTTCAAAGCGGCAAGGGCCGCGCCTTGGCGAACGCGGCAATTTCATGATTTCCCTTGGCAAATCCAAGCACTTTGAACAACTCTCCCATTTCCGCCGGCGATGTGAGGCGCTGGACCTGCTGCGCGGTTCTGATTTGCGTTTCGGCAGATCCTTCCCTGGGCAAGATGTCCACCAGGCCGGACGCAAGCAGGAATTGTGCTTGCGTCGAATACCCCGCCAGTGCGAGCCCTGCGTCGGCGCCGGCCTTGGCAATCGCAGAGAAATCCACGTGCGCGGTGATGTCCTGCAATCCCGGATACAGAAAGGGATCGGGGTGGGCAAAGTGACGGTAATGGCACATCAAGGTACCCATGTGCCGCGAGGGGTGATAGACCTCCCGGGCTTGGAATCCATAGTCGATCCACAGGATCACTCCTTCTGCCAACGCTGTGCCCACGCTGGCTGCCAGCGCGCACGCTTGCGGGCACACCTCGACGACATAATCCTCCGGAATTGCGCCGGCAAATTGCGCTTCGTCAATTCGCACTGCCAACGCCGTCAAATCCGGATCGGCACAACGCCGGTCCGCCCAACCCATCGTTTCACCTATGGCGGCAACACCGCGTTCCTGCCACTTTCCGCCCCGGCGCATCAAAAGATGGATGGGCACGACGTCAAGCACCTCGTTGGCCAATACAGCACCGCGGAAAGCCTCCGGCAATGCGTCGCACCATTCCACGCGCTTAAACAAATGGGGGGGCAAGGCGCTGAGAAGCGCATGCTGGCGCTCGCGCAGATCCGCGCTGACTTCGAGAAGAAGGTATCGACCTGGCAGCGCGTGTCGTGCATCCAACTCCAGCAGCACGTCTCGCGCAAGCTTTCCCGAACCGGGACCCAATTCCAGCACACTGCCTTGGGTTGCACGAATGGAATCCTCGATGGATCTCGCAAGACAGCGTCCAAACAGCGGAGAGATTTCCGGGGCCGTGACAAAGTCACCCTCCGCGCCAAACTTGCGGGCGCCTGCGGCGTAGTAGCCGAGGCCCGGCGCATACAACGCGCGGTCCATGTATTGCGCGAACGGTATCCAGCCTCCGGCCGTGGCGATCTCCGCACGCAGCAATTCTGCGCACGCCAGTGAATGGGCGAGCGCATCGGTATCGGGCGGGGGAAGGATTGAAGAGTGGCCGTGCGGCAAGGCAATTTGCATGGGGCAGTAGAATCCAAAGAAGTGTGCGCCGCAGCGGTCGACTTGCAAGTCGATGCAGGCAATGAGGTGATGGATTGAGATTCCATCGACCGGCACACCAGGAAAAAATTATCCCATGCGGGCCTCCGGGTTAACTCAATGAATGCAGCAACCAAAGCCATCCTTGTCACGGGTGCCGCGCGACGCGTGGGCGCCGCCATCGTCACCACCCTGCACACTGCCGGTGCCAACGTCATCGTGCACTGCAACCGCTCCCGCGATGAAGCAGACGCCTTGGTCAAAAGGCTCAATGGCACTCGCCCCAAGTCCGCAGTCGTAGTGCAGGGCGACTTGCTGGCGTACAACGCGTTGAAGGGCTTGGTGGAGCATGCCGCCAGCGAGTTCGGCCGGCTCGACGGACTGGTCAACAACGCCTCCACGTTTTACGCCACGCCGGTGGGGACCATCGACGAGGACCAATGGATCGATCTCATCGACAGCAATCTGAAAGCGCCCCTCTTTTTAAGCCAGGCCGCCGCGCCGCATCTGCGGAAAACGCGGGGCGCCATCGTCAACATCGTGGATATTCATGCCGAGCGTCCACTCAAGAACTTCGCGGTCTACACCACGGCAAAGGCGGGACTGGTGGGTCTGACCCGCGCCCTGGCCCTTGAGCTTGCACCGGAGGTGCGGGTCAATGGCGTGGCACCCGGTGCAATCCTGTGGCCCGAAACCGGCCATGATTTTCCCTCCGAGGAGCAGCGTCGCATCACGGCGCAAACCCCCTTGCAAAGAACCGGCTCCCCGGAAGATATCGCCGGTGCGGTCAAGATGCTGATGCTCGACGCACCTTTCGTGACGGGCCAGATCGTGGCAGTGGATGGGGGAAGGTCGTTGGCGCTTTGAACGCCTTCCAAAGGTCAAACCCATTGCCTGACAAGGTATTCCGGCCGAAAACGCCTGAAAAACGGCGTCCGCTCTAGGATTTGAACTCTATCTGCTGGGAATTTGCGCGGCACGATAAAATGCGGACATGGATTCCACCAGTCACGCGGCGGCGCAGACGCTGACCCCCAAACAGCAATTCGAGGGGAACAAGCTCACCAAACGGCTTCGCCGATTGGTCGGGCAGGCGGTGGCCGACTATTCCATGATCGACCCAGGCGACAAGGTCATGGTGTGCCTTTCGGGCGGCAAGGACAGCTACGGGCTGCTCGACATTCTGCTGAAGCTCAAGGTCAATGCGCCCGTGCCATTCACGGTGGTGGCATTCAACCTGGACCAGAAACACCCCGGATATCCGGCGCACGTGCTGCCGGACTATTTGAAGTCACTCGACATCGAATTTCACATCGCCGAGCAGGACACCTATTCGACGGTGAAACGGCTGATTCCCGAAGGCAGGACCATGTGCTCGCTGTGCTCGCGGTTACGGCGCGGGGTGATCTACCGGGTGGCAAAGGAAATCGGTGCGACCAAGATCGCGCTGGGGCACCATCGCGATGACATCGTGAACACGCTGTTCCTCAACATGTTCTTCGGCGGCAAGATGAAGGCCATGAGCCCGAAGCTGCAAAGCGATGACGGCCGGCATATCGTCATTCGCCCGCTGGCCTACGTGGAAGAGCGCGACCTGGAAGCCTACGCCGAGTACCGGCAGTTCCCGATCATCCCGTGCGACCTGTGCGGTTCGCAGGACAACCTGCAACGCCAGCAAGTCAAGCAAATGCTCATCGACTGGGACAAGAAATTCCCGGGGCGAGTCGACAACATCGTGCGGTCACTGTCCAACGTGGTGCCCTCGCACCTGATGGATCGTGCGCTGTTCGATTTCAGCGCCGTGGCTGCCGATCAGAACGCTGAACCGCCCGGCGTGGGTGACCTCGCATTTGACCCGCAGGAGTTTGTCGAGCCGCCGGACACGCAGATCATCAAGTTCCGCTAGCGGAACTTGCGGACACAAAAAAGCCCCGGAGAGTCTCCGGGGCTTCTTGCCATTCGAAACTTCCATGGCCGATCCCAGATCGGCCGCTGCGACTCAGGCCGCTGCGGCCTTGCGGTCGCGTTCGATCAGCTTGATGAAGCCGTAGATCGCGAGCGCCGGGATGCCAAGGATCAGCGCGAAGGGCACCGCGGCAAGCGTCAGGCCCAGCACCACCATCAGCGCGGCAAAGCCCAGCGCCAGCACCACGATGGCGGCGACACCGGCAAAAATTACCGTCAGCAACAGGCCGACCAGGAACAGGATTGGGATGGCGATCATCCAGCCGTAGGGGGAATCCGACAGGTCATGATCGCCGATCACGATGGAGCCCGGGAATTCGTGCGCCACGTTCCACTGGAACAGGGCGAACCCCAGGGCAAAAATGACCACAAGGCCAAGCAAGGCAAAGAGCCAGGTGCGGGTGGGCTTGATCATGACAATCTTCCTCAATGCGGTGTTTAGATGTCGCCATTGTCGGCGTGGCCGGCCCGGCGCTCAACACCGGTGGGATGAATTGCAGAAGGCGGGGGCCGAGCCGTGGCGGGACAAGCTGAATCGAGGGTCATTACCCAGCCGTGGAATGAGAAAGGGCCGGTTTCCCGGCCCTTTTCTGGCGCGATTCGGCGATCCCTATTTCTTGGGCGGTGCCTTGGCCGGGGGTTTGGCGGCTGGTTTGCTCGTCGCAGTCGATGCGCCCGAGGGAATCGGCGTGCCCAAAATCGTTGAGACAAAACGGTCTTGCAAATTGGCTTGGCCCGAATAGCGCTCCATGACGCTGCTCATCGATTTGTCCAAGGCTGCGAGGCGGGCTTCCGGCGTGGGATGCGTGGAAAACAGGACGCTGGTCGAACCTTGATCTCCGATCACTGACTGCAAAATTTGAATCGTGGACGGCAATCCAAACGGATCGTAGCCCGCACGCGCCGCGAGTACCATGCCCATGCGGTCCGCCTGCTCTTCTTCGCCTCGATCCAAAGACAAGAGCACCAACTTGCGCGCGCTCTCGATTCCCATCTTTAACCCTTGCTTACCTAGTTCACCCAAAGCCCCGGGCGCTTTTACTTTCGCATCGACGACGGCACCCAGCCCAATTCCTGCAACTTTTGACCACCCACCGCTTTGGTAAGCCTTGATATGGTGCCGCTGCACGACATGCGCAATTTCATGCGCCAACGCCCCAGCCAACTCCGATTCGCTGCGCATCCTGAAGAGTAGGCCTGTTGTAATGTAAATCTGTCCGCCAGGAGCCGCGCCTGCATTCACCAATGGTGACTCGAGCACCGCAAAGCGCCAAGGAAGATTGGGGCGTTCTGAATGACTTGCGATCCAGCGACCCACTTGATTCACATACCGCTGAATTCGGTCGTTGTTGTGCAAAGGCGCTGCGCCGAGAATTACCCCCATCAGCTG
>JBGAUM010000037.1:0-28712 GCA_044228625.1 Usitatibacteraceae bacterium | reverse complement strand
GATGGTGGATTCCGTCGTCGAGTTGTGGTCCTCGGCGAACTGGTTTGAACGCGAGGCGTTTGACCTCTATGGAATTGTGTTCAACGGGCACAACGATTTGCGTCGGATCCTGACCGATTACGGATTTGTCGGCCACCCGTTCCGCAAGGATTTCCCGGTTCACGGCAATGTCGAGATGCGGTACGACCCCGAACAGAAGCGGGTCATCTATCAACCCGTGACGATCGAGCCCCGCGAAGTGGTACCGCGGGTGATTCGTGAAGAGAACTACGCGGGGCGCAAGTCATGACCGCGATGAATGAGATCAAGAACTACACCATGAATTTTAGCTTCGGCCGCTCGCTTCGCTCGCTTGACTTGCTGCACAAGTCAGCCTGCACTGAAACTCATGGTGGCACCCTTGTCGAAAGACCATCCAATTTTGGGTGGCTGGCACTGTGAACGAGATCAAGAACTACACCATGAATTTTGGGCCGCAGCATCCGGCCGCCCACGGCGTGCTGCGATTGGTGCTGGAACTCGACGGTGAAGTGGTGATGCGCGCGGACCCGCATGTAGGGCTGTTGCACCGTGCGACCGAGAAGTTGGTGGAAACGCGGACGTACCTCCAGTCCGTGCCTTACATGGATCGCTTGGACTACATGTCCATGATGTCCAACGAGCATGCCTATGTCATGGCCATCGAAAAGCTCGCAGGTATCGAGGTCCCGTTGCGCGCGCAGTACATCCGGGTCATGTACGACGAGATCACGCGCATCCTCAACCACTTGTTGTGGATTGGTGCCCACGCGCTGGACGTCGGTGCGATGACCGTGTTCCTCTATGCGTTCCGCGAGCGCGAGGATTTGCTGGATTGCTATGAAGCGGTGTCGGGGGCGCGCATGCATGCCGCGTACTACCGGCCGGGGGGCGTCTATCGCGATTTGCCGGAAAAGATGCCGCAATATGAGCAGATGAATCGCAGCGCAGCCGACATGAAGCGGCTCAACGAGAATCGCCAGGGATCGCTGCTGGATTTCATTGAAGACTTTACCCAGCGCTTTCCGGGCTATGTGGACGACTATGAAACCTTGCTGACGGATAACCGCATCTGGAAGCAGCGGCTTGTCGATATCGGCATTGTTTCCCCGGAGCGCGCGCTGAATCTGGGATTTACCGGCCCGATGTTGCGCGGGTCAGGCATCGCCTGGGACTTGCGCAAGAAACAGCCCTACGAAGTGTATGACAAGGTCGATTTCGACATCCCGGTGGGTACCAACGGTGACTCGTATGACCGGTATCTGGTTCGCGTTCAGGAAATGCGCGAAGCCAACCGGATCATCAAGCAATGTGTGGATTGGTTGCGCAAGAATCCGGGTCCCGTGATCAGTGAGGACCACAAGGTGGCCCCGCCATCGCGTGAAGCCATGAAGACCAACATGGAAGAGCTGATCCATCATTTCAAGCTCTTCTCCGAGGGTTTTTACGTGCCGCCCGGCGAGACCTATGCCGCTGTCGAGCATCCCAAGGGCGAATTTGGTATCTATTTGATTTCCGATGGCGCGAACAAGCCGTACCGCGTGAAGATTCGCCCTCCGGGATTTGTGCATCTGTCCGCACTTGACGAAATGTCACGCGGCCACATGATTGCGGACGTCGTGACGATCATCGGCACGCAGGACATCGTTTTTGGGGAGATCGATCGATGACTCCTGCCGGTGCACGCGTGATCGACAAACGGGTCGTGAATATCGACGAACTTCAGCTTGAGTTGTTCAGCAAGGGCGAATCCTTTGCAAGTGCCTCCGCGCGTGTGGGGCCAGTGGTGGGCGCAAGTCAGTTGGGCTATTCCTTCGATGTGGTGCAGCCGGGCAAGCGGTCCTGCCCTTTCCACAGCCATCGGGCGGAAGAAGAAATGTTTTTTGTTGTGCGTGGTTCGGGTTTGCTCCGCTATGGCGCGGAGTCGCGCAAGATCAGGGCGGGTGATTTCATCTGCTGCCCGACGGGGGGGCCGGAAACGGCTCACCAGATCATCAATGACTCCAACGCGGAACTGGCCTACATCTCCGTCAGCACCATGATGCCGGCGGAGATCTGCGAATACCCGGATTCGAACAAGGTGGGGGCGTTTGCCGTGGGTGAACCGCGATTCCGCCACATGACCGAATCCTCTGCAAATGTCGATTATTGGAAGGGCGAGTAAGCATGTTGTCCGCTGACGCCAAAAAGAAGATTGATCGCGAATTGACCAAGTATCCGGTGGATCAACGGCAGTCGGCCGTCATGTCGGCGCTCGCCATCGCCCAGGATGAACATGGATGGCTCTCCAGCGCAATCATGGAGGCCGTCGCGCAATACATCGGGATGCCGCCTGTCGCTGTCTTTGAAGTGGCCACGTTCTACAACATGTATAACCTGAAGCCGACGGGCCGGCACAAGATTACGGTGTGCACCAACCTGCCTTGCGCATTGTCCGGCGGAGACGATTGCGCCAATCACCTGAAAGCCAAGTTGGGTGTGGATTTTCGCGAGACCACGGCCGACGGCCGATTCACCCTGATGGAAGGCGAATGCATGGGGGCCTGCGGCGACGCGCCGGTCTTGCTGGTGAACAACAAGCGCATGTGCTCATTCATGAGCAACGACAAAGTCGATCAACTCATTGAGGACCTCAAATGAGCATGATTGACTACGGGCCAGACGCGATCCTGATGAAGGGTCTCGACGGACAGAACTGGCGCCTTAAGGATTACGAATCACGTGCGGGCTATCAGGCCTTGCGCAAGATTCTGAAAGACGGCATCAAGCCCGAAGACGTCGTGGCCGAGGTCAAGAAGTCGGCATTGCGGGGCCGCGGCGGAGCAGGCTTCCCGACGGGACTCAAGTGGAGCTTCATGCCGCGCGCGTTTCCGGGGGCCAAGTACCTAGTGTGCAATACCGACGAGGGCGAGCCGGGCACTTTCAAGGACCGCGACATCATCCGCTATAACCCGCATATCCTCATTGAGGGCATGATCATCGCCGGGTATGCAACCGGGACCGAAGTCGGTTACAACTACATTCACGGCGAGGTGTGGGCCGAGTACGAGCGTTTTGAAGAGGCGCTCGAGGAGGCGCGGGCTGCCGGCTACCTTGGGAAGAACATCCTCGGCTCGAATTTCAACTTCGAACTGCATGCCCACCATGGGTATGGGGCTTACATCTGCGGCGAAGAAACCGCACTGCTCGAATCGCTGGAAGGCAAGAAAGGCCAGCCGCGTTTCAAGCCGCCATTCCCTGCCAGTTTTGGGCTGTACGGAAAACCCACCACCATCAACAATACGGAAACGTTTGCAGCTGTGCCATGGATCCTGCGCGAAGGAGGTGATGCGTACCTCGCGTTGGGCAAGCCCAACAATGGCGGCACCAAGCTTTTTTCCGTGTCCGGGCATGTCAACAAGCCGGGCAATTACGAAGTCAGGATGGGTACGCCGTTCGCGAAGCTTTTGGAAATGGCCGGGGGGATGCGGGGCGGACGCAAACTGAAGGGCGTGATTCCCGGCGGGTCGTCCATGCCGGTCATCAAGGGGGATCTCATGATGACGCTGGACATGGACTACGACTCCATCGCCAAGGCCGGCTCCATGCTGGGGTCCGGCGCCGTCATTGTGATGGATGAGACCACCTGCATGGTGAAGGCGGCGGAGCGCCTTGCCTATTTCTACTTTGAAGAATCCTGCGGTCAGTGCACGCCGTGCCGCGAGGGCACCGGCTGGCTTTACCGGATCATCCACCGCATCGAGCATGGTGAGGGACGGCAAGAGGACATGGACTTGTTGCTGAATCTCGCGGACCAGATTCAGGGCAAGACGATTTGCGCCTTGGGTGATGCCGCGGCAATGCCGGTACGTGCCTTTGTCAAAAACTACCGCGAAGAATTTGAGTATCACGTGGTCCACAAGCGCTGCATGGTGGCACCGGGCGGGTATTCGACCCCTGCACCCGCACCTCTGGCAATGGCGGCTGAATAACCATGGTCAATCTCGAAATCGACGGCAAAAATGTTGCGGTGGAAAATGGCGCCACAGTAATGGACGCCGCCACCAAGCTCGGCATTTTCGTGCCGCACTTTTGCTATCACAAGAAGCTTTCGATTGCGGCCAATTGCCGCATGTGTCTGGTGCAGGTGGAAAAGGCGCCCAAGCCACTCCCGGCGTGTGCAACACCGGCCACCGAGGGCATGAAAGTGCAGACGGCGTCGGAGTACGCCAAAAATGCACAGAAAAGTGTCATGGAGTTCCTGCTCATCAACCACCCGCTGGATTGCCCGATCTGTGACCAGGGCGGCGAGTGCCAATTGCAGGACCTGTCGGTCGGCTACGGAGGCTCTGCCTCGCGCTACAAGGAAGAAAAGCGCGTCGTGTTCCACAAGGATGTGGGACCCTTGGTGTCCATGCAGGAAATGGCCCGCTGCATCCACTGCACGCGCTGCGTGCGGTTTGGGCAGGAAATTGCCGGCGTCATGGAACTCGGGATGGCCGGGCGCGGCGAGCACTCGGAGATACTGAGTTTTGTCGGACGCACGGTGGATTCCGAACTGTCGGGCAACATGATCGACCTCTGTCCGGTAGGCGCACTGACCAGCAAACCCTTCCGTTACGCCGCGCGCACCTGGGAGTTGGCGCGCCGCAAATCTGTGGCTCCCCACGATGGCCTGGGCAGTAACCTCATCGTGCAGGTCAAGCAGGACACCGTGATGCGTGTCCTGCCTTTGGAACATGAAGCCATCAACGAATGCTGGCTTTCGGACCGCGATCGCTTTTCGTATGAAGGATTGAACTGCGAAAGCCGCCTGGACCGCCCGATGGTCAAGGTCGGGGACCAATGGCAGGAAACTGATTGGCCTACCGCGCTCAGCACGGCCGTCGCCGGACTTGCCGAGGCCAAGAAGCACCATGGTCCCGAAGGACTCGCGGCGCTGGCCTCACCGAATTCGACCCTGGAAGAATTGCACTTGCTGAACAAGCTTGTGCGCGGTCTTGGCTCGAACAACATCGACACGCGTCTGCGCCAGGCGGATACGACTGCGGACGGCAGGTTCTCCGGTGCGCGTTGGTTGGGCCTGCCGGTGGCGGAGATCTCCACACAGCAGAGCGTGTTGCTGGTCGGCTCCACGATCCGCAAGGAGCATCCGCTCATCGCGGCGCGTCTGCGTGCCGGTGCGAAGAAGGGGTTGGCGCTTAACGTGGTCCACGTGGCTGACGACGAATTGCTGATGAATGTTGCCCACCGGGCCATTGTCCGGCCCTCGCAGTTGGTTGAAACGCTCGGCGCGATTGCAAAGGCGCTGGCAGAGAGTCGCAACGCCAGCTTGCCGGCAGGCGTGGCCGCGGCGGTTGCGCATGTCAATGTCTCAGCGGAAGCGCGTGCCATTGCACAGAATCTCACGGGCAAGGAGCGAGTTGCCGTGCTGGTCGGCAACTATGCGCAGCAGCACCCGGACTTCACCGCGATTCATGTCTTGGCGCAAGAAATTGCCCGGCTTGCCGGGGGAAAACTTGGCTTCCTGGTTGAATCGGCCAACGCGGTGGGTGCCGCCGTGGTGGGCGCGGAGCCCGGCGCCGAAGGTTTTTGTGCGCAAGGCATGGTGTGCAAGCCCCGCAAAGGTTTCTTGCTGATGGGCTTGGAGCCTGAAGATTGTCATGATCCTGCCGCAACCATGGCGGCGTTGAAACAGGCTGACTTCGTGGTGGCGCTCACTGCATATCGCGGTCCGCTGGACGAAGTTGCAGACGTATTGCTCCCCGTCACGCCGTTCACGGAGACCGCCGGTACTTTTGTCAGCATGGAAGGGCGTGCACAATCCTTCAATGGCGTGGTGAAGCCGCGTGGCGAATCACGGCCGGCCTGGAAAGTCTTGCGGGTGTTGGGCAACGAATTCGGCATCGGCGGGTTTGACCACGAGAACATTGAACAGGTGCGTGCCGCGATTGCGCCGGACTTGACTTCGCATGTATCCGGCAAGCTCAACAACCTGATCGGCGGTGTTGAAATTAAATTGCCCTCGAAAGCTGACGGCATCGAGCGGGTTGGCGAAGTGCCTTTGTATTCGTCGGACGCGCTGGTGCGCCGTGCGACGAGCCTGCAGAAGACAGCCGATGCAAAGCGTGCGCGATTCGCGGCTTTGTCCAAGGATGTTGCAGAAAAATTGGGTGTCGCTGACGGTGACCTTGTCAGTGTCGCGCAAGGCGGTAGGTCGGTGCAGCTCAAAGTGCGCATCGACAAGGGCCTTGCGGCGGGATGCGCGCGTGTCGCGTGTGCCCTCGGTGAAACCAGCAGTCTGGGTGCCGCGTCGGGCGTGGTGTCCCTTGAAAAGGCAGCCTTGGCTGCGGCGGCGGAGTAGGGCCGGCGATTGACACCATGAACGAACTCATCCAAACCTTGAATCAAGGATTTCTCAGCCACTTGGGGCCGATGTGGGGTCCCCCGGCTTGGGCGCTGGCCAAAACGGTGGTGATGATTCTCATGGTCATGCTGCCTGTGCTGGCCTTCGTGATGTACTTCCAGTTGGTTGAGCGCTGGGTCATCGGCTGGATGCAGGTTCGCCGTGGTCCAAACCGCGTGACCTTCTTCGGGATCAAAGCGTTGGGTGGATTGGCGCAGCCGGTTGCGGACGCCTTGAAGCTGCTGATCAAGGAACAAGTGGTGCCGAGCGGCGCCAACAAATGGCTGTTCCTGATTGCACCGGCAATCTCCGTCATTCCGGCGATGGCCGTGTGGGCGGTCATTCCGTTTACGCCGGATTGGGTTGTCGCCAATGTTGATGCGTCGATTCTCGTCGTGCTGGCCATGACCTCGATGGGTGTCTACGGCGTGATCATTGCCGGCTGGGCGTCCAATTCCAAATACGCCTTCATCGGGGCGCTGCGTTCGGCGGCACAGGTCGTGTCGTACGAAATTGCCATGGGTTTCGCCTTGGTGGGCGCATTGATGGCGGCGGGAACGTTGAATCTCACACAGGCGGTGGCGCGTCAGGACGGCCCGTATGGTTTCCTCGAATGGTTCTGGATTCCATTGCTGCCCTTGTTCGCCATCCAGTTCATTTCCGGCGTGGCGGAAACCAACCGTCATCCGTTCGATGTGGCGGAAGGTGAATCGGAAATCGTGGCCGGGCCGCTGGTCGAATATTCGGGCATGACCTGGTCGATGTTCTTCCTGGCCGAGTACGCCAACATGCTGCTCTGCACGGCATTGTCGTCTTTGCTGTTCCTGGGCGGGTGGCTGTCTCCTTTCCCGCGGTCCGTGCCTCTCCTCGGTGAGCCCGGAATCTGGTGGCTGCTCATCAAAATGCTGTCGCTGATGATTCTGTTCGTCTGGATCCGCGCGTCGTTCCCGCGCTACCGCTACGACCAGATCATGCGGCTCGGCTGGAAGATTTTCATTCCCATCACGATCGTCTGGATCGTGTTGGTCGGCGTCATGCTGATGGACCCGGTGCGCGACTGGCCGGTCATCAATTGGTGGTTTGGAACCAAACATGCTGGATAGAGCCAAGGAATTCGTATCGAGCCTGTTGTTGAGCGAGCTCTACCAAGGGCTCAAGCTCACCGGCCGGCATTTGTTTGCCCGCAAGATCACGGTGTTGTATCCGGAAGAGAAAACACCGATGAGCCCGCGTTTCCGCGGGCTTCATGCTCTGCGCCGGTACCCCAACGGCGAGGAACGCTGCATCGCTTGCAAGTTGTGCGAGGCGGTGTGCCCGGCCATGGCCATTACCATCGAATCCGAGCAGCGTGATGACGGCACGCGCCGCACCACGCGCTACGACATCGACCTGACCAAGTGCATCTTCTGCGGTTTCTGCGAGGAGTCCTGCCCGGTTGATTCCATTGTCGAAACGCACCTGCACGAGTACCACGGCGAAGTGCGTGGCGACCTCTACTACACCAAGCCGATGCTGTTGGCGATTGGCGACAGATACGAAGCAGAAATCGCCAAGCGTCGTGGCGAGGATGCGGCCTATCGCTAGACCCCACCATGAGCTTTCACGCCATCGTTTTCTATACCTTTGCCGCAGTCCTGCTGTTTTCGGGCCTGCGCGTCATCACGGCACGCAATCCCGTGCATGCCGCTTTGTTCCTGGTGCTGGCCTTCGTCACGGCGTCGGGCATCTGGATCCTGCTGTATGCCGAATTCCTGGCCCTGACGCTCATCCTGGTTTATGTGGGCGCCGTCATGGTGCTGTTCCTGTTTGTGGTGATGATGCTCGACATCAACTTCGACAAATTGCGTGAGGGCTTCTGGCAGCATTTGCCGGTGGCCGCGACGGTGGCCGTGCTGATGGTGGCGCAGATGGGCTTGCTGTTGTGGGCCAAGATGGGATTCAGCCGCGTCATTTCGCAGGGCGGGCCCCCGCCCGGGGTCTCCAACACCCGTGAGTTGGGCCGCGTGCTGTACACGGATTATCTGTTGCCCTTCGAGTTGGCGGCGGTGGTCCTGCTGATCGCCATGATTGCCGCCATCGCGTTGACCCATCGCGGCAAGCGCGCGGTCAAGGCGCAGGATGTGGGCGCCCAAGTCCGCGTGAAGTCCGGCGACCGGCTGAAGATCATCAAGATGGACGCCGAGAAACCCGTTGCCGCAGGCGAGGAGGGCGTGCCGAAGGCGTAAGCCGGCCGCACCAACCATGACCATCACGCTCAGCCACTACCTCATCCTCTCCGCCGCGCTGTTTGCGATTTCCGTCGCGGGCATCTTCCTGAACCGCAAGAACATCATCGTCCTGTTGATGGCCATCGAACTGATGCTCCTGGCGGTCAATTTGAATTTCATCGCGTTTTCCCATTTCTGGAACAACCTTGACGGCCAGGTGTTCGTGTTTTTCATCCTGACGGTAGCCGCGGCGGAGTCTGCGATCGGCCTGGCCATCCTCGTGGTGCTGTTCCGGAATCTGAAATCGATCAACGTCGATGATATTGGGACCCTCAAGGGGTGATGCGCAAATGCGATTGACATACTCCATATCCGGCGGGCCTTCCAAGCCAAAAATGCCTCAATCGCCGCGCCAGTGCTTGACTTTCGTGCCGGTGCGCTAAGAACAACATGATCGAAAACAAACTGGCTCTCCTTGCAATTCCGTTGCTTCCGCTGCTCGGAGCAATCCTCGCCGGCTTCTTCGGCAGGCTCGGCCGCGCGTTTGCGCACAGCGCCACCATCTTTTGTGTGACCGCTGCATTTGCGCTGTCGTGCTTCGTCTTTCAGGATGTTCAGGCCGGCAAGACCTTCAATGGCGATATCTACACTTGGCTGAATGCCGGTGGCATCAAGCTCGCCATCGGCTTTCTGATCGACCCGCTCACTGCCACCATGATGCTGGTGGTGACCTTCGTTTCGCTCATGGTGCACATCTACACCATCGGCTACATGGCCGAGGATGAGGGCTATACGCGCTTCTTCGCCTACATCTCGCTCTTCACCTTTGCCATGCTGATGCTGGTGATGAGCAACAATTTCGTGCAATTGTTCTTCGGCTGGGAAGCGGTGGGCTTGGTGTCGTATCTCTTGATCGGCTTCTGGTTCAAGCGACCGTCCGCGATTTACGCGAACCTCAAAGCCTTCCTCGTCAACCGCGTGGGCGATTTCGGTTTTCTGCTGGGGATCGGACTGATCTTCGCGTACTTCGGCACGCTTGATTACGCCGAAGTGTTCAAGCTGGCGCCCGACTTGGCGAAGAAGACGATCTCGCTTTTCGCGGGCAGCGAGTGGCTGCTGATCACCTGCATTTGCATTGGTCTTTTCGTCGGCGCCATGGGCAAGTCTGCGCAATTCCCGTTGCACGTGTGGTTGCCGGATTCGATGGAAGGCCCGACCCCGATTTCTGCGTTGATCCATGCGGCGACGATGGTGACGGCCGGCATTTTCATGGTGGCGCGCATGTCGCCGCTGTTCGAAATGTCTCCCACGGCACAATCGTTCGTGTTGTTCATCGGCACCATCACGGCGTTTTTCATGGCGTTGATCGCCATCGTGGTGTACGACATCAAGCGGGTGGTCGCGTACTCGACGCTGTCGCAGTTGGGGTACATGACGATGGCCTTGGGTGCGGGCGCCTACGGCGCAGGCATTTTCCATTTGATGACCCACGCCTTCTTCAAGGCTGTGCTGTTCCTGGGAGCGGGGTCGGTCATCATTGCGCTCCACCATGAGCAGGACATGCGCAAGATGGGCAACTTGCGCAAGTACATGCCGATTACCTATTTGACGGTCTTCATCGGTGCGCTTGCCAATGCGGGCTTTCCGCCGTTCGCCGGATTCTTCTCGAAGGATTCGATCATCGAGGCGCTGCACCTGTCCAGCACGCCGGGGGCGGACATTGCGTATTGGGCGGCAGTTGCCGGTGTGTTTGTAGGCGCCTTGTATTCATTCCGCCTGGTGTTCTTTGCGTTCCATGGCAAAGAACGGTTTCACGATGCGTTGCCGGGCGAGCACCATGACGACCACGGCGACCACCATCACGGCCTTGCCCCGGGCGAGAAGCCGCATGAAACCGCATGGGTCGTGACCTTGCCCTTGATCTTGTTGGCGATCCCGTCCGTGGCCATTGGCTGGATCACCATTGAACCCATGCTCCATGGGGGCTATTTCGCCGGTTCCATTGCGGCCACAGAAACGATGGCGCGCCTGAAGGCCGAATTCCACGGCGCTGGTGCCATGGTCCTGCACGGTTTCAAGACGCTACCGTTCTGGCTCGCCGTGGCGGGTGCGGCCATGGCCTATTACTGCTATGTGGTGAGCCCCGCCACGCCGGGGAAAATCCGCGCGGCACTCGCTGCGCCTGTGAAAGTGCTTGAGGAAAAATACGGATTTGATCGCGCCTATGAATGGTTCTTTGCAGGCGGGTCGCGTGCATTGGGCCATGGGTTGTGGAAATTCGGCGACGTGAAGATCATTGACGGGCTGATGGTCAACGGCACTGCCAAAGTCATCGGCTGGTTCTCAGGCGTGGTGCGCCATGTGCAATCCGGCCACGTCTATACGTATGCGTTCACGATGATCTTCGGCGTCTTCGTGCTGCTTTCAATCGTCTACACCAAGCTGGCGTAGTTACTGGAATAGTCCTAGGGACAAGACAAGAACAATATGCAAAGCAGTTCCATTTACCTCTCGCTTTCCATCTGGGTGCCCATCGTCGTGGGCATCCTGGTGTTGGCGCTCAATGCCGATGCGCAAAAAGGTACGGCACGCTGGCTGGCGCTCACCGGGTCGCTGGCCGGGTTGGCGGTCGCAATTCCCTTGTGGACCGGTTTTGATTCCGCGCAAGCCGGTATGCAGTTCGTCGAGCGCCTGAGCTGGATCGAGCGATTCAACATCCACTACGCGCTGGGCGTGGATGGCATTTCAATGCCTTTCATCCTGTTGAACAGTTTCACGACGATCCTCGTGGTGAGTGCGGCATGGGAAGTGATCGAGAACAAGGTTTCCCAGTATTTGGCCGCATTCTTGATCATGTCGGGCCTGATCAACGGCGTGTTCGCGGCGACAGATGCGGCATTGTTCTATCTGTTTTTCGAAGCCATGCTGATCCCGATGTTCCTGATCATCGGCGTGTGGGGCGGACCAAACCGCGTGTATGCGGCGGTCAAGTTCTTCCTCTATACCTTGTTGGGCTCCCTGCTGATGCTCGCGGCACTGATCTATTTGTACAACGCCACCAATGGTAGCTTCGACATCGTCGACTTTCACCGCGTGCCACTCGGGGCCACTGCGCAGGTGCTTCTGTTTTTTGCCTTTTTCGCGTCGTTCTCCGTGAAGGTGCCGATGTGGCCGGTCCACACCTGGTTGCCCGATGCCCACGTGGAAGCGCCCACGGGCGGTTCGGTGGTCTTGGCCGCCATCACCCTGAAAATCGGCGCCTATGGCTTCTTGAGATTCAATTTGCCGATTGCCCCGGATGCCAGCCAGTCGCTGGCCGGCTTCATGATCGCCTTGTCGCTGATTGCGGTGATCTACATCGGGTTCGTGGCCCTGGTGCAATCCGACATGAAGAAGCTGATTGCCTATTCGTCGATTTCGCACATGGGCTTTGTCACGCTGGGGTTCTTTATCTTCAACAGTCAGGGCGTTGAAGGCGGATTGGTGCAAATGATTTCCCACGGCTTCATCTCCGCCGCGATGTTCCTGTGCGTGGGCGTCCTGTACGACCGCGTGCACTCCCGCGACATCGCCGCGTATGGTGGCGTCATCAACACCATGCCGAAGTTTGCGTTCTTTGCCGTGCTGTTCGGCATGGCCAATGCCGGTTTGCTGGCCACCTCGGGATTCGTGGGCGAATTCATGGTGATCTTGGGCGCGATGCGCGCCAATTTCTGGTACGCCTTTGCTGCTGCGACGACCTTGATTCTCGGTGCGGCCTACACGTTATGGATGGTCAAACGCGTCATATTCGGCGACATTGCCAATGACAACGTGCGCTCGCTGACGGACATCAATGGCCGTGAAATGCTCTTCTTGTCGATTCTCGCGGTTGCCGTGATTGGCATGGGTGTTTATCCCTATCCGTTCACGGATGTCATGCACGCTTCAGTGAATGCGTTGCTCGACCATGTGGCCCAGGGGAAATTGAAATGAAAACGGCCATCACCCTGGACTCCATCAATTTCGCTGCCGCATGGCCGGAAGTCATATTGCTCGTGGGCATCCTCGTCGTGATGCTGTACGACTTGTTTGCAAAGTCGGAAGGCGGGAACCGCGCATTTACGCTGGAGGCACTGGCGCTGGTCGTCTTGGCGGCCGTAGGCTTCACGCTGTTCCCGCAATTCGCGGCGCCGGCGCAGAAGGCGTTTGGCGGCATGTTTGTGCAGGATGCGATGGGTGTGACGCTCAAGCTCGCAATCCTGGTGGCGGTGGCAGTGACGCTGGTCTACAGCCGCGCCTATCTGGTGGCGCGCAAGATCTACAGCGGCGAGTTCGTGATGCTCTTGTTGTTCGCGACATTGGGCATGATGATCATGGTGTCGTCCAATCATTTCGTGGCGTTGTACATGGGCCTGGAAGTCTTGGCCCTCTCCAGCTACACGATGGTGGCCCTGAATCGCGATTCGGCGGTGTCCACGGAAGCGGCGATGAAATATTTCATCCTGGGCGCACTCGCATCCGGCCTGCTGCTCTATGGCATGTCGATGATCTACGGCGCGACTGGCTCACTCGATGTCGCGCGGATTGCCAAGACGGTCGAATACAGCCGTGCCAATGATCCCCTGGTCATGTTTGGCCTGATTTTTGTGGTCGCCGGCCTGGCCTTCAAATTGGGCGCCGTGCCATTCCACATGTGGGTGCCGGATGTCTATCACGGTGCACCGACTGCCATGACCCTGTTCATCGGCGGCGCACCGAAAATCGCAGCCTTCGGCTTCATCATGCGCATTCTGGCGGATTCGCTGAATGGAGCCACGGCGGACTGGCAGATGATGCTCACACTGCTTGCGGTGGGTTCGATTGCGCTGGGTAACATCGTGGCCATTGCGCAAACCAATTTGAAGCGCATGCTGGCCTACTCCACCATTTCGCACATGGGCTTCCTGTTGCTCGGCATTCTTGCGGGTACCAAGAACGGCTATGCGTCAGGCATGTTCTACGCCATCAGCTACGCCATGATGAGCATCGCCGGGTTCGGCATGATCCTGTTGCTATCTCGTGAAGGATTTGAAGCGGATCACCTCGACGACCTGAAGGGCATGAACCAGCGTTCGCCGTGGATCGCGTTTCTCATCATGATCATCATGTTCTCGATGGCGGGAATTCCACCTTTCCTTGGGTTCTGGGCAAAGTTGGCCGTGCTCGAAGGTGCATTGAACGCGGACTTCGTGAAACTGGTGGTGTTTGCCGTGCTGATGAGCGTGATCGGCGCCTACTATTACTTGCGGGTAGTCAAGCTGATGTACTTTGACCCTCCCGTTGATCAGTCGCCTATTGCCGCGCCGGCCTTGGTGCGGGGACTGTTGGCGGTGAATGTATTGGCGCTCCTGGCCTTGGGGTTGTTGCCGGGTGGGCTGCTCAGCGTGTGCGTCAGCGCGATCCAGCGTTCACTCTGATTCGATGCCGGGGTGCGCGTGAGCTTGCCGTTGCTCCCGGATTTCACGGAGACCACGCTCGCTAGCGAGCGCGTTCTGGATGGCAAACTCGTCAAGGTCAACGCCGACCGCGTGCGCTTGCCCGACGGAGGCGAATCCTACCGCGAGTACGTGCTTCACCCTGGAGCGGTGGTCATCGCCGCTTTCGTAAATGCGAACACGATCTTGCTGGAGCACCAATACCGCTACCCGGTCCGCCGCCACTTCATCGAGCTGCCGGCCGGCAAGATCGACCCGGGCGAACCCCATCCTGTCACCGCATCGCGCGAATTGCTTGAGGAGACCGGATACAGCGCACGCAACTGGCAACACACGGCCACGATGCACATGGGGATCGGCTATTCAAACGAAGTCATCGAACTCCACATTGCGCGCGATCTTGAGTTTCATGGCCACCAGCGAGATGAGGGCGAATTCCTCGAAGTGTTTGCATTGCCGTTCCACGAGGCGATCGCCATGGTGGGCGACGGCCGCATCACGGATGCAAAGACTTCCATTTCGCTCCTGTGGCTGGAGCGCTTCCGGGAGCGATGGGCGTGACTGTTGAGCCGTTCGACCTTGCCATCATTGGCGCGGGGATCAATGGCTGTGGCATTGCGCGAGACGCGGCCGGCCGCGGCCTCCGGGTCTGCCTGATCGAGCAGGGCGATATTGCCTCGGCGACCAGCCAATGGAGTTCGAAGATGGTGCATGGGGGCCTGCGCTATCTGGAGCACTACGAATTTCGACTGGTCCGCGAGTCCTTGCAGGAGCGCGAGGTCATGTTGCGCATCGCGCCGCATCTGGTACGGCCCGCGGAGTTCATCGTGCCGCACGATGCATCGATGCGTCCGGCCTGGATGGTGCGCATGGGACTGTTCATGTACGACCATATCGGCGGCCGGATTTCGCTACCCGGTTCGCGTACGGTGCCTTTCCCGGACGCGCGCTATAGCGCCGGCCTGAAGCCCGTCTTCCCCCGGGGGTTCTTTTACTCCGATACGCGGGTGGACGACGCGCGGCTCACCCTGGTCAACGCGATGTCCGCACGCGAACACGGTGCGGATGTTCGCGTGAGGTCCAAGGTCCTGCGCGGCGATCGCGAAGGAGGCGTGTGGCGCTTGTTGCTGGCGGATGCCGACACCGGAACGGAGTCGCTGATCGAGGCCCGCGGCGTGGTCAACGCGGCGGGGCCCTGGGTCAAGCGGGTCTTGGGCGAGGCGCTCAATGTGAAGCTGGACGCAACAGTACGGCTGGTCAAGGGCAGCCATATCGTCGTTCCACGCATCCACCGCGAATCGCACACCTATCTCCTGCAAAACACGGACAAGCGCGTGATCTTCGTGATCCCCTACGAGGATCAATTCACGTTGATCGGCACGACCGACGTCGCGGTCAATTCGCTGGACGAGGCGGCGGGGATTTCGGAGGCCGAGGCCCAATACCTCATTGCCGCGGTCAATCGCTACCTGGCAACGCCGCTCAGGCGCGAGGATGTCGTTTGGAGTTATGCGGGCGTCCGGCCGCTTTATGACGACGGCAAAGCCGATCCGTCGGCGATCACGCGTGACTATGTGTTGAAGGTCGATGCGCCGGATGGGAAGTTGCCACTCCTCTCCGTATTCGGGGGAAAGCTCACCACGTACCGCAAACTTGCGGAACATGTGATGGAGGAACTCGCGCCGTTTTACAGTGGTGTTCGTGACGCATGGACATCCACGCGGGCCCTGCCCGGCGGCGACAGTCGCGATGTCGCGCTGGCAGTGTCCGATCTGCAAAAAGAATACGCCTCGCTGCCGGCGGACTTCGTGGCGCAGCTGTTCAAGCGCCACGGTGACCGCACGGCCAAGGTCTTGGGGGCTGCGAAGACGATGAACGATTTGGGCGAAACATTCGGTGCAGGCGCGCACCTGCTGTGTGAAGCGGAAATCGACTATTGCATCCGAGAGGAATGGGCGCGCGCGCCAGAAGATGTGCTGTGGCGCCGAACCAAGTGTGGATTGCACCTGGATGCCGTCACGCGGACACGCGCTACCGCCTTGATTGAGAAACGATGCAAGAGTCGTTGACGGACGGGGAGCTTGAGGCAAAACTGGCTGGAGAAGCGCGCCAGTCCTTGATTTTGTCTTTGTGCCTGCCGTCGATGGAGGCTGCTTGACCCCGATCGCCGAACTTGACCCGGCGACGCTGCGCGGTGTGACGGGTCTGTTATTCGACATTGACGACACGCTGACCACGCACGGGCAGCTGACTGCCGAGGCCTACGGGGCATTGCACGCGGCCAAAGCGGCCGGATTGATGACCGTGCCGATCACCGGCCGGCCGGCAGGCTGGTGCGATCACATTGCACGCATGTGGCCGGTCGATGCGGTCGTGGGCGAAAACGGTGCCTTTTATATGGCGCATGACAAAGCCTTGGGAAAACTGGTGACCCGATTCGCAAAATGCGTGGAAGAGCGTGCCGCAGACCGATTGCGCCTTGACGCCATTGCCCAAGACATTCTTGACGCGGTTCCAGGAGCCGCGCTTGCCTCGGACCAGGATTACCGCGCTGCCGACATTGCCATCGACTTCTGTGAAGACGTGCCTCGCCTGTCGTCCGACAGTATCGGTCGCATCAAGCGCATCATGGAGGCGCGCGGGCTCACGGCCAAGGTGAGTTCCATCCATGTCAATGGCTGGTTCGGCGGGTACGACAAGCTCTCGACGACGCGCCTGTTCCTGGAAGAGCGGCACGGCATCGATCTGGACACGGAAAGAGAACGCTTCGTCTTCGTCGGCGACTCACCCAACGATGCACCGATGTTTGCGTACTTTCCCCTCTCGGCAGGCGTGGCCAATATCCGGGCGTTTGCCGGCCAGTTGCCTTGCGAACCCCGCTACATTACGGAACATGAGTGCGGCGGAGGGTTCTGCGAAGTGGTTGCCGCGCTCCTTGAAGCGCGCGGGATCGCTAGTGCGGGATTCCCGTCAGCGTGAACGCCAATACCCAGTAGACGACGCCGATACTTGCAGCAACGCCCGCCAGCCCCAGCATCCAGCGGCGGCGCGTCAGCACGAAGATCGCCGCCAACGAAATCGCGATTTGAATGAAAGTCATCGACTGCGCGAGCTTCTCATGCGGGTGCAGGGACTCCTGCGATTTCTTGTCGGCTGAAACGGAAAGCCGCTCGAATTCCTCGGCCTTCTTCTTGATCTCTTCCTTTTCGGCCTTGTAGCGCTTTACTTCCTCGCTATAGAGCGCTTTCTTGTCTGGGTCCGCGGCGAGACCCTCAGCCAATTCGGCCAGATTTTGCTTGGTGCCCTTGGCCTGGTAGTAGGCCCATTGGTTGGAGGCGTCCGCCTTCTTGAGCACGGCTTCATTCTTGAAATACAGTGCCTCATTCTGGGTATGCCCGCCTTGGTAGCTCACAATGGCGCCGATCGTTGCGAGGATTGCCGTAAAAATGGCCACCCATTGCACCAGACGCGCGTCGCTCGACCTTGCGTCCCCATGCGAATCGCCATGGCCGTGCGCCTCGTGTTCCACCGCGTGATCGTGCGGACCGTGTACGTGAAAACCTTTTCCTGACATGTGTTGCTTCCTTGCGGGTTAGTTGCGTGTTGACTGCGTGCGTTCGCGTGAAACGGAGTTGCCGATGCCTTCAAACGCCCGTTTGAACGTGTCGACAATCGGCGGCCACGCCGCAGACCACGGCGCGATCAATTCAAAATGGCCTGCGGCGGGCAAATCAATGACCTCAATGGATTCGCCACGCGGCCGCTTTGCAGTTGCGTAGGCGGCACCCAGATGCGGCAGCACCAACTTGTCTTCCTTGCCTTGCACCAGCCACTGTTTCACGGGGATCTTGAGTTCTGCAGGCGACGTATCCGCAAACGCCGCTTTTCCGCGACGCGGCAGATCGACCAATTTCGACACGGTATCGGCACCGCACGCGTGCGCCCCGGCGGTGGCGAAAATTTCGATATCGGTGATTGCGGCGATACCCACGACGGCATGCACAGGCAATGCGGCGTCGCGATGCAATCCGCTCGACTTGGGCAGGTGATCGCGGGCTGCCAGCCATAGGGCGAGGTGCCCGCCGGCAGAATGGCCTGTCGCGACCACACGCGACAGGTCGAGCTTGTGCGGGCTGGCCAAGGTGCGCAGCTGGTCCGCGGCATGGGCCACATCATTGAACATGCCTGGGTACGGCGCCCCTTCGTGGCCGAGGCGGCGATACTCAACCTCCCACACCGCGTAGCCTGCATTGCGCAATCCATCCGCCATGAAGTGGGTCAATTCAACCCCGGGATACTGGGCCTGCCAGCATCCGCCGTGCACGAGGATCACGACCGGATGGGGTCCAGGACCCTTCGGGAGCCACAAGTCGCCAAAGTGCAAGGGATCCGCGCCATAAGGGATGCGGTGATCGGCCCTCAGCGGGGGGCGTTGAAGAATGTCCTTCCAACTCAGCAAATTGGCGTCTGCGTCGCACATCAGGGTCAGTCCCAAGAGGGCCAGCAAGGGGGCAAAGAAGGTACGCACATCAGCGCCCTGGCCGAGCACGCCGTTTCGATTGCGTTTCGTATTCGATGCGCCGGATCAGTTTTTCGGACTCGTTCTCGGCCTCGCGGTACAGATTGGGAAAGCTGCCCTTGAGAAAGGTCCACTCGCGATGCATGAAATGACCGCGCAATTGTTCCATTGCGGGCAAGCTGTGCTGGCGCCTCAATTCAACCAGGTGCACGTCGAGCAGTTCGCGCATGCGCTGCTCTGCTGCTTCGACAAGCTGATTAACCGCCTTCAACTCGCTCAGGCGCGGGCGCAGGATATCCGGCACAGTCACCTGCGACAATTGCGCCACATCTTTCATGTGTGCGTTTTGGCGTACCTTGCTCATGAGCTGGCGGCATTCGATGTCCAGTGCCTCCAACGCCTTCATGGCAGCATAGTCGGCGTCCGGCATGCGGTTTTTGCGTCGATTGGGCAGCACATTCATAGAGTGGGGCGGTCGCGCCGTAGAATGCTCGGTGAAACCCACATTATCGCGCGAGCCCATGAACATTCCCAGCTTGGCAACCATCGAAATTTCTGTCGCGGACGGCATTGCAGAGATCCGGCTCAATCGGCCGGACAAGGCCAACGCGCTCAATCTGGAGGGCTGGCTGGATATCCGGCGGGCCTTTGACTGGGCGGATGGGGAGCAGGGGATTCGCGTGGCCATCCTTTCAGGCCAGGGAAAGCACTTTTGTTCCGGCATCGATATCGGCATGCTGGCCGGTATTGCGGATCAGGTCGATGACGACTGCGAGGGACGCAAGCGGGAGAAGCTACGGCGGGTAATTCTGGACTTGCAGGACACCCTCACCAGTCTTGAGCGCTGCCGCAAGCCGGTGATCGCCGCGGTTCACGGTGCGTGTGTCGGCGGGGCCATTGACCTGATCTGCGCTGCGGACATTCGTCTCGCTGCTGCAAATGCGCGATTCACGATCAAGGAAATAGACATGGGGATGACGGCGGATGTCGGCACGCTGCAGCGCATGCCCAAACTCATCCCGCCGGGAATCGTGCGCGAACTGGCATTTACCGGACGCGATTTTTCGGCCGACGAGGCGTTGCGCTGGGGGTTCGTTAACCAGGTTTGTGCGGATCGCGACGCCGTGGTTTCGGACGCTCGTGAAATGGCGCGGTGCATTGCCGCCAAATCGCCTCTGTCGATCCGCGGCATCAAGGAACAGCTTAATTACGCACGGGACCACACGGTGGCGGATGGCCTTAACCACATCGCCACTTGGAACGCCGCCATGCTGATGTCGGTGGATCTCAACGAGGCCGTCATGGCGTCCGTGCAGCGCCAGTCCCCCCGCTTTAGGGACTAAGACACGAACACTGGCGCGGCGTTTGAGGCAATTCCGCCCTGCATCGCCCGTCTGTGCTTGACCTTTCCCTAGTCCGCTTGAGATGGGCTGGCGACCGGATGTTCCGGCGCAGGCGAAGCGGCATGGGCGTGGTGGCCGCGCGCAAAAATCGTATACAGCGCGGGAACCACAAGAAGTGTGAGAAACGTCCCCAGGGTCATTCCCCCCACAATGACCCACCCAATTTGTTGGCGCGATTCTGCACCGGCACCGCTGGCAAATGCCAACGGGGCCGCGCCAAGCACCGTGGCGCCGGTCGTCATCAGAATCGGGCGCAGGCGCAGCAACGCAGACTCGATCACCGCCTCCTTCAAGGCCTTGCCCTGTTCCTGCAACTGGTTGGCAAACTCGACAATGAGGATGCCGTGCTTGGTGATCAAGCCGACCAAGGTGATCAATCCAATTTTCGAAAACACATTGAGCGAGTTGCCGGTCAGCGAAAGCGCGAGCAGCGCACCTGCGATCGACAGTGGTACCGTGAGCATGATGATGAATGGGTCTGCAAAGCTTTCGAATTGCGCGGCCAGAACCAGGTAGATGAAGGCGAGGGCGAGTGCAAAGGTCACGAGCAGGGTCGACGCCCCCTCCTTGAATTCGCGTGTCTGGCCCGCCACATCATTCAATACCCCGGGCAATGCTTTTTCGGCTGCTGCTTCCATAGCTTTCAATCCGTCACCCAGGCTATAGCCAGGGGCGATTTCGGCATTGACGGTCGCCGCGCGCATGCGGTTGAAGTGGTTGAGGTTCTTGGGTGAAACACTTTCCCGCAATGACGTGACATTGGAAAGCGGAACCATTTCTCCGCCTCTTGAACGCACATAGATGTCGGAAATGTCCTGTGGGGATGCGCGGTCCTGGGACGCGACCTGGACGATCACGTCATATTGCTCGCCGCCCTTCTTGAAGCGTGTCACGACGCGCCCACCCAACATGGTTTCAATCGTGCGCCCGACGGTATCGACGGGGACACCCAAGTCGGCGAGCTTGTCGCGATTGACGGTGACCCGCAACTCCGGCTGGTTCAACCGTAAATCCGAGTCGATGTTTTGCAGGGCAGGGGACTTTCGAGCCTCTTCGGACAAGCGTTCCACCATGCGCGCAAGGTCCGGGTAAGACTCTTGCGTCATGATGACATACTCGAGCGGCTTGCCGCGCCCGCCAAACGTGGAGGGGACCAGCGGAAATGTATTGATGCCAGGGATCGCCCGCATCTTCGGCCGCATTTCGTCGGCGATCTGCATGCTTGATCGCTTGCGTTCCGCCCAAGGTCTCAAAATGACCACGGAGAATCCCGCATCAGGCGTCGGGTTTCCGGCATTGATGAAAAAGCGCGAATGCTCCGGCACACTGGCGTACACCTTTTCCATTTGTTCTGCGTAATGCGCGGTGTACTCGACGGTTGAACCCTCGGGCGCTGACATGGGGCCAAATAGGACGCCACGGTCTTCCAGGGGTGCAAGCTCCGACTTGATCGTCAGGTAAAGCGGAATGGAAACCGCCGCAAACACCAGCCAGATCAGCGCTGCAATCCATCGCCGCTCAAGGACGACCTCGAGGGCGTGCCGGTATCGCGCATTGATCCATGTAAAAACGGCCTCCACGGCGTTATAGACGCGACCGTGCTTGGGTTCATGCCGGAGGAGTTTGGCGCACATCATCGGTGACAACGTCAATGCGACGAAACCGGAAACAACGACCGCCCCCGCCAATGCCAAAGCAAACTCAATGAATAACCGGTCCGTGCGTGTTTGGCCGAATGCAAGCGGGGCATAGACCGCGGCCAAGGTGATGGTCATCGCGACTATGGCAAAGCCGATTTCCTTCGCCCCCTGCAAAGCCGCGTCAAAGGGCTTCAAGCCTTCTTCGATATGCCGATGGATGTTTTCCAGGACGACAATTGCGTCATCCACCACAAGCCCGATCGCCAGCACCATCGCCAACAGGGTCAGCACATTGATGGTGAAACCCGCCGCATAAAGGAGGGTGAACGTGCCAATCAGCGAAATGGGAATGGTGACCAGCGGGATGAGCGTTGCGCGAACGCTTCGCAGAAAGACGAAAATCACCAACGCCACCAGCAGGATGGCTTCCACCACCGTGCGAAACACATTCCGGGTCGATTCTTCAATGAATACCGACGAGTCAAACGACAATGTGAGCTTCATGCCTTCCGGCAATGTCTTGTTGATCGCGTCAACTTCCTTGCGCACGGCGAGGGCGAGATCAAGCGTATTGGCGGTGGATTGGCGGACGACCCCCAGGGAGACGGCTGTCTTGCCCATGAAGCGCGCAATCACGCGCTCAGACTGCGCTGCCATCTCGACCTTGGCGACGTCGCGTACGCGCACCGGGTAGCCGCCAGCATCGCGAATGACGATGGCGCCAAACTCTTCGGGTCTCACCAGATCCGTCTGCGACAAGACGTTGAACTCGCGACGCGAACTCTCGATGCGACCCGCAGGGATTTCTGCATTCTGGCGGCGGATTGCATCTTCAACCTCTGCAACCGTCAGCTTGTACGCCGCCAATTTTCCACGGTCCAACCAGATCCGCATGGACGTCTTCCGTTCGCCGAAAACGCGCACGTCTGCGGCACCTGGCAACGTGGCGAGGCGAGGGCGGATATTGAGATTGGCGTAATCCGAGGTTTCAAGACGCGAATGCCGGTCGCTTGAAAACGCGATGAACATGATCGGAAACGCATCCGCTTCCGTCTTGGCGATGATGGGTTCGTCGATGCCCTGGGGAAGGCGCCCGCGCACTCGCGCGACCTTGTCGCGGACGTCGGCGGCGGCCGAGTCCGGGTCGCGCTTGAGTTTGAAGCGAATGGTGATGTCGGAGTTTTCCGAGCGCGACGACGAGGTCATCACGTCAACACCTTCGATGCCCGACAAGGAATCCTCGAGCGGCTTGGTCACCTGGCTTTCCATCACGTCTGCCGAGGCGCCCCGATAGGTTGTCGTCACCGTGACGATCGGCTCGTCGATCTTGGGAAGTTCGCGAACCGGCAGGCGGAAAAACGCAATCAACCCCACCAACATGATGGCGAGCGACAGGACCGTCGCAAAGACCGGCCGCCGAATGCAGAAGTCGGACAGTTGCATGGCGCTTTGGCGTTACGACTTGGTGGCCGGCAAGCCGGACTTGTTTTTGGCCGCAGGCAGTTCACCGGCAGCAGTCGTGGACGCGGCAGGTGGCGTGCCTTCACCGGCAACCTTGACGGCAGCGCCGTCACGGATCTTGATTTGTCCCGCCGTCACGACAGTCTCGCTGGGCTTGAGTCCGTTGACGATTTCGACCAATCCTTCAGTCCGCTGGCCGATTTCCACCTTGGTTCGCACAGCCCGCCCGTCAATGACGCGAAACACGAAGAATTCATCGCCCGCGGGGACGATGGATTGCTCGGGCAAAGTCAGCGTTTCCTTTTTGTCGTCGGTCAGAAGTCTTACGCGCGCAAACATGCCGGGACGCAAGCGGTGGCCGGTGTTCTTCACGATGGCGCGAACCACGATGGCGCGACCGCCGGCATCGACCAGCGGATTGATCGCATACACCCTGCCCGCAAAGACAACGTCCGGCAACGCGTCGAGCGTGATTTGCAGGTTTTGATTGACCGAGACCTTTTTGAGGTAAATCTCCGGTACCCGAAAATCGACTTTCAACGGGTCGATCCCCTCAAGATTGGCAATGTCCTGGCCATCCTTGATGTAATCCCCCGCGCTGACTTGTCGCAAACCCACCAGCCCGGAAAAGGGCGCCCGGATTTCCAGCTTGGTCAGTCGCGCGGTGGCCAAATCGAAGGCCGCCTGCGCGATCTTGAAATTGCTTTCCGCTTCGTCTCGTGCCTGGGCGGAAATGAAATTCTTGGAGAACAAGTCGCGCGCCCGATCCAGGCGGCTTTTTGCCAAGGCCAGATTGGCTTCCGCCTGTTGTGTTTCTGCGCGCTGAATGGAGGCATCCAGCCTGACCATGACCGCCCCCTGTTCGACGGCTTGGCCCTCCCGAAACAAAATTTCGCTGATCCGGCCGGAAACCTCTGGACGGATCGAGACCGATTCATCCGATCGTAACGTGCCGATGGCTGTGATTGTGCCGGGCAGGATCGTGAGATTGGCGCGTGCGACTTCCACGACCGTACCTGCAGGAGTGCCCGGACCACCGGGAGAGGGTTTGGTTGCGGCCCCCTGGGGAGCTTGCACCGTTGAAGCAGGCGAAGCGGATTTGCCCAACCAGTAGCCCCCACCCAGGCACCCGGCTACAACCAAGATGGCGATAACAGCAAATTGAGCTCTCTTCATGAAGCGGCAAGACGGCACTGACCAAAAGGTCAATTATCCGCCGATTCCACTACCGATTTCCACGCCAGGAGTATGAATCGGTTGCAGCCACTTCTTCACCGCCGGGCTGGCACATCAGGCGGGGATGTCGGGGGTCAGCTGGCTTTCAAGATAATTGACCTGATCCTTGAGCATCAGCTTTCGCTTTTTCAACCGTTTGAGTTGCAGCTCATCGTGAGCTGGGTGGGAGGTAAGGGATTCGATCGCCAAATCGAGATCGCGGTGTTCGGTACGAAGCTCGATGATGCGCCGCTGTATGGTTTCCAAGGACTCCATTTGCATGGCTGGGCTCCTCCAGGCTGGCCCGCATCATTGTGGCGGGCCAGCCAACTATACGCCGGGGATTTTTTTTTTGCATCAATCCCAAATTAGGGGTGTTTTTGTGCCTTTTTTCATTGCTTTTTTTTGACTGCCGGTGTCAAATCCGCCGATTCCCATTGGGGCATTTGGCCTTCGGGAAGGGGAAGTGTTCCCAGGGAGCCCGGACCGCGCGACGAGACGCGAGCCGGACATAATGACGCGAATCCACCATGAATGGATACGGGACATGCAGGTGCGGCGCAACGACTACGATGTAACCAATCGCATTCAGACGACGGACCCTGCGGCTGTACAGCGCGAAGTGGCGCGTCTGTTCAGGCTGCTTTACCCGGGTGCCGCCCATTTGCCGGTTGAACAGGCTTTTGTCGATGTCATCCGCATGTATGCCGGCGAGGATCCGGAATACCACGCGTGCGATACGTCGTATCACAACATTCAGCACGTCATGGATGTCACGCTAGCCATGGCGAGGCTGATGGATGGTTATGAGCGATCACGGCGCGACACCCCACCGTTGGGTGTTCGGCTGTTTCAATTGGGAGTTGTAACGGCACTGTTCCATGACATTGGCTATTTGCGGGAAACCGCCGATGATCATGCCAAGAACGGGGCCGAGTACACGCTGACCCACGTTTCCCGTGGGGCTCGATACCTGTCCGAATACCTGACGCGGGTCGGATTGGCCGAATACGCCGAAGCCGGCGCTGAACTCGTCCACTTTACCGGTTTTGAAAAGCGCGTTGCGGATATCCTCATTCAGGATCCCGTGCTTCGCATGTTAGGGAGCCTTTTGGGTTCGGCAGACATCATTGCCCAAATGTCCGACCGTTGCTATCTGGAAAAGTGCCGCGACCGGCTCTATCCGGAATTTGTCGCTGGTGGTGTCGCCGAGCGGAGCACCTTGGCCGGTCGCGAAGTGGTGTTTGAATCCGGTGACGACTTGGTCCGCAAGACACCGGCGTTTTTCGATTCGGCCGTCAATCGCCTCGAATACGACTTGGGGGGCGCCTACAACTATGCGGCAACGCATTTTGGCGGCTTCAACTTGTACATGCACGCAGCGACCAAAAACGTCCAATTTGCCAAGCAGATCAGCGTTTCACCGTCGTACACATTGCGCCGCACATTGCCCGCCGCGGACCCGGCGCTGGGTTAGCCCCCAAATCAAGTTCTATTGCGCTGCAGCAAAGTCGGCGCCTATGATCCTCCGCTATGATGTACTTCGGTGCGGCAGCTACGCCGCACGGTCACGAGGAGGCGCGCTTGAAGGCCACGGATACCCAGCATCCGAACTATTTTCATAAAGTCGTTGATTGCCAGTGGGCATGCCCGGCGCATACGCCGGTCCCTGAATACATCCGATTGATTGCGCAGGGGCGCCATGACGACGCCTATATGATCAACTGGAAGTCCAATGTGTTTCCGGGCGTGTTGGGCCGTACCTGTGATCGCCCTTGCGAACCGGCTTGCAGGCGCGGACGGGTCGAAGAGAAGAATGCTGCAAAGCCTGAACCGGTGGCGATTTGCCGTTTGAAGCGTGTCGCCGCAGACCACAAGGACAAAGCGGGTGTCAAAGCCCGGATGCCGCAGGCACCGTTTGCAAAGAACGGCAAGCGCATTGCCTGTGTCGGTGCGGGACCCGCCTCGCTGACGGTGGCGCGTGATCTGGCACCGCTCGGTTATGAGGTGACCGTGTTCGACGGTGAGGCCAAGTCTGGCGGTTTTATCCGTAGCCAGATTCCGAAATTCCGTCTGCCGGAATCGGTCATCGATGAGGAGACGGGTTACATTTTGGATTTGGGCGTCGATTTCAAAGGCGGCCAGCGAATCGACAGTCTGAAGGCGCTGCTCGATCAAAAATTCGATGCCGTGTTCGTGGGATGTGGTGCGCCGCGCGGCAGGGATTTGCCGATCCCGGGACGCGAGGAAGCCAAAGCAAATATTCATATCGGGATCGATTGGCTGGCCAGCGTGTCGTTCGGGCATATTGACAAGATTGGCAAGCGCGTCATCGTGCTGGGTGGCGGCAACACGGCCATGGACTGTTGCCGCTCCTCGCGTCGGCTGGGAGGTGACGTTGTCAAGGTGATCGTGCGCTCCGGCTTCGACGAAATGAAGGCCTCTCCTTGGGAAAAGGAAGATGCGATGCACGAGGGGATTCCCATCCTGAATTACCTGGTCCCCAAGGCTTTTACCCATGCCAACGGCAAGCTCACCGGCATGACCTTTGAAAAAGTCACGCCGACAAAGGATGACAAGGGTCGCCGTGTCCTGAAGCCCACCGGCGAGCCCGACCAGCACTTTGAATGCGACGATGTGTTGATTGCCGTTGGCCAGGAAAACGCGTTTCCATGGATCGAGAGAGATCTAGGGCTTGAGTTTGATGACTGGGGCCTGCCGGTGCTGGACAAGGCGACGTTCCAGTCGACGATCCCGCAGGTGTTCTTCGGTGGCGATGCGGCATTCGGCCCGAAGAACATCATCTGGGCCGTGGCGCACGGGCATGACGCGGCGATCTCGATCGACAAGTTCTGCAAGGGAGAAAACCTCGCCGAGCGCCCCGCACCGGAAATGACGCTGATTTCCCAGAAAATGGGCATTCACGAGTGGAGCTACGACAACGACATCTCCCGCGACCTTCGCTACAAGGTGCCGCTGAAGGAAACCACCATTGCGCTGAAGAGCATCAAGGTCGAGGTGGAGTTGGGCTACGACGAGAAGCTCGCGTTTTCGGAGGCGCAACGTTGCCTGAATTGCGATGTGCAGACCGTGTTTGCCCCCAAGCTCTGCATTGAATGCGATGCGTGCGTCGATATCTGCCCGATGGATTGCATCACGTTTACGGACGATGGCGAGGAGCGGGATTTACGCCGCCGTCTCAATGCGCCTGCGCTGAACATCACCCAGGACTTGCTGATTGGCACCGGGTTGAAAACCGGCCGCATCATGGCCAAGGATGAAGACGTCTGTCTGCACTGCGGGCTGTGCGCGGAGCGTTGTCCCACGGGGGCCTGGGACATGCAAAAGTCATTCATCCAAATGACCCATGCCGGCTGCGGAACGCATCGACCGCAACCGTCTCCCCAAATGTCCACCAAGCTCGCGGAGGCCGCGGAGTGACGCACTCAATTCAAGCGACGAACGATTTCGTCATCAAGTTTGCCAACGTCAATGGCTCAGGCTCGGCCTCTGCCAACGAGTTGTTCGCCAAGGCGGTGATTCGCATGGGCGTGCCGGTCGCGCCGCGCAATATCTTCCCGTCCAACATTCAAGGATTGCCGACCTGGTACGAAGCGCGCATTTGCGAAAAGGGTTACTCCGGGCGGCGTGGCGGCGTGGACATGATGGTGGCCATGAACCCCCAGACCTGGGATGGCGATATTGCCGAGATTGAGCCCGGCGGATACCTTTTGTATGACAGCACGCGGCCGATTCCGCAATCCAAATTTCGCGCCGACATCAACGTCATCGGCGTTCCGCTGACCGACATCAGCAACAACGCGTATACCGATCCTCGCCAAAGGCAGCTGTTCAAGAACATCATCTACGTGGGCGTGTTGTCCGTGCTGCTGGACATGGACGCCTCGGTGTTCGAGAAGCTTTTCGCTGAGCAATACAAGGGAAAGGAACGTCTGCTTGATTCCAACGTGCAGGCGCTCAATCTCGGCCGGGATTACGCGAAGCAGCATTTGAGGCACCCGCTCGACATCCGCGTGCAACGTGCGGACAACGTGGGGGACAAAATCCTGGTGGATGGCAACAGCGCCGTGGCGCTGGGTTGTGTCTACGGTGGCGCCACCGTGGCCGCCTGGTACCCCATCACGCCGTCGTCGTCCGTGGCCGAAGCTTTCCAGAAGTATTGCGAGAAATTCCGCGTGGACCCGGCCACCGGACGGCACAAGTACGCCATCGTGCAGGCCGAGGACGAGCTCGCATCGATCGGCATGGTGATCGGCGCGGGCTGGAATGGGGCGCGTGCTTTCACGGCCACCTCCGGGCCGGGGATTTCGTTGATGCAGGAATTCATCGGTCTCGCGCACTTCGCGGAGATCCCTTGCACCATCATCGATGTACAACGCGGTGGGCC
>JBGAUM010000036.1:0-29049 GCA_044228625.1 Usitatibacteraceae bacterium | reverse complement strand
GTCATTCATGCCCGGCGCCTGCGGGAGGCACATGGTGTGTTGCGCCGCCCGCCGCAGCATGTGCACGGCGCAGGATAAAGATGGTGCGCAGGTTCACCGCGAACACCACGATTTCCAATAGCGTGCCACCGATCGAGCCGACCAGAATGTTATTGACGATCCACAGGCCCGTGCCCACCAGCATAAGGCATCGCATGCGCACGCCCTCGAGACGAAACAAAGCGTAGGTGCCGAGACACGAGGCGAGGAGCGGCAGCCAATCCGTGGGGCTGCGCGCCAGCCACACACCAAGCGCAAGGTTGGCCGCAATCACGGCGCCGGCCACCCAGCCAGAACGCGTTCGCAGCGCCATCACCGAACGGAACAATGAGAGCAGCGAACTGGCGACCGCGGTGTTCTGGCCCAGCAACGCAAAGTGCGCCACATAGGCCAGGCACTCGCCGGCCATGAACAGTTTGAAGCGCCGGTCGTCGGTCTGCAGGAACGAGGCCACGCCCAACACGAAGGCGAGATACCCGATCCCCTGGGTGAGGGAAAGCCAATCTGACAGCATGCGATTGCGATCTGGCGCTGGAAGAACGAAGCCGACATTCTCCGCGATTGCGGCAGGTTCCCGCCGGCACGCGTCAGGGAATCAATGTGGTCTCAGCCGACATGCGTGGAGCGAATCCAAGACGTACCGGTATTCGCGGAACCACAACGTTCAAGCGCTCTTGTTTTCTTGATTTTCCGATGCAGCCAATCGCTCGATCACGGCGTGTGCCAGCCGTCTCGCCACCGGTGCCGCCAGTAGCACGCTGGGAAAGGCCACCGCCCAAGAGGTCATCCACGCCTGAAGCCAAATGCTCAGGAAACCGGCGATGGGACCCACCGCGCGCAGCGTGGCGATGCCGGAAACAATAAAAGACATCAGGCCGGAGAGAATCAAGCCGAAGACGATCGGCTCGTGTTTTCGCGTAATCATGTTCTGATCCTTGTTCAGTGGGCGGCAAGTGCCAGTGTGGCAACCTTGGTTGCCGCCGGCGACGGTGCCGCTGCCGCCTCAAAGGATAGCCGCAACAAGGCGTTGGCGACACTCATGCCGAACACGTGGGCAGACTTGATGTCGCCCGGTGCGAAATCGTGCGCAGGTGCGCCGTGCCCTGCCTGTGCCATCAAGCCGGTCCAGGACCCCAGCCGGTTGGCTGCCTCGTCATAGGGCGTGCCGGTGTGCTGTTCGGGCATGACCGGGTTGCCGGCCCACAGCATGCCGTGCTGCATCGAGAACACCAGCATCGACAACAGCGTGGACTGCTTGTCGCCGGCGGGCAGGGACGAAACCGTGAAGCCCGCCGCGAGCTTGCCCTTGAGCGATTGGTGCCGCCACATCTTGCCGGTGGCATCCATGAAGGACTTGAACACGCCCGAGACGCCGCCCAGATAGGTGGGTGAGCCCCAGACCAGGCCGTCAAACTCCAGCAGGCGGTCGGGCGACGCGGTCACGTCCTCGGCGCGGAGCAACGTGGCCTCCACACCGGGTACGCGGTGCAAACCCTCGACCACATGGCGGGCAATGAAGGCGATGTGACCCTGTGCGCTGTGATACACCACCGCCACCTTTCTTGCGGTGGGGCGGGACGAAGAATTAGGGGTTGTCATGCGGGCATCCTCAAAAAAATGGGTTGAACCAATGCGCCGGCCACGAACAGGCCGCCGCCGAACACGGCGTGATTGACCACGCTCTTGAGCGCGTTGCGCAGCGGGGTACGCGTGCGGGACGACGCGATCCCCGCGCCGAGTGCCGGCTGCAGGATGAAGAGCGGCGCGGCCACCGTGGCCACGCCGAACAGCACGGCCGGCACCAGCGTCGGCCGGTGCAGCCAGCCTGAACCGGTGGCGGAAACGAACATCGCCGCGAACACCACGCCGATGGCGTAGTGCACTGCCCAGCCGAGCGCTCGCTCGCGCGGCACCGATGCGGCGGCGTTGATCGGCCCGCGGGGAGGGGTGCCCCGCACCAGGTGGCCGCACCACCGGCCGAGCAGCGCCATGTCCAACGCGGGCACATGCAGCCGCTTCAGCAGCAGGATCCACAGGTCCAGCACTGCCGTGGCCAAAGTGCCCAGTAGCAGGGCGCTGGTTGCAAGGTGCAGGTTCATTTCCATATTGCCTCCGTGGTTTGGCGTTGACGGCCAACGCAATGGAAGGCACGATACAAATTCAAGTCGACTTGAGGTCAAGGGGTTTTTGACATGGACATTGCAGAAGTCGCGAAATTGACCGGCATGCCGGCTTCCACCTTGCGGTACTACGAGGAAAAGGGCCTCATCGCCTCCACCGGGCGCGACGGGTTGCGCCGGCGGTTCGGGCCCCGCGTGCTGGACCGGCTCGCGGTCATCGCGCTCGGCCGGGCGGCCGGGTTTTCGCTTGATGAGATTGCGTTGATGTTCCCGCGCGAGGGCGGCCTCAACATCGATCGCGACGCGCTCGTCAAGAAGGCCGATGATCTCGACCGCACCATCAAACGCCTGCAGGCGGTCAGCAGCGGCCTGCGCCACGCAGCGGTCTGCAAGGCGCCGAGCCACCTGGAATGCGCGTCATTTCAACGCTACATGTCCGCGGCCATGCACGGTGCACTGTCCCGCGACGACAAGCGACGCGGTGCACGCAAACCAAAGGTGCCGGGGCGGTTGCGATAAGGCGTGCCGGCACGTGCAGTCGGATGATGCGGGTTCACCCGCGCTTGCCGCGATTCCACACCACGCCGGGATACCCTTTCAGCGGTCCCAGGCTTTCGCCGGTGTAGGCCCAGTCCGGCTGATGCTCAATGCCGATGTGGTACTTCGGCTCGCGCCCGATGCGCGTGAGAAACAGGGCACGCGGGATATTCACGAACTTGGGCGAGCGGCCCCGCATGTAATAAACCGGCGTGCCGCATCGCGCGCAAAAGTGGCGCGTGCTGTGGGTCTCTGCATCCTCGAACTTCGCAATGTCCGTTTCGCCTGCCGTGATGCGAAAGCGGCTCTTCCAGCTGCCCACGTAAGTGGCATACGCGGCACCATGTGCACGTCGGCTGGCAGGGGAATGATCGTGCCACGCCCAAAAGGCCGGGAAGTCGATCTCCAGCTTCACGGCCTTGCACAGGCACTCGGCCTCGGCAGTCTTGGCTTTCTCGACATCGGTTTTCGCAGGGGGTGTTTTTTTCGTGCGCGTTGTCATGCTCGTCGCCATGGGCAGGGAACAGTGAATAATAGACGCGCCCGGCTCACCCCATGGGTTTGTTGATCCCATTTCACTTTGACTGAAAAAATTGCGCTACCAAGGCCGCATCACTGAGTGGAACGACGACCGCGGGTTTGGTTTCATCACGCCGAATGGCGGCGGGCCCAGGGTGTTCATTCACTTCCGGGCACTGCAGCTCGGTGAGCCTCGGCCGAATGGCGGGGAATTGGTGACCTATGTGGAAGTCCCTGTGAGCGGCAAGGGTCCGCGTGCCGAACAGGTGGCCTACGTCGAACGTGTTTCGCATCAACGCCTGCAGCACGCCAATCCACCGAAAGTGGGGCGCGGGAAATACCCTGAAGGCTGTTGTCGCACTTGGGATTGTCTTGACCATTGGATTTCTTGCCGCGCAGAAGTACGGTGAAAAGCGCAATTCATATCGGCCTGCGCCACAGGTTGTCGAGAGCGTCGCACCGGCGCCAACCCCATCTGTCGCACCTCTGGCAACTCGGGTCACAAGTGGCAGCCAGGTCACGTCATTCAAGTGCGAAGGCAAGACCCGATGCTCGCAGATGACATCGTGCGAAGAAGCCACGTTTTACTTGAAGAATTGTCCGGGCGTGAAAATCGATGGAGATAACGATGGCATCCCGTGCGAACGAGAATTGTGCAATTGACCTGGTGCTTGGCTGCAAGCAGGTTTGTTGCAGGCCCACTCAAAGCTTACCGTCAGGAGTGATTTCATGAATCGTTTCCTTTGCGTGTCGGCCACATTTGCCATCGGCCTTTGCGGCCTCTCAGTGTCTGAATGCGTCTTTGCGGCGGAACCAGCACTGTCCGCCGCATCGCCAACCGAAGCCAACAAGGCCTCGGTGCGCCGACTTTTCAAGGCGTTCAACGAAGGCGATTTGGCAACGTTGAATGAAATTAGCGATCGTCACCGGGTGATTCACACGGCGACTGGGTCGACGGCGCGCAATGGAGAGCCCCGGAAAACGCTGGCGGACGCCTGCCCGATGTGTGCAGCCCTGAACCCGCGCAACATTTCCATCGACTTCATCATGGCCGAAGGCGACCTCGTCACCGTTCGCTCCACGTGGCGCGGCAAGTACCACGGCGTGATGCGCGACATCCCCATCAGCGGCAAAGACGTGACTGTGTACTACACCAACACGTATCGCTTGAAGGACGGCCGCATTGTGGAGAACTGGGCCGCGTATGATCGGTGGCATCTCCTGGAGCAACTTGGGTTTGGTATATCGCCGCCCACGGAAAAGCCGGCGAAGTAATCGGCCTTCAATGCATGCAAGACAATCACGCCCGACGCGCCACGGAGTCGGTGTTTGGCTCACCATTTCCCGTAAGGAACTCACGATGATTCGCCATGTCTTTCTCGCCCTCGGCGTCTTGGCTTCTGCCAATGCTCCTGCCCAGGCATCAGACGCAGCCGACCCCGCACCCACGATGGCCCGGGCCGCCGGCGTATTTCTCGCGGCGCTGCCGCCGGCCAAGCGCGAGAAGGCGCAGCTGCCCTTCCAATCCGACGAGCGCCTCAATTGGCACTTCGTGCCGCGCATGCGCCAGGGGCTGCCGCTGAAACAGATGTCACCGGAGGAGCGCGAGGCCGCGCTGGGCCTGTTGAAGGTGTCGCTGTCGGCCAAGGGTTTGAAGAAGGTGGACACCATTCGCAGTCTCGAGGACGTGTTGCGCGCCATCGAGGGAAACGATCGTCGCGACGCCGAGCTGTATTACTTCACGGTGTTCGGCGAGCCCTCCGACAAGGGCGCCTGGGGTTGGCGATACGAGGGACACCACACGTCGTTGAACTGGACTCTCGTCGACGGTCGGGTGGCCGGAAGCTCCCCGCAGTTCATGGGCGCCAATCCGGGCGATGTCCACGTCGGGCCGCGCAAGGGCACGCGCTCGCTCGCCGCTGAGGAAGACCTGGGCCGCGCGCTGGTCACTTCCCTGAGCACCGATCAATCCGCGCTGGCCGTGGTCAGCGCCAACGCCCCGTTCGGCCCCGGCGCGCCGTTGGGTATTGTCACCGGCAACTCTCGCGAGGCAGCGATTCAGGAAGACAAGGGCATCCCCTACGCAAAACTCAATGACATGCAGCAGGGGCTGCTGCTTTCATTGATCCAGGAGTACGCCACGACCCAGCCGTCTACAGTGGCGCAGGCGCGCCTGGCGCGCGTGAAGCTCGAGCTCCCAAACATCAAGTTTGCGTGGATGGGCGGTCGCGAGAAAGGCCAGGGCCATTACTACCGCATTCAGGGATCGACGTTTTTGATCGAGTACGACAACACACAGGGCAACGCCAACCACATCCACAGCGTGTGGCGCGAGTTCAAGGGCGATTGGGGCAAGGATGTCTTGGCAGAACATTACCGGACGGCGCCGCACCATGCCGATCGACGCCATTGAAGGAACCAGGGTCGATTCCCGAAGCGCAAATCTTCGTCACTCCAACACCCGTGCCCCCGATAGCCAAATGTGCTCGCCAGGCGTCCCCGTCAAGGCGTTTTGCCTCGTGGCACGCATGAAGTGATGAATGTCGGAAACTCAGGAGTACTCATGTTCAACAGAATCCTGGTCGCGTTAGCTTTCTTGTTGGTAGTCGGTTCCGCGCTTGCGGAAGGAACACTGCTGAAGGTTCCCACGCGCGAAGGCGTTGTGACGACCTTGTTCTGGGAGGCCGCACCGGAGGCCAAAGCCACCGTGCTTTTGTTTCCCGGAGGTGGCGGGGGGTTTGGCAAAGTGGTGGACGGCAAAGCCACCAGCGGCAATTTTCTGGTGCGGTCTGTGCCGCACTTCCTGGCGAATGGTTTCAACGTGGCGATTTTTGGTCGCCCCAGCGACATGGAAGAGCTGGGCTGGAATGAGCGCACCGAGCCCAAACACATGAGCGACGTTGCCAAGGTACTCGAGTTTGTGAAACAGAAAAGCAGCTTGCCGGTGTGGCTCGTGGGTACCAGCCGGGGCACCACCTCTGCCACGGCGATGGCGATCAATGTGCGCGACCCCGCCATCGCCGGCCTGGTGTTGACCTCCAGCGTGGTGCGCTACGCCACGCCGGGTGCCGTACCGCGGCAGGACCTCAAAGCGATCAACATCCCCGTGCTGGTGTATCACCACGCAAAAGACGGATGCAAGCATTGCCTGGCCAGTGATGCGCCTTATATCCTCAAAGGGCTTACTGGCTCCCCCACCAAAAAGCTGATGGTGGTAGACGGGGGCGCGAACCCGACGGGCGATGAATGTGGCGCCCAGCATTGGCATGGGTTCGTGGGCATGGAGCAGGAGGCGATCAATCAAATCGCCCAATGGATCAGGAAGCCGGTGAGCTAAGCGGCATTGTCGTTGCCGGTGCTACACTTTTTTGGTTTTCACGCGGTATCAGGCACCACTTGCTGTCCCACATTTGCGAGGTGCGAATCATGAATACCAAGGGAATTGCGCAGGCATTGGCTGGCATCGGCTTGGTCACGTTGGGCGTGGTGGTGGCGCCCACGTTGGCGGGGCTCAAGCAGGACGAAAGAGTTTTTGATGCCCTGTTCCCCAACGGCAAGGCCTGCGCCCCGGTGCGATCCGGCCCGCCGCCATTGCTGCAGAAGTTGATGCTGGCCAAGGCGGAGACGGCGCCTTTCAAGCCAGGCCAGCAAAAGGGCGGCAAGCCTTCTTCCGACACGCCGCCCCTGTTCAAGGACCTGGGCACGCTGCAATTCAAGATCAGCACCACGAATGCAAAGGCGCAGGCGTATTTCAACCAGGGCCTGCGGCTGACCTATGGGTTCAACCATGCGGAGGCGGCGCGGGCATTCCGTGAAGCGCAGCAGCTGGATCCGCAGTGCGCGATGTGTTTCTGGGGAGAGGCGCTGGTGCTCGGTCCGAACATCAACATGCCGATGATGCCGGAAGCACAGGCCCCCGCGCTGGCCGCATTGCAGCGAGCCGTGGAAAGGAGCGCTGGCGCCAGCGAGGTGGAACGGGCGCTCATCGGGGCGCTTGCCAAGCGTTATTCCGTCGACGAGAAGGCGGAGCGACCCGCACTCGACAAGGCGTATGCGGACGCGATGGCAGGAGCAGCGGCCAAGTTTCGCAATGACGATGATGTCCAGGTGCTGTTTGCCGAATCGCTGATGGACCTTTCGCCCTGGGATTACTGGGAAGCCGCGGGCGCGAAACCGAAGGGCCGCACGCAGGAAGTGGTCGATGCATTGGAGCGCGTGCTGGAACGCAACCCCGGCCACGCGGGCGCCATCCACTTCTACATCCACACGATGGAAGCCTCCACCAAACCGGAGAAGGCCCTGCCGTACGCGCGGGAACTGGGCAGGCAGATGCCGGGTGCCGGTCACATCGTGCACATGCCGGCGCACATTTACTACCGTATCGGGTTGTACAAGGAGTCCCTGCAAGCCAACCTCGCGGCGATCGCGGTGGACGAGCGCTACTTCAAGGGTTCTGCCAGCGAGCCGGTGTACAAGAGCGGCTATTACCCGCACAACGTGCACTTCATCATGGTGTCCGCCCTGATGGGTGGCGAAGGCAAGGCCGCGCTCGATGCGGCTGCCAAGCTGGACCGCGTGATCGATGCCGATTTCCTGAAAGTGGCGGCGAATCTGCAGCCCGTGAAGGCCGCGCCGTACTTTGCGCATGTGCAATTCAGCAGCACGGAAACCATCCTGGCGCTGCCCGACCCGGGCAAGGACTTCATCCTGGTCGAAGCCATGTGGCACTACGCGCGTGCGGTGGCGTTTGCGCGCAAAGGCGATGTTTCTTCTGCGCAAGGGGAAATCGATGTTCTGGCCAAGATCGAGAAGGACGGCGATTTTGAGGCGCTCAAGAAAGCAGAGGTGCCGGCCAAGGAGATCGTGCAGACCGCGCGTCATGTCGCGCTGGGCCGGTTGTCCGAGGCGAAGAAGGATTTTCCGGGGGTCATCAAGGCTTTTGAAGATGCCGTGTTCGTGCAGGACACCTTGCCTTATACCGAGCCGCCGCATTGGTATTACCCGGTGCGGCAATCGCTCGGCGCCGCATTGTTGCGCGCCGGCCGCCTGGACGATGCCGAGCAGGTGTTCCGCGAATCGCTCGCGCAAACGCCCAGCAACGGGTGGGCGCTGAAGGGGATGATGGAGCTCTATCGCCAACGCGGGGATACGGCTGCATTGAAAGCCACGCAACGCAAATTCGCCACGACCTGGCTCGGCAAGAAAGGCCCGCCGGACTTGTCGAATCTTTGAGCATGCCTTCAGCAGTCCAATTTTTTGGGTGGCCGCCTTCCCGGCGTCATTTCCGTTTTCGCGCCAAACTAGTGCGCCACATCCCCGAAATCCTTTGGAGGTTGCCATGAGCCATGCATCGATGTTGAAGGCACGACGGAAGCACCAGCGGCACAAGCGGGAGTTGGAAGTCGAGGCCAAGCGCCTGAAGCGCGAAGGCAAGCTCGCGGCGCGAGGTCCGGTGGTGAAGAAGGAGAAGGTCAAGAAGGAAAAGGTGGAAACCGAAAAGGTCAAGCCGACCAAGGTGAAGAAGGAAAAGCTTTCGAAGGAAGAATTGGGCCGGCAGGAATCGAAGAAGCCGAAGCCCGACGAGAAAAAGAAATAATGCAATAGGCATACCGTGCGCCAGCGCAACGGCTGGCGCCGGATGGCGATCGTCAACATTGCGTGCAGTCTCACGCGCCCGAATCATCTTTACTGTCTGACCACAGTCCCACACTTGAGCGCGTCACCGAGCCCGGGCGGCAACCACATCGACTTGGATTTCCTGCGCACCTGGATCGGGCGCAGCACGATCACCGAGGATCTTCTTTCCGCACGCCATGCACATCTCATGGCCGCAACGCTCGGGTTGCCGCAAGATCAATTCAAGGAGGGTTCGCCGTTGCCGGCGTTGTGGCACTGGTGGTATTTCCTGGAGGCGTTACCCGCCCATGAACTGGGCCGCGATGGGCATCCCGCACGTGGCGGGTTCCTGCCGCCAGTGCCGCTGGCGAACCGCATGTGGGCGGGTGGCCGGCTCGAGTTTCACGCGCCCCAGGCGTTGGGCGCCACGGTGAAGAAGCGTTCGACGGTGACGGCGGTGGATCTAAAACGTGGACGCAGCGGGGACCTGGTGTTTGTCACGGTGCGGCATGAATTATTTGCAGCCCACGAACTTCTGCTCACTGAAGACCACGACATCGTTTACAAGCAACCGGCAGCACCCGGTGTTCGACGTCCCCAGGAAACAGACCTGCCAGCGTCGAGCCACAGCGAAAGCTTCGAGGCAACGTCGACATTGCTGTTTCGCTATTCCGCGCTGACTTTCAATGGCCACCGCATTCACTATGACGTGGACTATTGCCGGGAGGTGGAGGGCTACGCGAATCTGGTCATTCACGGCCCGCTGCAAGCCACGCTGCTGGCCGGGTTGGCGTCGCGATTGGGCAAACAACCCCTTCGAACCTTCCGGTATCGCGGCCTGCAACCGGCCTTGCTCGGCACGCCGTTGACCCTCAACGCTGCGCCAAGTGAACATGGAATGACGCTATGGACGTCTCTGCCGGACGGTGCAGCCTGCATGCGTGCCGAAGCGACGTTTTGATCATCGTGTTTCCGCCCGACACGACAACGTTCACCCGCGCCCATCGCGATGCTGGATAGACTGACCTCGACATCGCGCAAGCTCACCGACCACACGCGCCGCGTCTTGTGGATTGCGGCCGGCGTGGTTTCGCTGGTGACGGGAATCGTCGGAATCGTGGTGCCGCTGCTACCCACCACGCCGTTCGTCTTGCTGGCGGCGTTCTGTTTCGCGCGTGGCTCCGAGCGCTGGGAGGCGTGGCTGCTTGCCCATCCGCGGTTCGGCCCGATGGTGAAAAACTGGCGCGAGCGCCGCGCCGTACCGTTGCGCGCCAAGCAGCTGGCCAGTGTGATGATGATCGTGGGCTGCATTGTCTCTGCCCAAGTGCTCCCCTGGCACCTGGCCTGGATTCCCGCCGCGTGCTGCAGCCTTGTCGCGGCGTGGCTTTGGAGCTTGCCCAGCCAATGACGCTGCCGGTGCCTGCGCCCCGCGTCAATGCCTTTCGTACACCTCGACGTTGTTCATCGGCTTGCCGTCGGGCGTCTTGGACTTCACCGTCCGCGTAAACGATTTGCCATCCGCGGCGAGCACGGTAACCGCCGAAGCGGTTTCCTTGCCATCAAGCGATGACACGCCTTCTATCGTGTTCGGGTTGGGTCGCCTGAGGATCACCTTGGCGCCGGTCGGCGGTGCGCCATCGGCGTAGGTGATGGGCCCGCCTTTCATCGGGAAGGTGTACTTCGTGGCGATGGGCTTGTCTGCGCCATCCGTCCCGGTGGCGCTGACGGCGAGGTCCGTTCCTTTTTCGGTGATCAGGACGTTGACGACTTTCGGTGCGGGCCCGGGCGAAAACTTCGACTTCGCCACGTTCAATTTCCATGTGCCGGTGTACACGTCCGCCGCGAATGCCGCGCTGATGAACCCGAGGAACATCAGTCCCAGAATGAGTCTCTTGAGCATGGTTACCTCCGTCGTTGTGGTTGGTCTGCCACATCGGCACGGGAACAACGATGCGCGCTTCGCAACCCCGCGCCGCTCACTCGCTGTGCATCACCGTCGGAGTAAGCGACCCATTGTACTCGCCATGCAAAAACGCGGTTTGATGCAAGGACAACCGACGCGCGAAGGCGCTTTCATGAGTGGCAAATTGAAACTCTAGGCGTGGCGCGGGGGTCAGGCCAAAAATGCCTGGAACGCCGCGCCAAAACTGGAGTTCAGTGTTACTTTTTGCGCCTGATCCACTCCATCACCGTTTCGCGCAGCACAGTCATCGGCAATGCGCCGGACGTCAGCACCAGGCGATGAAACTTCTTGACGTCAAAGCGTGGGCCGAGCGCCGCCTGCGCTTCGGTTCGAAGCTTGCTGATCTCCCATTGGCCTATCTTGTAGCCCGTATCCAGCCGGAGGGAGATGTAGCGTTCCACTTCTGCACTACGTCGGGATTCGGCCATCGAGGAGTTGGCCAGCAAGGCACCGATGGCCTGCTGGCGGCTCCAGCCCTTGTGATGGGCGGCCGGTTCACCACCAGGCGCACGCACGCAGCGTTCATCCGAAAGGCGCCCGTACCATTGGTATGGATCGGTGAACAATCCGAGTTCCTGCCTGCGCGCTTCGGCATGCAGCGCCTAGCCTTCCCTATAGGCCACATAGTAGGTCCTGAATCGACGGAAGGCCGGGAGGTCCTTTTTTGTCTTAACGGTACGGCGCCCGGGAAATGATGCATGGCTTGGCAGGCTCAGTGCAGGTAAGGACAGCGTTTCCGAGGCCGAAGATCGGCTGGGCCTTGAGGTTGTAGGTGTTGATGTAGAACACGCCCGGGCGCGTGCCGTCCGCGGAGGGCCTCTGGTAGGAGGCCCCTTCTGCGCTGGCCGCGCGGAAGGCTTCGATCTCGCGCACTTCATAGTCTGCCTTGGGCGCGATATCGAACAACTTGGGCAGCAGGCCGTTGAGGGGTCTGCAAGGCGCGGTACCCGGCCAGCAGGTCTTGGCCGGTGTAGTAGTACTTTGGATCGTCCTGCAGGTGCTTGAAGAAGGCCTTGAGGTCGCCCTCGAACTTCACCTCGCGTTTCACGGCCTCCATCTCGGCGAGGATGCGCGCCACTTCCTTCAAGCCCATGTCGTGGATGGCATCGGGCGCGAGGTCCGTCGTGGTGTTGACCCGCGTGAGATAGGCGTACCAGGCCTTTCCGTTCGGCAACTGCGACCACGCGGTGCTGGTGCGGGCCTTGCGCCGGTACTCGTCGCGCACATACGCATGCAGGCGCTGGTAGGCGGGGCTGACCTTGTCCTTGATGAGGGCCCGCATTTGCGAGGTGATCCGCTCGCGGTCTGCGGCCGACACGCCCTCGGGGAACGACTTGATCGGACCCCAGAAAATGCTCTTCTCCGGATCCTCGACCACATGGGCCTGCAATTGGGGCAGCACCTTGTCCACGATGGCGACCGGGTGGGTCACGCCACGTGATGCCCCGGCGCGCAGGTTGGCGATCATCGCGTCGAACAACGGCACCGCCAGCGTGAGTCTCGCCATCCAGTCGTCATAGTCCTTGGTGGTGCGAAACGGCTGGATGGATTTGCCAGATCCCATTTGCGCCATGAAGTTGGGAATGCCGCCCCGTTGGCTGAGCGGCAACATCCAGCCGGGGTAACGCATGCCCTCCAGGGTTTGCTCGAGATCCCGCTTGAGGATGCGATAGGACAGCCGGTCCTTGGCATTCAACGCCTGGAGGTTGAACCCCTTGAGTTCGCGAAGCTGGCGCTCGACATACGCCTTGTTGTCCGCACGCCACTGCGCGGTCAAAGTATTTACAAGCCGGGCGTTGTAGCGGGGATCACCCAGGGACGTGGCCAGAATGGGTTCGCGCTGCAAGGTCTCTTCCCAATTGACCTCCAGCCACTTGTTGAATCGCTCGCCCTCGGTGGTTTGGGCCGAGGCCACCCACGATAGCGCGGACACGAAACAGGCAAAGATGAGTTGACGCATGAGTAAAGCTCCTGACCGGCACGAGTGCCGAAGTATGCGCGCACGCCGGAGCGTGGCGTGTAACGGTTTGCTACGGCGCGGCGGTCAAGGTGACCCCACTCGCCTGAAATGATTCTTGCTGTAGGTCTGAAACGGCTTGTCGGGCGGCGCCAGCTCGAAGGTCTCCGTAAACTCGTCCGCACTGATGACCTCGTAGGTTTCGCGCGCCTTCCACTTGTTGCTGAAGTTTTCAAAGCTCTCGCTGTCAAAGACCAACTTTGTCGGCGTGCTGGCTTCCTGATTGAGGGCGAACTGGTTGACGAATCCCTCGACGTGAAACTGCCGCAACACCAGCGTCTTGCGTGCCTTGTCATGGCTTATGAACGACCAATGCTCATGCACCTCGCCCTTCTTGTTCTTCTCTTGGGGCGGATAGGTCGAGATGTTTTTCTCGTGGATGAATCTGTTGGACATGACCCGCTCGTAGTGGCGCACGACGGTGCCCTCCCCCGCGTTTCCGGTGGAGGTGCCCTGCCATTTTCCGACCATGAACTTTACCGGTGCCCACGGGTCAGGCTCCGGCGCCTGGGCGGACGCCAGTCCGGCGGTGAGCAGCAAGGCAAACAATGCAATCTTCATGGGATCCTCCTGGACATCAAACTGTACCGGATGTTCAAGCGCCCCACCGCTGCATTGCGCCGACCTGCCAGGCGCAGTGCGATGGCGGTGCGGGAAATGCACGGGCTCCCGGTGCAATGGGCGGTGTCCCCATCGTCCCAGCGCCGGGTGTCCGTCAAGAGGACCAATCATGGACCCCGTCACGCGTCGCATGCGCTTTTCCGCTCCGGGTTCAGCTCGTGTATCGCGATGACTTTCGCGGGACCGCGCAAGCGAATGGACGAGCGACGTTGGCGCGCTTGCGCGCCCTGCTCAGGGGGTTGCAGCGCCCGCTCTTGCCCGCACGGCCATCAGATCATTGGCATCAATGGCACCGGAGACGTCGATGTCCCACAAGCAGTTGGACGAATTGATCATGGGACTTGCCCTCGCCTTTACCGAGGCGATGTCTGCAGCACTGACCAAGCGGCTGCTTCCGATATCGCCGGGCAAAAGCCCCAGGGACACCGCAAACGACATGCCCGAGTTATTGGCATTGGAGAGCGTCACGGTCAAGCGCGAGGGTGACTGTACACTTCCAAGCTGCACTGTGACCTCGCTGCCCGCGTGACTTACTGCGCTGACAGGAACCGTTGCTGATGCACTATCGATGGCTGCCGCCGTTCCGGGGAAGGTGATGGGGGCGTCAAATCGGTAGACGATTCGATGTGCCGGCGCTGGCAAGCGCGGCTCCACCGTCACGGCTTGGTTGATGCTCTTGGTGCGATCCAGTTCAAGATCGCAGGGCAGCGTGCCGTGCATTTTTCGCGAGACTACGGATACCAAGTTGGCGGGTGGCGGAATGACTGTGAACGCGTACCCGGCGATCGGGCCGATCAGCGGTGAGCTCGGTCCGGACGACGTCGTGCCGCCGGTCTCCTCCCCATCAGTGGCGAAGGCGTATAGCACGTGCGGGCCCGGCAGCAGGCCGGGCAGCGTGGCGCTGAAATTGGGCGCGCTGCCGGTGGCCGCAGTCCAGGTTCCCTGCCAGGTGTCCACCTGGAAGTAGACCCGCCGCGCGCTGAGCGTGCCGCCGGTGGTCAGCGTGAGCAAGGGCGTGGCCGAATTGGTCGTATTGCCGACCAGCGCGCCGATGCTCACCGTGAGCGGGATGGGCTGCACGTCCTGATCGGCAATTTCGGAGACCGACCCGCCCAGGTTGCTGACATAGGTTCGGCCGGTCAGCGGATTCACCGCGAACGCCCAAGGACTGCTGCCCGAAAACAGATTGCGGGCGGCGCCAAGCGCGCTGTCGACCACGGTGAGATAGTCCGTGCCGGAAAAGTTCATGGCGTGCATGACCTTTCGCGTGGCGGGGTTGACGCCGAGCAGTCGCGGATAGGCGGTGTTGTAGGTAGGCACCTGGACGAGGCTGCCGTTGGCGCCATTGAGGATCTCGACGCCGGCAAATCCCGAGTTGCGATTGACGTAGATGAGGTTGTTGGAGGCATCGATCGCGATGGTTCCGTAGCCGGCGGCCGTGAGGCTGAAGGCGTTTGTGGCGCCGTCGAGCACGTAGGTGGCAAAGCCGGAACCGACATAGATCTTGTTGGTCGTGGAATTGACGGCGAGGTAGTTGATGCCGCACGCCGGCAGGGTCAGGTTCGTCGCGACGCCGGTACTGCCGTCGATCACGCTGAGGCTGCTGTCGCAGCCGGAATTGCCGAAATTGGTGACGTAGATGCGATTGGTCGCCGTGTTGACCGCCACCTCGCGCGGGCTGGTGCCGACCGTGATGGTGCCGATCGTCGCATGCGTGGCACCATCGATGACGGTTACCGAATTGCTGTTTGGATTTGTCGCGTAGATCTTGTTCGTCACCGGATTGATGGCGATGGCGTAAAACCCGGTCCCCGCGGGAATGGACGATGCAACGTTGGTGGCGCCATCGATCGCCGTCAAGGACCCGCCAGAGTAATTGAGCACGTAGATCTTGTTGGTGCGCGAATTGACTTCCACCTGGCGCGGGTCGGTCCCGACGGCGACGGCACTGGTGGCGCGGGTGGCGCCATCGATGACGGTGACGGTGTTGGCCGTTGAATCGGCCGTGTAAATCTTGTTGGTGACCGGATTGATGGCGATGCCCCACGAGCCGGTGCCGACGTTGATGGTGGTTCGCGCGTAGGTCGAGGCGTCGTAGGCGGAAATCGCGCCGGAGGTGAAGCTGGCGGCATAGACCTTGTTGGTGACCGGATTGATCGCCAGCGCCCCCGGCGCCGTGCCGACGCTGACGGTGCTCGGGGCATTGGTGGCGCCGTCCATCAGCGTGAGGTTGTTCGATGTCTGGTTGGCCACGTAGACCTGGTTGGTCATCGCATTGACGCCGATGGCGCGCGGGTTGGAGCCGGTGGTGACGTTGGTGAAGGCATTGGTGGCACCGTTGATGACCGAGAGGGTGTTGTTGCCGAAGGTGGCCGCGTAGATCCTGTTGGTGACCGGGTTGAGGGCGAGTGCAACCGGGCTGTTGCCACCGCCCAGCGCGAAGGTGGTCACGGCATTCGTGGTGCCATCGATGACGGAGATGGAGTTCGCGCTCGTGTTGGCGACGTAAATCTTGTTGGTGACCAGGTTGATCGCGATCGCGCCCGGTCCGCCGCCGGTGGCGACGGTCGCGGTCGCGAGGGTGGCGCCATCGATCACGGTCACGTTGTTGCCGGCGAAATTCGCCACGTAGATCTTGTTGGTGGCGGGGTTCACGGCCACCGCGATGGGGCCGGTCCCGGTCGCAACGCTGCTCGTGGTTCCGGCGCTGTCATCGATGACCGTCACGGTCGAGCTGCCATAGTTGGCCACGTAGACCTTTCCGGTGACACTGTTGATCGCCAGCGCAATCGGGTTGCTGCCCGCCGCAAGGGTCGAGCTGCCGTTGGTGGCCCCGTCCACGACGGTGACGTTGCCGCCCAGGAAGTTGGCCACGTAGACCCGGTTGCTGGCGGTGTTGACGGCCACCGCCGCCGGGCCGCTCCCGACGGCCACGGTGACCTCGCCATTCGTGGCGCCGTCGCGCACCTTGAGGGTGTTGCTCGCATAGCTGGCCGCATAGATGCGGTTGGTCAGCGGGTTGACGGCGATCGCGGCCTGCGGAACGGCGGTGGGCGTCACGCTGTTGGAAGCCATGGAGGGACTGCTGGTCCCGACGGCATTGGTGGCGGTGACCGTGAAGGTATAGCTCGTCCCGTTGGTCAGCCCGGTGATGGTGTGCGTGGTCGCGGCGGTGTTGACGTCGACATCGGTGCCCGCGGCCGGATTGACGATGACGGTGTACTTGGTGATCGGGCTGCCGTTTGCGGGTGCGGGCGCAAAGGACACGGTGGCCTGGCCGTTGGACGCGGTGGCGACGACGGCCGTCGGCGCACCGGGCGCGGTGGGCGGGACAGTGATGGTGAAATTGGTGCCGTAGTTCCACCCGGCTGTCTGCGATCCCGCCGCAGTCTGCAGGTGTGAAACAGAGTAGATCGTATGGGTCGAACCGCCCGCCGCCCCGGCCGGCACGGTGTAATTGAAGGAGTAGCTCGCGGAGCCGGTGCCGCCAGCGGTCGTGGCAAGCGCGCCAATGCCAACGTTGTGTGTGATCTCGCTACCGACCAGCGAAGTGGATTGGCCCGCCACGACCGACAATGCGCCATCGCTGGCCGAGACGTTGAAGCCCATTTTGAGGCCGTTGATGAGGCCGCTTTTCGTGGCGGTGATGGTGTAGGTGCCCAGCTGCCCTGCGGTACGTGTTGCCGGCCCGGAAATTGCAACAGCGATCCCCGTGTCGACGGCTGCACCATGGCAAGTGGCGCAACCGCCGCCGCCATTGGTCCTTCCTGCAATGCCCGTCGAACTGGCCTGCGCGCAAAACGGTACTGTTGCAGCCAACCAGCAGGTTGCGGCGGCGATCATGCGGATTGCAGCCGATCCTCTTTGCTTCATGCCGCTTCCTCCCCACACCCTAGAACACCCAGACGGCCAATACCGAAGATCGCATTGGCCGCAGATTGTGCCGAACGCGCCGCAAAGCAGCAATGCCTGTGCAACATCTGGTCTTGATGGGGAGTATCGTCACGCCTCACCGGAGACACAATGGGAATTCCCCCGACGGCACAATCCTTGACAATCCCGTACAACCGACTTCCCCTGCGCAAACGAAACGGCGGAAGGTGCCGACGACCATGTGCTGTGGAAAATCAACGTGCGCCGCGAGTCGCCTTTCCCGGCAGCGCTGTGGATGCCGCTGGCACGTGCGGTACGCGAGCGGATTGATGAGCGCAGATGAGTGAAGCAGATGAGTGAAGCCAGTTTCAACCGGACAAGTCCGTTCCCGATGGCGAATAATGCGCTCCTGAACAACTTTGAAACACTTTCATGGCCAAGCCCCGCGTAGCCCCGTTGTCCGTTGAAACCTTGTGGCAAATCGAGCGCCTCTCGGGTCCATCGCTTTCGCCGGATGGCAGCCAGGCGGTTTGCGCGAGAACCTGTTACGACCAAGCCACCAACAAGACCGCCAGCCAGCTATGGTTGCTTTCGACGCTGGGGGGCGAGCCGCGCCAGCTCACCACATGTGGCGACAAGGATCGGCAGGCGGCATGGTCGCCGCGTGGCAGCCGCATCGCCTTTATCGCCCCGCGAAGGCTTTCAGACAAATTGGATAACACGCCGCAGCTCCACGTCATCGATGCCGATGGCGGCGAAGCCCGGTGCGTGAGTGACATTGCGGCGGGAGTCGAAGCCTTCAAATGGATGCCGGATGGCCATCACATTGTCTGCCTGGCCTGGGTGTGGCCCGAACTCAAGGGACTGCAGGCGCAAAACAAGCGCTCAATTATTGAGCGCGATCGCAAGGAGTCCGGGTACGCCACGAGCGAAGGCTACTACCGCTACTGGGACCACAACCTGCCGGCGGGCCGGGTCGTGCATTTGCTGCGCGTCAACATCAACACCGGGCAGACGGTCGATTTGCTTGAAGGCACGCCATACGAATTGCCCCGCGCCGACCTTTCCGCGGAGATGTTCGACATCAGCCCCGATGGCAAGCGCATCGTGTTCATGTGCGATCCGTCGGAAGTAAAAAGCGGAAGCAATCGCCATGCGCTGTTCGAGCTGACGCTGACCAACCGCAGAGTGCGGGCATTGGTCAATAACGCGAGGTGGGATTTCGCCAACCCGCGCTTCAGCCCGGACGGTCAATCCGTGGCTGCCATCGCTATCCCTCAGCAGCCCAAGCACACGATGCTGGGCCAGCTGGCGATCATCGGGAACGATGGCCGCTTGCGGACGTTCGATGCGAGCTGGGATCGTGATGTCGCAGGGCCGTTGCGCTGGTCCGCGGCTGGCGATGCGGTGTACTTTCGGGCGGAGGAGGCGGGGCGATGCCACGTCTGGCGGAGGTCGCTTGCAAGCCGTGCGCCCGAATTGGTGTGGCAGGGCGGGTGGACGCAGGGCTTTGATCTCGCAGGCGCGGGTGGCAGCGACGTCCTTGTGACAGCGACAGACCGCATCGATCATCCGGTGCGGATTCACGCCGCCCATCTGTCCGCTGGCAATGATGCAAGGATCGAGGCGCGACGCATCGAACGATTCAACGACGCGTTGTTGGCCCGGTTGAAACTGGGACGTAGCGAAGAAGTCCATTTCCGCGGCGCACAAGGCGATGCTGTCCAGATGTGGCTGGTATATCCGCCGAATTTCAATGACCAGCGCAAGCACGCCGTCCTGCATGTGATTCACGGCGGCCCGTTTGCGGCGTCCGGCGATACCTTTGGCTATCGCTGGAATCCTCATGTGTTTGCAAGCAAGGGGCATGTCGTGGCGATGGTGAATTACCACGGCTCCAGCGGCTTTGGCCACGCGTTCCGCGACAGCATCATGGGTCGCATGGGCGAGCTGGAGTTCGCCGACATCGAAGCGGGCACCGACTGGATTCTCACGCAGCCGTGGGCAGACCGGTCGCGCGTGTTTGCCAGTGGCGGCAGCTATGGCGGCTTTTTGGTCGCGTGGATGAACGGGCATGCGGCGCCGTCGCGCTACCGGGCCTATGTGTGCCATGCCGGCGTGTTTGATCGCGCGGCGACGTGGAGCGCGGATTCCTACACCCAGCGATTCCGCGACTTGCATGCCACCTACTGGGAGAATCCGGCGAAGGTGGCGGCGCAAAGCCCGATCACGTTTGCGGCCAACATGCGCACGCCCACATTGATCACACACGGCGCCCTGGACTACCGTGTTCCCGACCATAACGGGTTGGCGTACTACAACACGCTCAAGGCCCGCGGCATTCCCGCGCGCCTGTTGTGGTTTCCGGACGAGAACCACTGGATCCTGAAAGCCCCCAACGCGCGCCAATGGTATGGCGAGTTTTTCGCATGGTTGGCGAAACACACGCCAGGTGGACCTCGCAGGCCGAAAAAGGCCTAGTCACCGCACCAGTGCTTGGATTTCGGTCGCGTTTCGGGCTGCACATGAAACTGCGGCACAATGCCTGCTTCACGCATGGCTATGCGCCGCCAACGAATCCTTTCCCATGAAAATCTATTGGATCAAGGCCCAGGCCCCGCGCCGCGTGCTGGCACTGGTGAAGCATCTGGGCATCAACGCCGAGCTGATTGAAATCGATGCCAGGAAGGGCGGCCTTCGCGCGCCAGACTATGCGGCAATCAACCCGAACCTCAAGGCGCCGACACTCGTCGATGACGATCTGGTGCTCTGGGAGTCTTCCGCGATCATGGCGCACCTGGCCATCAAGGCCGGGTCAGACATGTGGCCGGCGAACAACCCGGCCGAGCAAGTGGAAGTGCTGCGCTGGCTGTCGTGGAACGACTGTCACTGGCTGACAGCCGTGGGCAAATACTACTTGGAGTTCATCGTCAAGCCGCAGTTCGGCTTGGGTGAACCTGACGAGGAAGTGCTCAAGTCCGCGGCGAAACCGTTCATGTTTTTTGCCAAGGTACTCGATGCGCACTTGGCGAATCGGTCATTTGTCGCCTGTGGGCGGCTCACCATAGCCGACTTCCAGCTGGCCTCGATGGCGTGCCATTGGCGCGATGCGCGCATGCCGATGGAGTTATTTCCCAACATCGTACGCTGGCTGGATGCGCTCGATCAAATTCCAGCATGGAAGGACCCGTGGCCGGCACATTAGTGGACGCGGCAGTCGCCCTGCATGCGAACATTTAGTTGGATTGACCGTGATGCGTGAATTCAACCAGGCGACGCGAAGCCAACGATTGACATGAGTGTCGACAAAAGAGCCATCTTTCTGAGCTATACGTCGCAAGATGCGCCGGCTGCGCAACGGCTTTGTGCCGCATTGAGCGGCGCGGGGCTCGATGTCTGGTTTGACCAAAGCGAATTGCGCGGGGGTGACGCCTGGGATGCCTCGATCCGAAACCAGATCAAGGAGTGCGCGCTGTTTGTGCCGTTGATTTCGGCCAATACGGAAAGCCGCACGGAAGGCTACTTCCGTCTGGAGTGGCGCCTGGCGGAGCAGCGCTCCCACTTGATGGCCAAGCGCCGCGCGTTCATCCTGCCGGTCGCGATTGATGCCACGCCCGAAGCCAACGCCAATGTGCCGGATGCATTTCTCGAGGTGCAGTGGACCCGTCTGCCTGCAGGTTCCGGTGGTGAGGCGTTTGCGGCGCACATCAAGCAACTGTTGAGGGATGACGCTGCGCCAACGGCCGGGGTGCAACACGCATCCACCGCGACCACCACCCCATCAAGGACCGCAAGCAAGGGCAAGCGTTGGCCAAAGCTGGTCGCGTGGGTCGGTGCCGCTGCGCTGATGGTGGGCATTGCCTATCATTTCATGGGCAATCCGCGTTCGGCGTCGGACACGGCCAAAGCCGCACCCGGCTCATCGCAGGACTACGTCAACAAGGCGCGCAAGCTGCTCGATGCGGACCCGCTGGTCACGCGCAGAAACCTTGAGCTGGCCGAACAGCTGGCGATGGAGGCGATTGCAAAGGACCCGGGCAATGCCGAAGCATTTGCCGCTGCAGCGTGGGCCAATTACCGGTTCCTTGAACTGCCGTATGACGATACGCCCAAGCGCAAGGCCGACCTGCGCACGTATGCGGAGAAAGCGAAATTGTTGGCGCCGGATTCGATCAATGCAGAGTTGGCGGCCTGCGGCGTGTTGCTCTCGACCATGAGCATTGACCCTGGTATCACGTGCCTCACCAATCTGCAGTCCCGCGCGCCCGGTAATCTGGAGGTGCTGCGCACACACGCCTGGATTGCGGCGACATCGCCCAAACGTGGGGATACCGCACGTGCCGATCCAAAATGGCAATCCACCAAGGATGGGCACGAGGAAATCTTTGCAAAACTGCGTGCCCACTCAAAGCTCGGTCGGAGCTTTGCAGATTCGTACTTGGCCCTGATTCATTGGGGGCGCGGCGAGTATGCGCAATGCGAACGGGTGGTGAATTCGGTGTTTGCATCGGGAACACCGGTAACCCAAAGCTATCTCACGCGCATGTTGGTGCTCCTCTACGGATGGGGCGACATCGAGGCAGCGCGCCAGTTTGTGGGAGAAATTCCCCAAAACCTCTTGCTCGAGGATGTCTTCATTTCGCATGTCTCCACGCTCTGGATGCGCGTGGGTGATTACGAACAGGCCCTAGCCACCCTGAGCCGCAGCCAGCGGGATGTTCTCCGGGAAGCACGGGTCGACGAGCCGACGGCGATGCGGCGGGGAGACGCGCATGCGGCAGCGGGCCGGAAGAGTGCCGCAGTCACGCAGTGGCGTGAAGCCCTCAAGATCGTGGATCGGCAGATCGAATTGAACCCCAACAATCTCGGGGCGCACATGAATCGGGAGCGTCTGCTCGGCCTGCTGAACGAGCGTTCTGCTGCGGCAAAACAGCATGCGCTGCTGTCCGAACTTGATCCGATGGCGCCGGGCTCGCTTGCTGACGCCACGCGGTTCGAATACCACTTCCTGGCGGGCGACCTGGATGGAGCAATCAAGCGGCTGGATCGCTTCATGGTTCGCGAGAACGGTCGATGGCCCAATTACTACAACGTCATTCGCTTCGACCCGGCAATGCGACCGCTGCGCGACCATCCGCGCATGCAGCCGGTCATGAAGCGCGCCGAGGCATGGATGACAGAAATGCGCAAGGACCGCTCCCCGCGCCCGAGTCAGCCGTGAACGCTTGCCGCCTATTGCTGAATTGGGTGTTGATGAGCGTGATGTCGGTGTTTGTCTTGCCCGGCGAAGCCAAAACATTGCAGGTCGTGAAGCAGGCGATTTCGATGGGGCCGCTCGATCCGGCACAGATCAATTCGTTGCATGCCGCGCACGTCATCGACAACCTGTTCGAGCCGATGCTCGAATATCACTATCTGGTGCGGCCGCTCAAATTGCAGCCGGTCACGCTGCAGGCCATGCCGGAAATTCAGGATGCCGGCCGGGTATATGTGTGCCGGATCATGCCGGGCATCTTTTTCGCGGATGATCCGGCATTCAAGGGCAAACCGCGCGAATTGGTGGCGGCGGACTACGCGTACAGTTTTCGACGCCTGTTTGACCCGCGCTATCGCTCGAGCCAGTTTTTCATGGTGGAAGGCAAGATCGCCGGTGCCGATGCCTTGCGCAAGGCGGCACTGGCGGGCAAGCGCTTTGACCATGAAACGCCGATCCGCGGGCTGACCGTCGTTGACCGCTACACGCTGCGTATCGAGTTAAACGAGCCGGACCTCAATTTTCTGCACGTACTCGCACAGCAGAATCTGGCCGCCGTGGCGCGGGAAGTGGTGGAAACCTATGGCGATGACATTCACTTGCACCCGGTCGGCACGGGCGCCTTCCGCCTGCGTCATTGGCAACCCGGCCATCGCATGGTGCTCGAGCGCAATCCGCGCTATCGCGAAACGACCTATCGCCATGACGCCGGTGTGCCGGAGGACATGTTGGACGTCTCGCGCGCGCTCGACGGCAAACGGCTGCCGCTGGTGGATCAGGTCGAACTGAAATTCACGGTGGAAAGCCAGCCGCTCTGGCTGACTTTTCTGCGCGGCGAATACGATTACCTGATCAACGTGCCGGTGGAGTTTCGCCCGGCGGCGGTGCCCAACGGGCAATTGGCCCCATACCTGCAACAGCAGGGCATCCAGGTGCGTCACTACGCGTATCCGTCGATCTGGTTTGCCTCGTTCAACATGAGGGACCCCGTGGTGGGGGGTTACACACCGGATCGCGTGGCATTGCGGCGCGCGATCGCGTTGGCCTTCGATGCCGAAGCGGCCGTGAATGTTGCGATGTACGGCGGTGCCATTCGTGCGCATGGCGTGGTGCCGCCAGGCGTTTCCGGTCACGACGCACGCTTTCGCACCGATGTCCTTGCGCAGAACCTGCCGCGGGCCAAGGCATTGCTGGATGCGTTCGGGTATGTGGACCGCAACGGAGACGGGTATCGTGAGGACCCGTAAGGCAAGCCGCTGAAGGTGGAACTCCTGTCCTTTCCGGAGCCGCGCTTCGTCGTGTGGGACGAGCTGTATTCCAGGACTTACAAGTCGCTCGGCATCCGGCACACCATCAACAAGGTGCATCAATCAGAGGCGTACTCCATGCGTCAAGCGGCCAAGCACCAGTTTTCGCAAGATGCCTGGAACATGGACTTTCCGGACGGGGAAGACTTTTACGTCATCCTCTCCGGCGCTGCGGCTGGCAACGCAAACACGTCGCTTTTTGCCCTGCCCGAGTTTGACGCGCTGTTTGAGCGCTCGCGCAAATTGACCGACGGCCCGGAACGCAATGCCCTATATCGGGAAATGAACCGGCTGATGCTTGCCTACATGCCGATCATTCCCCACGTCTTCCTGCTGCGCTCAGCCGTGGCGCAGCCGTGGCTGAAATATTACGTCCCACACACCGTACATATCGAGCCGTGGAAATATCTCGACCTGGACGAGTCCAAGCGTTCGTTCATCGCGCGCTGAAGGGATGGCCTGCAGGCACGGGGATCATTCAGGCGTCGAAGGGCCACATCGGTCGAGGCATATGGCGATAGGTCAACGACTTGAACTCGCGAGAAGCCGTACCCGGGCTGCCCATGTAAATGATTTTTTTGGCCAGCGGCGCAAACGCCGCATGGAAGTGCTGCATCGATTTCACGATGATGAGGCGCAAGGCATGAAGATCAACACCAAATTGTGTGAACACTTCCGTCCCATACGCTTGCGTGCGCATCGTGTTGAGAACGATCTGAATGCGCTGGCCACCCTCGACTGACAGGCTGACCAATGCAGCATCGCCCAGCGGCGTCGGCAACCCGCCGAAAATCATCATCGCGTCGCGTTTCAAGCCCTCGACTGTGACCCATGCATCCACCGGTTCACCCGAGTCCGGCCCGACCTTGCCGCCGACACGCAGTTTCAATGTCGCCGCAATGCCGGCGTCGAAGCAGAACTGTGTGGCCACCGGGTCCCAGAGCGGGCCGATGATGGCATTGCCGATCTTCCGGTCAATCAGCGCACGTAGCAGAAACGTCGAGTCGCCCGCCGCACCGGCGCCCGGATTGTCGGCGGTATCGGCAATCACCACCGGTCCGCCGAGCACGGCAAGTGCTTCCGCCAAGGCCGTTTCAAGCGGCGGGTGGTCGGCGGTGGTCTGGCCGCGCGCGGCAATGACCTTCCGCCCGATGTCAGCGGCGATGCGATCCGCAAGCGATCGATCGTTGTCCGTCATCACCAGGACCTTGGCGCCGTTTTCCGGCACGTCGCCCCAAGGGAAGCCATGGCCGATTGAAATGGACAGCACACCGGGCTCTTTCTCCAAGGCCTTGGCGTGCGCGACGATGGATTTCATCGGTTCACGGGTGGTGTGCATCTGGTCGATCATGTGGCAATCGAACACGGACATGACGGGCTTGATGCGTTTTTCCACTGCGGCCACGCAAAAATCCACCAGCTCGAAGGCACGTTCCATGATGTCGGTATGCGGATACTCCTTGAACGCCACGAGAATGTTGCTCTCCCTCACCATGGCCTCGGTAAGAATGCAGTGCAGATCCAGCTCGGCGCCAATGACAACATCGGGTCCCACGATGTTTCGGATGCGCCGCAGCATGTCGCCTTCGCAATCGTCGTACCCGTCCGCGATCATCGCCCCGTGAATGCCGAGAATGACAAGGTCCACCGGCAAAGCAGCCTGAAGGTCGGCCAGCAATTCGTCGCGCATCGACTCATAGGCTGTGCGCGTCGTTCGGTCACCCGGCATCGCAAACGCGCAAAGGCCTTGCACGATCTGCCAGTCCCTGTTTCCTTCACGCTTTCGCTCTTTCAAGGCCCACAACGGCGCGGTAAACAGATTGGGCCCGTCGCCGTGCTCTCCGGCGTGCACCAGAAAGCACGCCTCATAGGCTTCAATCCCGGTGGGGATGGGAGAAAACGTGTTGGTCTCGGTGGCGATGCCGCCAAAGAATATTTTCATGCGGTCAAACTCAAGGATGGACGGGCGTTCCCGGGCATTTTGGCCTGAAATCGGGTGTGAATCATTGGGTTTGCTGGCGAACAGTGAAATATCTCGATGCTTCATCCGCCGGCGCTGTTGCGTGACTTTCCGGACATTGCCGAAAGGGGGGTTGAGGTGTTATTCGCAGGCTGCAAATCGTCTTGCGCGAGCCCTTCGAGGATCGGACAATCCGGCCGGTCATCGCCATGGCAGTGCGTAACCAGGTGCGTGAGCGAATTGCGCATGGCCTGCAGCACGGCAATTTTTTCGTCGAGGTCCTGCAAATGCGCCTCCGCCAACGTCCTGACCTTGCGGCTATTGCGGTGTGCATTGCGCCAAAGGCCCAACAAGTCGGAAATCTGGGGAATCGAAAAGCCCAGCTGTCGTGCATGGCGAATGAATCGGAGCTGGTGAATCTCACTGTCCGAATAGCGCCGATAATTTGACGCAGTCCGGCTCACTTTGGGAATCAGCCCGAGCGACTCGTAGTAACGAATCATCTTTGCCGATACCCCGGACGCAACTGCGGCGTCTCCGATGTTTCGTCCTATCGCCATGACGATCCTCCGTGGAGTTGACTCAATGGTGGGCGTGCAGCAAAAGATGTCCTTTTCCGCGCTTGATCAACCAGCGATTGACTGGAAATGCGGCGATGGCCGCCAACAGAAGAGAGACCGTCATTGCGCCCCAAAACAGCAAGCTATCGATGGAGGCGGACATGGCGCCCGGAATGACCAGCATGGCGCCATTGTCGACGATTTCCATGATCGCGACAGAGGCGGTATCCGCCTGGAGTGCCAAGAGGAGTGCGTGTTTCACGGGAATGCCAGACTTCACCAGCGGCCAAATGGTCATGGCATATCCGGAGAGAAACGCAAGGGTTACAGCCAGCACAATGGTGGCGCCATCGCTCCAGCCCCAGTAAGTCCCCAAGACCATCCCAAGGATTTCGCCAATGGCACATCCGGTCAGGCAGTGCAAGGTGGCTTGCCAGGCAATGGTGTTGAGCGAGCCAGATTGCGCAATCGGCGTTACATGGGGATCCGCATTCGACATCTTTGAAGCACCTGAAGGGTGAACGGATGCGCGATGTTCGCCATGATGCGAATGCGGGTGAAGGTGGGTGTTCGTGTTCATGTTGGTGACCCGTTAGGTGGTAGGGATCACCATCTTCAACCTTGACACGATAGGAAGGTCAAGCGGAATTTTGAGGGACTAAGTTCTGCGAAGCGCCTAGCGTTCGTCTTTCGTCTATTGATGGCGCAGCCTACGAAGTACCGGGTAACGAAGTCCTCTGCATGCGTTTGTTGGCATACATCTCTGCGTCTGCGCGCTCCAGCGTGGATTCAAAGGTTTCACCGGTATGTGCTTCCGCAATGCCGATGCTCAGACTCATTTGAAGGCCGGGCGCGACAGATTCCCAGTCGTAGCGCGCGACAGCGTCATGAAAGCGAGCCCGCATTTCGTTAGCCTGCACAAGCTTGGTAGCTGGAAGCACCAAGACAAATTCATCACCCGCCCAACGCACGGCCACATCGCCTTCCCGGACATTCGTGCACAGCAGCCTGCCAACAATCTTGAGAACTTCGTCGCCCACTTGATGCGAGTACCTGTCGTTGACCTGCTTGAATTGATCCACGTCGACCAATGCCACGCAGGCGGCCGATGAGTCTTCAATACGAGGAAAGCAGCGTTTGACGTGCGTATGCAAGGCACGCCGATTCGCAAGACCTGTGAGCGCATCTTCCATCGCCAGTTTTTCAAACAAGCGGGAGTCAGACTCCAAGCGCTCAAGTTGGCGCTCTTGTCGGCGAAGATCCATTTGCCATTCGATGACCGCTACGCGGCTCCTAAGACTTTCGGCACGCGCGACTTGCTCTCGACGCGCAAGGGCTTGGAGCGCCTCAATCGCACCTTTCAGGTCACCTTGTCTTTGGCATACATGACTCAACAGGTTGTAGCCATTTGCGACGAGCGTTTCGTGGCTATGGCTCAACGCAATCCGGATCATTTCTTGTGCGCAGAGGCGCGCGTTTTCCAAACGGGACTGACCAAGCGCGATTTCTGCGTCAATCCACTGCGCAACCGCACCAAACCAAGGCCGCTGCGCATCGCGCGCAATGGCCGCAAAGCGTTCCTTATGCTCCAAAGCGTTCGACGCACCCGTCCAAACTGCGTGAAATGTTGATGAAAGCGAGTGGACCAGCAGGTTATTCGTATGACTACCCGGAGACAAGCTGATGTTGCCGCCATCAACCAAAAGGAGTTCTGCTTCACGGACGTGACGTTCAAGGCCGTCCAGCGCAAGTCGTCGTCCGCTGAGACCACGTTCTGTGAAATATGAAAAAGCCTCCATCGATGCAAGGTCCACGTGCAGTTCAAAGGCGTTGAGCGGTGTCGCGGCTTCTGACGCATGGCGGATGGCGCGCTGGTAGGCATTTCTGGATTCATCAAAGTTGCGGCCAGAGTAGGCGGCAACCCCCAGCGCTTGATACGCTGTAACGAGCTTGGGTGCTTCCCCAACTGATTCCGCCAATCGTGCAGCAAGGAGGGCGCTTTCCATCGCACGCTCATGCCGGCCCAAGCGCACGGCTGCGACCGCGTGCACCGCCAATGCAGCGCTCTCCCCTGCGTCCGCATGTACCCGACGGTAACAAATGGCGGCACGCTCGGACAAGTCCAATGCGCGCTCAAATCGGCCCAGGATTCGAAGTTCGGTGACGGCCATGCAATGCATCGCATCGCCTTGCAACTCAAAGTTGCCCACATCCAATGCGTGGTCAAGAACGCGTAAAGTGAGTTCCGTGGCTCGATGTCCATCCCCGGCCGAAACAAGCCGGCGGGCGGTGTGCAGCACGTCGTTGATGGAACCGGAATCGGCGGGGGAATTCAAGATATCTAGCGAGTACGCAGTTGGCGTCCACGGCGCTGGAACGCCACGCAATGTGGCTTAAACGAAGTGTATCCGAAGCCAAAAACGACGACCACGAGTTTTGCAACATGGGTGACAATAGGACATCTGGGGCGGTCCGACAAGGACACACGCATGGCGCTTCCAATCCCGCAACGCTCGGCGTTCCATTTCATCGCCCTCTTTGCAGCGGCCTTGGTCGGGTTTTGGCCGACTTATTTCGTGAGACTTGGCGAAATCCCGTCATGGCGCGTCCACGTTCATGGGGCACTGATGTTCGGGTGGATCGCGATGCTGATCGCCCAAGCC
>JBGAUM010000035.1:0-28408 GCA_044228625.1 Usitatibacteraceae bacterium | reverse complement strand
GGTTGTTCTCGTTCGGCATGTCCGTGCGATACCCGTCGCGGACGTTGGCGTAGGCCAGCGCGCGGCCTTTGACGATGGCCTTGTGGTCGTCGCGCCAGCGCGTGTTCTTCATTTTCAGCGGCACGAACAAGCGCTCCATGGAAAACTGCGCCAGGGATTTTCCGGACACGCGCGCAACCACTTCCGCGGCGAGGATGTAGCCCGAATTGCTGTATGACCAATTGGTGCCGGGCATGAAATTCAGCGCGCGCTGTTGCGCCAGCAGCGCCACCGTATGCACATTGGTGTAGTTGCGCTCGCCGCGCGGCCAGCCCTCCGCCGCAACCAGGTCGCCCCAATCTCGCAAACCCGCGGTGTGCTGCAACGCGTGGCGCAGGGTCAGCGGCGCGCCGTAATCGGGAAGCTCGGGAATGTGTTTTCGCACCGGATCATCCAGCGAGAGCTTGCCCTCGCGCACCAGCAGCAGCACGGCCGCTGCGGTGAATTGCTTGGCGGCCGAACCGGACTCGAATATCGTGCCCGGTGTGTTGGGCACATCGCGCTCCAGGTCCGCCATGCCCCATGCCCGCGTGGTGAGGGTGCCGTTTTGCGAAATGCCCAGCGCGCAGCCCGGCGTGGTTTGAGTGAAGCGCGAAAAAATGCCGTCGATCTTTTTCAGCGTGGCGTCATCCGGCGCACTGGCCTGACAGGCGGGCTGGGCGAAAACACAAACCGTGGCGAAAACGCCGGCGGCGAAACTGGCGCGCATGAAGTGTCCTTTGCGGATGCGTTGCGAGCCAATCTACCAGCGAATCACGCAGGGAACGTAGCAGAGCGTAACAAGCGTGGCACCGATGCCGCAGAGGCCATGCATTCAAGCATGTGCCGAAGCAATGGCCAGAAACAGGGACAAAAAATCAAGGATTGGCGCGCCCCCTCCAGCCAAAATGCTGCCATTCTCCGCGCCAGTGCCAGGCTTTGATTGCGTCGTCTGGCGCGTACCCGTGTTCACTCGCAATGACGCCTGACCGTCCCCTGAATCCCTCACCTGCCTGCTTCCAAGCGCCCTACCGCCCAATCGCCTACACTGCTGCTGTCTGACCGCACCCTTCGAGGAGGTTTTTGATGAAGACCCGCCATGATCCGGAAGGCCTGCGCCTGCCGGTAAAACTCGATGCGACATCCAACGGCGAATTCGTGCCGATCCCGCTGGAGCCGGTGCACCATCACGCCAACTTCCTCGCGCACGAAACGGCGACGTCGAACGCCAAGCGGCTGGGGCTGGATCGCCGCGGCTTCCTCGTGTCGTCCTGCGGTGTCGCGGGCTCCTTGCTGGGGATGAACGCGGCCTACGCCCAGGCGGGCAAGACCGGCGGGTATTTCGAGCTCGACAAGACGGCCGCGCTCGATCAGGTCGCGGCGCGCTCGGCGGTCGATGGCGACGAATTCATCTTTGACGTGCAGGGCCACTTTGTCAACCCGACCGGCGCCTGGATCCGGCGGCTCCCCCCGAGCGCGCGACCGCTTCGCATGCCCAAGACGCAAGGGGGCGCAGGCTGCGGGCTGCCCACCGGCAACGGCAAAGCCAAGGGGGATCTCGATTACCTCCAGTGCATCGGCCAGGACGAGTTCATCAAGGACGTGTTCCTGGATTCAGATACCGACCTGATGGTGCTGTCGTTCGTGCCCTCCACGCGCCTCGATGAACCGCTGACCATCGAGGAAGCCACGGCAACGGCCAGGATCGTCGAGAAACTCGACGGCACCCATCGCCTCTACATTCACGGCCGGGTCAATCCCAACTCACCGGGGGATCTCGACGCGATGGATGAAATGGCCGCGCGCTACAAGATCGCGGCATGGAAAACCTATACGCAGTGGGGCCCCGATGGAAACGGCTTTTTCCTCGACGACGAAATCGGCATCCGGTTCATCGACAAGGCGGTCAAGCTGGGCATTCGCAACATCGCCATCCACAAGGGCCTGTCGTTCGGGCCACAGTCATATGCGCACTCGACGTGCGTGGACATCGGCCCGGTGGCCAAGCGCTATCCGAACGTGAATTTCCTGATCTATCACTCCGGCCTGGTGGCGAATGCCCCGGAGGGGCCCTACGATGAAAAACGCACCGACGGCATCGACGCGCTGGTGACGAGCCTTCTAAAGCACGGTGTTGCACCCGGCTCGAACGTGTACGCCGAACTCGGCTCGACCTGGCGCCTTTTGATGCGCAATCCGGATTCCGCGGCGCATGCACTGGGCAAACTATTCAAGTACTGCGGGCCGAACAACGTGCTCTGGGGCACCGATTCCATCTGGTACGGCTCGCCGCAGGATCAGATCCAGGCGTTTCGCACCTTCCAGATCGCGGCGCCGCTGCGCGAGAAATACGGCTATCCGCAGATGACGAAAGAGCTGCGCGCCAAGGTGTTCGGCCTGAACGCACTCAAGATTTACCCGGTGCCGGACGATGTGCTCAGCAAGCACATCCGCGGCGACAAGGTCGCGCGCGAACGCGAGGCCTACCGCGAACGGCCCGACCCGAGCTTTGTAACCTATGGGCCGAAGACGCGCCGCGAATTCCTGAATCTCAAGAAGTGGGAAGCGTGACGTAGGGAAAACACGAACACACGCATTCGATGAAGGATCGCGTTCCCGCTACGCCAACGTTCTCAAGATTCAACTTCGCGTTTTCAAGCGAGCCGGCGGATGATGTGTTGACGGACTCTCAAGTGGAGCTGTCGCCAGAACCACTGCCAGTCAACAACTGTTCCCTTGCGCGGTCCCCCTAGCAGTTGATGGGCGCAAACCATTCCACGCGCACTCGCCGCCGGAATTCCATGGGGGCAAAGTTCAATGCCTTGCCATCAACGGTCATTTCAGGAAGCGTGACGCGATATCCGCCAGCATGAAGGTCGCTGAGCATGACATGCACGAAGTAGACCTTTGGCTGACCCTTGAGAAAGTAGTCTGGCCCATTGTTCGCCACCCCGCCAACCATGGGACCGCCGGGAGGGAGTGTTTCAACGGTCTCGTCACGAAGTGCATTGCGACCGATTTTGCGCAACGCACTTCGCTGCCAAGGGGGCAAAGGGATGACCTTTTCCAGGCGCTCGTCGAGCGGCTTCACGCGAATGGTCGTATTTGGAAACCTGATTTCGCTTCCCGTTGCTGGGATCAAAACGACGCGGATCCATGCCGGATCTCCCTCGCCTCCACCACCGTATATTCGAATGTAGGTGCGTAATCCTTCGCGTTCGTGAATCACGCTCTGCATTCCCATGCAATTGGAAACATTCACGCGGCCGTCCGGAGAACTGGCCTCAAAGTCGGCAACGGGAAGCATCAGGATGCATCCCGCCAATTGGGTGGCGATCAAACAAAAAATCAAAGAGGGCATCTTGCGCATAGCGGCTATGTCTTTCTCAGCACATGGAGCATGGACCCACAACTGATGATCAGCAAGGACTCTTTCACGGGGGCGCAAGACGCAACCCCAATGGATGATCTTTTTAAGCCTGAAACACGAATGAATCCATTGGGCCTTCGAGATTTACCAAACTCAAACTGACCCGCATCCCGATCTGCGATCATTGCAGCAAGCCAAATTCCAGCAGCGCAAAAACCCAGCCTGATCTGAGGAGCACCCATGCCTTCACGCCACGATCTGTTTTCACACGTCCACGCGGTGCTGGGCCGGCACGGCGGCATGGCGGCGATTCCGCGCCGCCAGTTTCTGAAGGGTGCGCTTGCCATCGCCGCAGGAAATATCGCGGCGGCATTGCCATTGCGCGAGGCCACCGCGCAGGCCGCGACCAATATTCGGTTCACGGCCTACCCTTTCACATTGGGTGTGGCGTCCGGCTCGCCGCGCGCCACCGGCGTGGTGCTGTGGACGCGGCTCGCGCCCGAGCCGCTCGCGCAATCCGGCGATGGCGGCATGCCGCCTGAGCGCGTGATGCTGCAGTGGGAAGTGGCGCACGACGAATCGTTCAAACGCATCGCCCGCAAGGGCTCGATCCGCACGGTGTCCGAACTGGTGCACAGTGCCCACGTGGAAGTGGATGGGTTGGAGCCGGGGCGCTGGTACTGGTACCGCTTCATGGCCGGCAATGAAGTGAGCCCGGTGGGGCGAACCCGGACGGCGGAAGCACCCGGCACCAGGATGGATCGGTTCCGTCTCGCGTTCGCCTCGTGCCAGCAGTTTGAGCACGGTTATTTCTCGGCGTATCAGCACATGGCGCGGGAGAACCTCGACCTGGTCGCGTTTCTGGGCGATTACATTTACGAGGCCAACTGGGGCAGCAACCCGGTGCGCCGCCACGCCGGGCCGGAGTGCGAGACGCTGGCGCAGTACCGCGTGCGCCACGGGCAATACAAGACCGACCGCGATTTGCAGGGGATGCACCAGCAGGCACCGTGGATTGTCACCTGGGACGACCACGAAGTGGACAACGACTATGCGGGGGACCAGTCCGAACACCTCGATCCGCGTTTCCTGCTGCGCCGCGCCGCCGCGTACCAGGCCTTCTACGAACACATGCCCTTGGCGCGCAGTGCCTTGCCGCGCGGGCCGAACATGCGGCTCTACGACCGTTTCTCATTCGGCGACCTGGCCGACTTTCACGTGCTGGACGACCGGCAGTATCGAACCCCACAAGCCTGCCCGCGGCCCGGCATGGGCGGCAGCCACTTTGTGGAAGGGTGCACCGCACATCGCGATCCTTCAATGTCGCTGTTGGGTGAAGCGCAGGAGCAATGGCTGATGGAGGGTCTGCAGCAATCGCGTGCCACCTGGAAGGTGCTGACCCAGCAGACCATGATGGCGCAGTGGGACTTCAAGCCGGGCCCCGGCCAACGCATTTGGACCGACGCTTGGGATGGGTATCCCGCCTCCCGCGCCAGGCTCACGCGGTTTCTCGCCGAGCGAAAGATCAACAACACGCTCGTGATCGGCGGCGACATCCACACGAATGCGGTCGGCAACGTGAAGGTCGATTTCGACGACCCGGCGTCGCCCGTAGTGGCCAGCGAAATTTGCGGGACGTCGATTTCCTCGCAGGGAAATTCACAGGCCGAGCTCGACGCCGCGCTGCCGGACAACCCGCACATCCTGCTGGCGGACACGCGCCATCGCGGCTACGCGGTGATGGAGCTGGGACCGCAACGCGCCACGGCGGCGTTGCGCGTGATCGACAGTGAGAAAACCCGCACCAGCACGGTGTCAACTCAAGCGACGTTCACCGTGCAGGCGGGCCGGCCGGGCGTGCAAAAGGCGTGAAATGAATTGCGCAGGCGTCGAGCCCGAACTCCTGAGACGGCAAACTCAAACGCATTGACTGGCGGGCCTCGCAGGCCAAAATGCCGCCAAACGGCACGCCAGTTCCAGACTTTGCCCCCTCAAGACATTCGGGCGAGACCGGATTCCGCCCAATGAGCCTTGCTCGATTGATGGGACGCTGACCGCGCTGTTCGCGCGATCGGCATCCGCATTGACATCTGCATCACACACCGGTCTTTTGCAGCGGCGCCTTCAGCGCCTCGTTGAGCGCCTGGAAAGACTCCGACAAGTGCGCCTTCGCTTCACGGCTCATCGGCTTGGCCATGGACGTGCGAATCAGCGTGGCCAGCGTGGCCGCGTTTTCACGCAGCAGGCTGATCGCATCCGCCGGCGCACGCGCGCTGGGGCGCAGCAAGGCCGCCGTGATGCGCTTGACGTGTTCGCGCTGCAAATTGCGACGCATCAGCGGTATGTCGGCACCACTCTTCAATTCACTCCAGATGGCGCCTTGCAGCGTGTCGTAGAGATCGCCCAATCGGAGGAGCTTTGATGAGTCGGCCACCTTTTCCGCGGCATTGACCATGCGGGCGGCCACGTTGTCGCTCAACAGGACATCGAGCACCGTGGTCTGCACATTGAGCACGGCCGGCGCGATCGAGGTGTCCGGGTTGGCGCTGCGCTCAAAGTGATCGACGGCAAGGCGGCTCACGAATTCCGGCTTGAAGCGGAAGCTGCTGCTCTCAAACAGGTCGCGTGTGATCAGCGCCAAGGCTTCGCGTTGCCGCGCCATCGGCACCGGCTCGTACAGCGGCCGGCCGCTTCCCGCGCGGTCACGAAGATGCGTGATGCCCCCCACGTACTTCGCGGCAAGGGGCGCCACGCGCGCCAGTTCATTGAATCCGTACATCAGGGAGCGCGTGAGCGACTCGTAGCTGTCATTGGGGCCGAGCTTGCGGTTTTGCGCGCCATTCCAAACCTCACGGTTCAAGGCCATGCGGCGTTTGTAGTACTCCAGCGGATCGCTGCCCAGATCGAACGTATTCACGGCCGGGTCGATGCCGATGCGCTGTGCGCTACCGCCGGCGTCCTCATCGGTGGCATAGGCCAGCAGGGGTTCATTCGAGCGCGAAGCGATTTTGGCCAGCTCCGCGGCCTCGTTGGCGGGATCAATCTCTTTGTACGCGTACTCGATGGCCCAGTAGTCATAGGGGCCGATGGTGGTGTTCACCATGTCGCCTTGCTTGGTGCCGGTGGGCGCCACGTTGTATGCAAGGTACTCCATGATTGAACCCGCCAGGCCATTCTTGCGCGTGAAGTCGGTGTCCTCGAGTTGCTTCAACGAATAAATGGTGGAGCCTCGGAAGTTGTGCCGCAGGCCCAGGGTGTGCCCCACTTCGTGCATGACGTTGCGCCGGATGTTGGCCTTGGCCAGCGCTTCGGCCTCGGGGCTGTCGAACGGCACGCCGCGCCCATCGAGTATTTCCAGCGCAAACTGATGGTCGTGCGTGCTGTGTGCGGCGTCGTTGCACACCAGGTGCGCCGAGCCCTCGCCCTCGCGATGTGCGTCGAGCGGATGACTCACATGCGCGGCGTGCGGATGCGCAACCTCCGCCTTGCCCCACTCTTCGCTCGCCAATCGGCGGCCACCGCGGGTGAAGCCATCGCCGGTGGCGATGTGCGCGGAGATGATCTCGCCGGTGCGCGGGTCCATGTGCGAGGGGCCGATGGCGAATCCGAGGTCGGCACCCGTGAACCAGCGGATGGACGAGTAACGCGCATCCATCGTGTCAAAGTCATCCTTGTCGGTCTGCTGCTTGACCACGACGGCGTTCTTGAAGCCGATGCGTTCGAACGCCTTGTTCCATTCCAGCACGCCTTCCGTCACCGCAGCGCGATATTTCTCGGGGATGCCCTTGTCCAGCCAGAACACAATCGGCTTCTTCGGTTCCGACATCGCAGCCGTGGGGTCGCGCTTCTCCAGGCGCCAGCGTTTGACGTGGTAGGTCTTCTGCTTGATCTTTGAATCGTCGGTGTAGTCGGTGCGCGCGCTCACGAAGTGTCCGATGCGCTCATCGGCAACGCGTGCACGCATGGGCACCGCCGGCAGCTCGACAAAGTTGTAATAGAAGCCCACGAACAGGCTGCGCGGATCAGGGGTTGCCGTGGGTGGTGGTGGCGCGGGCACGGGGCTTGGCGTCAAGGGCGGTGCAGAAAGCTTGGGCACCGAGAAGTGCACGTTGACCTGGATGCCGGTGGCGCTGGCGCCATTGTGGGTGCGGGTGAAACTGCTGTTGCGCGCATCCAGTGCGAACGGCATGCGGAACGCGGTCTCCAGAGCGGTTGAGTACCCCGGAATATCCGCGATCAACAACGCTGCTGCATCCACGAGGATGGCCTTGGACTCCGGGTGTGGAGCCGAGGCCGCCGGTGCGCTGGCAAGCAGGCTGTCCGAATAGGACTGCGACACGTAATGCGCCTGCGGCGTGCCTGCCGCAGCGTGATACGTGGTGTTTTTGGCGATCAGTTGAACCTGATTGCCGACCTTCTGGAACTGCACCAGCTTCGAGCCGCTCATCTGGCTGCCGTAAAGTCCGCGTTCGCCGACGCTGTGCGGAATGTTGTACGAAAAGAAAAACAAATTGCCGAATTGTTCGGGTTTGATCGCGAGCCAAAGCTTTTCGTCTTTCTGGTAAAGCGTGAAGAACCCGGCGATTTCCTTGGCATCCTTCATCACCTCGCGGAAGGGTCTTGGTGCGGCGCTGGCCGCCGCAGCCGCCGCGGCACCCGCAGGCGGCGTTGCCGCCGGCGCCGCCGAAGCGGGGGGCGTTTGTCCGAACACTGAGACCGGCATGAGACCGGCACAGGCGAGCACTGTGGTGCCCGCAAGGGCGACCGCAATCTGACGTGAAAGGAAGGGCATGCGTTTCTCCGAGGATATAAAGGCCATCAGCAGGCGGCCGATGCGGCGATTGAACTCTGCTGAAATCGCTTTGACTTCAGTTGAATGGTAGGGAAGAACTTGGCGATTCTAGGAGATTCGACGCAAGCCAATGTGTCGTTCTGCGCCAACCCATGGGCGCGACAGGGCCTCGCTCGCGAAATTGGGCAACTCAACAGCAAACCCAAGCACTGGAGCGCCGTTCCCGCCAAAACCGTCCCAAACGCCGCGTCCTGCACTGGGTTTTACGATTCCACACGCCCGGGTTCGTGAAGACGCCAGCAATTCCCCGCGTAACTCAGCACTTCGCGCAGAAGCCGCATCGAAGGCGATCGTGTCGCTGGAATCGAGACCCTTTGTCAGCGTGCCGACGTCGTGACAGCGCAAAAGCGAAACGGGCGCTCAGGCCGCTCGCGTTTGGCGCTCGGCGAACCAGCAGCCCAGCGCACAGGCCAAGCCCTTGAGCAGGAAGTTGCCCGCCATGAATGCCAACGACAAATTGGAATTCGGCACACTCAACACCACGGCAGATTCGAGCACCACATAGATCACGAACATTGCGCCGACGGTACCGCGGGGATTCTCCCGCGCCTTGCGGGCCAGCCACCACGCCACGAGGAAGAACACCGGGACGCCGGCGCTCAGCGCCGCCCAGGGCGAGGCAACATTGGCATACGCTTGGTAGTGCGCCAGCGGTTGGCCAGGATTGATCGCATGACTGTAGACCGCGACCCAGCCGAATGCGGCAGCCACCATGATCACGTAACAGAGCAACAGCCCGAGCAGGGCCTTCCCCCAATGGATGTTCTTCAGGCTCATTCGGCTCCCCCATTTGAAAATGTTGTGGCTCGCATTCTGCCAAGTCCGCGCACCCTTGCGTGGCGATTTTTGCAAAGGAGAGATTTTTCGAGCGCCTGGATCATGCGATTCGCGGGCGCAATGGCGTCGCGCACCGCACAATCTTTCGTCGGCAGCCGACACCAGAGAGATATGATATCTTTGCCAGATGGCCGCCAGCATCCGGAAAACCACCGCTCCTCGCGCACGCTCCCTCACCCAAGAGGTCGTCCAGCGCCTGAGCGACCGCATCCGGGATGGGCGTTGGGCGCCGGAAGAAAAGCTGCCGAAGGAAGCCGACCTGATTGCCGAGTTCGGGGTGAGTCGTACTGTCGTTCGCGAGGCAATGTCGCGCCTGCAGGCGGCAGGCATGGTCGAGACCCGCCACGGCATCGGCACCTTTGTGGTCGGGCTGGGCGATGGCGCGCAGTTTCGCGTCTCCCCGGCGGAAATCAGCACGCTGCGCGACGTCATCGATGTGCTGGAATTGCGCATCGCGCTCGAGACCGAGGCGGCGGGTTTGGCGGCGGCACGCCGCACGCCGGCCCAGCTTCGCGCCATGCGCTCCGCCCTCGCGGCGTTCGAGTCTGCGTCGTCGCAGGGCCGCCAGGCGATTGGCCCGGACGTGCAGTTTCATCTCGAAATTGCACGCGCCACGCAGAACCCGCGCTTTGCCGCGCTGATGGTGACGCTGGGCGCCGCAATGATTCCGCGTGCCCGGCTTGAAGGCGAGCAAATCCTGACCGCCCTGCAGCGTGCCTACCTGGCAACCGTACACGTCGAACACCAGTCGATTTTGCGCGCGATCGAATCGCAGGACGCCGAATCCGCGCGCGCCGCCATGCGCACCCACCTGAGCAACAGCCGCGAGCGTCGGCGCAAGTTGCTGGAGGGAAAGTAGCGTGGCCAATGGTTCGGCCCTGCCGAACCTTGCAATCTTGGCGATCAAGAGATATGATCTCTTATCTCATGAAAAGGCGCGGTAGTTCTTTCGCTATTTTTCGCTGACGGCGAACTGCGCCAATGTCCCGTTTCTGACCGCCCACCATGAACCCGCCCCGGCTGATTCGCATGCACCCCGCGGACAACGTCGCCATCGTGGCGAACGACGGCGGCCTGCTAGCCGGTACCGCGGTCGATGGCGTGGTCCTTGCTGAAAAGGTCCCACAGGGCCACAAGGTGTCGCTCGTCGATATCCCCATGCATGGCGACATCCTTCGATATGGCGTGACCATCGGCCACGCGCGCGAGCCGATTGCTGCCGGTCGTTGGGTACACGAACGGTTGCTGGAAATCCCGGCCGCATGCACGTTGACTGAGCTCCCCATGGCCACGGCCAGTGCACCGGCCACTGAATCGCTCGATGGGTTTGAATTCGACGGCTACGTCAATGCCGACGGTTCTGTCGGCACACGAAACCTCCTGGCCATCACCACGACGGTGCAATGCGTGGCGGGCGTGCTGGACGTGGCCGTGGAACGCATCGAACGCGAATTGCTTCCGCAGTTTCCCAACGTCGATGGCGTGGTGGGTCTGGAACACACGTATGGATGTGGCGTGGCCATCGATGCCCCGGGCGCCGAAATTCCCATCCGCACCTTGCGCAACATCGCTCTCAACCCGAACTTTGGCGGGGAGGTCATGGTGGTCAGCCTGGGCTGTGAAAAACTGCAGCCCGAGCGCATGATGCCTGCGGGCAGCATTCCCATCCTCACACCCGGCGCCTCGGCTGAATCACCTCTGGATGTCGTGCGCCTCCAGGACAATGCGCACCGGGGATTCATGCCCATGGTCGATGCGATCGTCGCCCATGCGCGTCCCCATCTCGAGCGCCTGGATGCGCGCCGCCGGCAGCGCGTGCCCGCCAGCAAGCTGGTGGTGGGCGTGCAATGCGGTGGCAGCGATGCGTTTTCCGGCGTCACCGCCAATCCTGCGGTGGGCGCGATGACGGACCTCATCGTGCGCGCCGGCGGGACGGTGATGTTTTCCGAGAACACCGAAGTGCGCGATGCCGCAGGACAGCTGACGTCCCGCGCCGCCACGGCCGGGGTGGCGCACGACATTGTCCGCGAGCTCGATTGGTATGACGGTTACCTTGCGCGCGGCCAGGCGGACCGCAGCGCCAACACCACCCCCGGCAACAAGGCGGGCGGGTTGTCGAATATCGTCGAGAAGGCCATGGGGTCCATCGTCAAGAGCGGCAGCACACCGATTGCCAGCGTCCTGCCACCCGGCGAGAAACTGAAGCGCGACCAGCGTGGCCTCGTGTTTGCCGCCACGCCCGCCAGTGACTTCATCTGCGGCACGTTGCAGCTTGCAGCCGGCATGAACCTGCATGTCTTCACGACCGGGCGCGGCACGCCGTATGGACTCGCCGCCTGTCCGGTGATCAAGGTGGCCACGCGCAGCGAGTTGGCCGCACGCTGGCATGACCTGATCGACTTCAACGCGGGCCGCATCGCGGAGGGCGCCATCGGCATCCCCGAGGCGGGCCTGGAACTGTTTCACCTGTTGCTCGAAGTCGCCAGCGGCAAGCGCACCTGGGCCGAGCGGTGGAACCTGAAAAACTCGCTGGTGCTGTTCAATCCGGCGCCGGTGACTTGATGATTGTTCACGACGTACGTTCGAGGAGAAAACCATGAGAAAACTGTTGATGCTGTTCCTGGCCGCCTGCGTCACCGCCGCATCGGCCGCTTGGCCTGAGAAAACCGTGACGGTGGTGGTGCCGTTCCCACCCGGCGGCGCGTCCGACATGATCGGCCGCACCGTGTCCGCCAAGCTGCAGGAGAAATTGGGCGCCTCGTTCATCGTCGACAACCGCGCCGGTGCCACGGGGACCATTGGGGCCGCCGCCGTGGTCCGTTCGCCAGCCGACGGTTACACACTGATGGTGACCTCGCTCGGGCCGCTGGTGATCGCGCCACACCTGATCGCCAAGGTGCCTTACGACGCGACCAAGGATTTCGATTTCATCTCGGTGCTGGTGCAAGCCCCCAATGTGCTGGTGGTGCCGGAGGCCTCTCCACACAAATCACTGGCCAACGTCATTGCGTTCATGAAGGCCAATCCGGACAAGACGAGTTTTGCCTCATCGGGCAACGGCAGCAGCGACCACCTCACGGCGGAACTGTTCTGGCTGCAAACCGGCACCACCGGGGTTCATGTTCCGTACAAGGGCGGCGGGCCGGTGATGACGGACCTGCTCGGCGGGCAGGTGGAAGCATCGTGGATGAACATCAACACCGCGATCCCGCAGGTCAAGGCAGGCAAGTTGCGCGCCTTGGCCATTACCAGTGCGACGCGCTCGGCCCTGCTGCCCAATGTGCCAACTCTCACCGAGTCGGGCATCAAGGACACCAATGTCTATTCCTGGCAAGCGATCGTCGCCCCCAAGGGGCTGCCTGCCGACATCAAGTCCAAACTGCATGCCGCCGTGGTGGCGTCGCTCAACGACCCGGCGGTCAAGCCGAAATTGGTGGACCTCGGTTTTGAAATTGTCGGCAATACGCCGGAACAGTTCGCCGCGTACCAGGCGTCTGAGTTCGCGCGCTGGAAGAAGCTGATCGAAACGCGCAACATCAAGGCGGACTGAGGCAGCGGCCCCATGAGAGTGGATGCGCCCATCATTCGCGAATTGCGCGCCATCCCGGTCGCGGGCCGGGACAGCATGCTGCTCAACCTGAGCGGTGCACACGGGCCTTTCTTCACGCGCAACTTGCTCATCCTCACCGACAGTGCCGGAAATACCGGCGTCGGCGAAGTTCCCGGCGGCGAGAAGATCCGCACCACGCTGGAGGACGCCAAATCGTTGGTGGTGGGACGCTTCCTGGGCGATCGCTTGTCAATCCTCAAGGACATCGCGGCGCGATTTGCCGATCGTGACGCTGGCGGGCGGGGCCATCAGACATTCGACCTGCGTACCACGATCCACTCCGTGGCGGCGATCGAGTCTGCGTTGCTGGACCTCACCGGAAAACACCTTGGCGTGCCGGTGGCCGACCTGCTGGGCGAAGGGCGCCAGCGCGATCGCGTGGAGATGCTGGGTTACCTTTTCTTTGTCGGTGACAAGGCGCGCACAGATTTGCCGTATGCATCCGGACCTCAAGCGGCCGACGCCTGGTGTCGCCTTCGCCATGAACCCGCGATGACAACCGAAGCGGTGGTGCGGCTGGCCGAAGCGGCACGCGAGCGCTACGGTTTCAACGACTTCAAGCTCAAGGGCGGCGTTTTGGCGGGCGAGGCCGAGATTGAGGCTGTCACCGCGCTGCACGAACGTTTTCCCGAGGCGCGGGTCACGCTCGATCCCAACGGCGGATGGCGGCTCAACGATGCCATCCGCCTCATGCGCGACATGCACGGTGTGGTGGCGTATGCCGAAGACCCTTGTGGGGCCGAGGATGGCTTTTCGGGCCGCGAAGTGATGGCCGAGTTCCGCCGTGCCACGGGCCTGCCGACCGCCACCAACATGGTAGCCACCGATTGGCGACAGCTCACACACGCATTGTCATTGCAGGCGGTGGATATTCCGCTCGCCGATCCGCATTTCTGGACCTTGTCCGGCGCGGTGCGCGTGGCACAGACCTGTCGCGACTGGGGACTGACCTGGGGATCTCACTCGAACAATCACTTCGATGTTTCGTTGGCGATGTTCACCCACGTCGCGGCGGCAGCACCGGGCAATGTCACCGCCATCGACACCCACTGGATCTGGCAGGACGGCCAGCGCCTGACCCAGGAACCGCTCCGCATCGTCGATGGGCATGTCGCGGTGCCCACGGTGCCGGGGCTTGGCGTTGAACTCGACATGGCCGAAGTTGACAAGGCCCACCAGCTCTATTTGCAGCATGGTCTTGGCGCGCGTGACGATGCTGCCGCCATGCAATACCTGATCCCCAATTGGAAATTCGACCCCAAGCGGCCGGCCATGGTGCGCTGACCTCAAGGAATCCCGATGAGAGAAAACCGACTTCGCAAAATCTGGAAATCCGGTGGCGCCGCCATCAATGGCTGGCTGGCCATTCCGAGCAGCTTCGCCGCCGAAACCATGGCCCATCAGGGGTGGGATTCGCTCACCATCGATTTGCAGCATGGCGTGCACGACTATGCCGGCATGGTGCCGATGCTGCAGGCCATCTCTACCACGGAGACCGTGCCGATCGTGCGCGTGCCCTGGCTCGAGCCCGGCATCCTGATGAAAACGCTCGACGCCGGCGCGTACGGCATCATCTGCCCGATGGTCAACACCCGCGAAGACGCCGAGCGGCTGGTGGCCTACACCCATTACGCGCCGCAAGGCACGCGCAGCTTCGGGCCGATCCGTGCCTTGCTGTATGGCGGCGCCGACTACCCGACGCATGCCAACGAGACGATCGTGGTGTTCGCCATGATCGAAACCACGCAGGCCTTGAAAAACCTCGATGACATCCTTTCAGTCAAAGGGCTGGATGCGGTGTATGTCGGCCCGGCCGACTTGTCCCTCGCCTTGGGTTGTAACCCAACATTCGATGACGTTGACCCGCCGGCGGCTGAGGCGATCGACCATGTCCTGGCGCGCGCCAAGGCGCACGGCGTGGTTGCCGGCATCCACAACGGCACGCCGGAGAAGGCGTTGGAAAGAATCAAGAAGGGCTTTCAATTCGTCACCATCAGCTCCGATGCCCGCCTGATGGCCGCGGGCGCACAGGGGGTCATGAAAAAGATGCGTGGCGGCTGAGTCGGCTTTCGCAGGGGAGAACTTGGCGGGGCGCTTGAGGTCGAACGGCCTTCGACATCCAAACGACTTGCCATGCATTCACGGATCCCGGTTTGTGCTGTCGTGTTGGTCGCCGGCCAATTGTTCGCACAGGGAGTTCCACCAAACCCCCGCATCGATCCGCAGGGTTTTCTGGGCGTGACGGCGGAAGCGTTGCAGCATCGCGAGAACCGGCGATTGTCCGAAACCGATTTTGCACGCATGCGCAAGGAACCCAATACGGTTGTGCTTGACGCACGCAGCGCGGAGCGCTATCGCGAGTTGCATGTTGAAGGCGCCGTGAACCTGAGCTTTCCCGACATCACGGCCGAAACCCTTGCGCAAGTCGCGCCCGACAAATCCACGCGCATCCTGATTTATTGCAACAACAACTTCACCGGTGACCCCCGCGCCTTCCCGACCAAACTCCCGTCGGCCTCCCTCAACCTCTCCACGTATGCAGCGCTCTACAACTACGGCTACCGCAACGTTTACGAACTCGGACCGAATGTGGACGTGAGGCGATCTTTACTGCCCCTGGTGAAAGGTTGAGCGGAACTCGGTGCCGAAGTGCAACATGCCCTCCTGCACACCGCACGCAAGATTGGTTCATGATTGACACCGACTGGCACTGCCAGTGCCGCACAGGTCGCATCCCCAAACTCAGCCCCTGCCGATGACAATCAAATCCCTCGCCAAACCTGCTCGCGTCGTTGCTTTGATAACAGGTGTGTTGCTGTGCATCCCGCTGGTGGCCATGCAATTCACAAAGGAGGTGAACTGGGGCGTTGGTGACTTTCTCGCGGCAGGATTCCTGCTATTTGCGTCCGGCATGGCGTACGTCGTCGCTGCACGCCGCGCACACAACCCTGTCCAGCGCCGGCTAATATTGGCGGTGATCCTGCTGATATTGGGCATCACGTGGGCGGAACTTGCAGTCGGCATCTTTCACTAGGCGCGTGCGATTGCCGGCATGCGTATGCCCCAGCCGCTAGAAGTATTCATCGGGCCTTGCGTACACCCGCTGCGGATCTGCGAACAGGAAGTCACGCATCACGGCTGTGTGCCCTTGCCCGGCAATCACGACGACGCGTTCCCCCGGCTGTGCGGCCTGCTGGATCAGATGGTACATGCGGAAATTCCGCTGCCACCATTGTGCAGCAAGGTCCGCACCCAGGAAGGGTTTCTCCGCGCTGCGGGTCGAACTGAGCCAGGTGTAGAAGGACTTGTTCAAACGGTCCTCTGCGTCGCTGTTGTTGCGCAAGAGCAAAGCGCGCAGGCCCAAGGTGCGATGCGCCATCCTGAGTGACTCGCCCATCTCCTCCACCAACGTGCCAAACGTCTTCGCGTGGGCAGGGTCCTTGAGCAATCGCTCCCAGTCCTTGTCATCGGCACCCGGTACCTCGCGCACATCGAATCCGTGCAGGGATTTCAAGCCGGCCGCTTTCGCGAGCCGGAACCCGATCTGGTAAATCTCGTTGGCGGCGAGCGGAAACTTGCCCGCCTGCCAATCCGCAAAACGCGCATTGAATCGCGCCTCATCCTTGGGTTCAAACTCGAGCAGCACCTTGGTGGGCTTGAAGCGCGCCAGCCGGAGGGCCAAGCCTTCAAGGTAGCGCTGCTCTTGCGGACCGGTGATATCGATCGGCTTGAATTTCACCGCGTCGAGGCCGGGGTTGTCGAAGTGCCACAAGCCGATCAGCATGACCTCCGCCGGAGGCACGGCCGCCTTCGGTGCTGCAACGGTTTCAGCCGCATGGGGACTTCCGCAAAGCACGCACATTCCGAACGCCATCCATAACCACAATTGTCTTGAGGAAGCCACGATCTCTCCTAACAGAGGGCAACACCGACGCGCGGTGAAAAGTTGAATCCGTTAGACGCTGCTGCCGCACGTGGTGGATTCGCCCGCTTGCGCGACCGAGAAAGTCCCGCTTGATGTGCCCCGCACCGAAAGGCAGGCGACTTCAGCCCAGCGCCACTTCCCGCAGGATCATTCGGCTGTAGGTTTCGCGCACGCCGCCTTTCGCGCGCAGCGTTTCGGTCACACGAACGAGTTCATCGCGATCGGTGCAATTGACCCGAACTGCGTAGTCGAACGATCCCGTCATCAGTGTTGCGCTTTTCACTTGCGGCAGACTGGCGAGCACCCGTTCGAACGATTGCGCGCTGGTGCCCGACTCAAGTTTGATGTCGATCTGGACTTCGAGCCCTTGCCCGAGCGAGGCCGGATTGATGTCGGCATGAAATCCCCGGATGGCGCCGGCCTGCTGGAGTTTGCGCACACGATCCGCCGTTGCGTTTGGGCTCAGATGCACTTTTTCCCCGAGGTCGCGAAAGCTGATGCGGGCATCTCGCGAGAGCAGGCCGAGGATTATTCGGTCAATCTTGTCCATGGCAGATGAAAACGCTGTTGTGTAGGGATTACGGCTGTCATATTCGCGCAAAAATCAGGCATTGTCACGCGATAATTCTGTCAATGGCACTTTTTTCCGCATTTTCCGTTGCAAAGGCCCTGTCCATGCACCAATCCTTCTCACGAATCAGCGCTTGCCGGCGCTCCTTGATCACATTGGCTTTTTTGTGGGCGGCGCTCGCCGCCTGCCATCATCCGGCCGCGGCGCAGACGCTGTCGACTGTCGACATCGCAATGCGCCAACGGGTCGTGGAGTCGGCCATCCAGGAAATGAACGACCGCTACGTGTTTCCCGAGAAAGCCAAGGTGCTCGAAAAGGACCTGCGCCAGAAACTCTCGACGAAGGCCTATGACGGCAGTGATCTCGCGGACCCCAAGGCGTTTGCCGACAAGCTCACGCAGGATATCCAGGCCGTCGTGAAGGACAAGCATATCCGTGTACGGCATTCCGCCACTGTCTTGCCCCCCATGCGCGAAGGCGATCCCACGCCCGCCGAGATCGAGGACTTCCGGAAACGCGGCGCAGCGCTGAACTTCGGCGTCGAGCGCGTCGAGCGGTTGCGCTTCAACATTGGCTACTTTGACTTGCGCGGTTTCCAACCTGCGCAGTTGGCAGGGCACAAGATCGTGGCGGCCATGAACCTGCTTTCCGACACCACGGCCCTCATTGTTGATCTTCGCCAAAACGGCGGCGGCGACCCGGCCACGGTTCAACTGATGACCAGTTACCTGTTTGACGAGCCCACACATCTCAACAACATGTTTTACCGGGGCCGCGACGGCGACCGCAATACGCAAGCGTGGACCCATGCCTGGGTCCCCGGCGAGCGATTCGGCGCCAAGAAGCCCGTGTATGTGCTGACCTCCAAGCGCACCTTTTCGGGTGCCGAGGAGTTCAGCTACAACCTCAAGAACCTGAAACGCGCCACGATCGTCGGCGAAACCACCGGTGGTGGCGCGCACCCGGGTTCGGTGCGGCGCCTCAACGATCACTTCTCGATGTTTGTCTCCAACGGGCGTGCCATCAACCCGATTTCCAAAACCAATTGGGAAGGCACCGGTGTGGAACCGGACATCAAAGTGGATGCGGCAGATGCCCTGCGCGTGGCACGCCTCGACGCCCTCAAGAAACTGGACGTCAGCAAGCAGGATGACGACTACAAGCGCCAACTGGCCGAGCACATCGCTGAGCTGGAGAAACAAGCCCCCGGCAAATGACGTTGGGGCCGTGCGGCCGTTTTCAGATCGAAAGGTGGGGGGCGCCGCAAATGGCATCCGCATGCCGCACGCAGTTGCGCCCTGCCGCTTTGGCGGCATAAAGCGCGCGATCGGCAGTCGCCACGAGCATTGCGGACACGTCCTGCGCCGTGGCGGTTCCGACTTGGGGCGCCCATGAGGCAATCCCGAAGCTTGCTGTGATCGGCTCTTGAAAACCGGCGATGCGCTCGATGGCCTGGCGCATCGATTCGGCCAGCACCAGGCTGCCCGCTACATCCGTATCGGGTAGCGCCACGGCAAACTCCTCTCCCCCGTAACGGGCAGGCACATCGCTCTGGCGGCAAGCCCCGGAAATCGCGCGGGCCACGGCGCACAGCACGCGGTCGCCTTCCGCATGGCCATGCCGATCGTTGACCAACTTGAAACGATCCAGGTCGATCATGAGGATCGACACCGGTTCTCCACGGCGCGCCGCATTGCGCAGCATCCAGTCGAATTGCTCCAGGAAACTCCGGCGGTTGTGCAATTCCGTCAGCGCATCGCGACTGGCGAGTTCCGTCAGCTGCACCTGCATGTGCTCCAACTCTGCAGTGCGCTTCAGCAACTCCTCTTCCAGCGCCGCCCTTTCGCTGATGTCGCGCAAAGCACACAGGATCACGGTCTCACCATTTTCCTGGTAGGGACTCAGCATGATGTCGGCCGGGAATTCGCTACCGTCCTTGCGCCTCGCGCGCAGGCGCATTTGCGCCGCCCCCATCCGGCGCATGATGGGCGTGGACATGTATCGTTCGCGAAAACCTTGATGGGCTGCGGCCTTGGACTCGGGGACCAACGCTTCAATCCATTGGCCGACCAGTTCGGCCGGCCGGTATCCCAGCAATGACGACACGCGTCCGTTCGCCATGCGGATTCGACCGTCGGCACCCACCACGATCATCGCATCCGGCATGCACTCAAAGATGTGGCTGTGAAGATCCATAAAGTCACTATGCAGGCGCCGAGCGGCGCGACTCTGCGCTACATCAAACAACCCGGCACTGAGCGTTCCCTTCGTCCCAACGACGCGTTAGCATTCACTTCGGTTCGCCTGCCCATGCTCGGCGACCCATCCACGGAGTTCACATGGCGACTGAAGGCCCCCGCGCAGAATCCCCCACCGAATTCGATCTGCCTGAGGTTGCCACTTTGCGTTGCCTCGATTGGCTAGAGCGTGGCTGGCAGGACTGCCGCCGGGCGCCAGCCATCGCGCTTTCGCACGGGCTGGCGATGTCCTTGTTTGGCGGCCTGCTATTTGCGCTTGCCGGCCATCGATTCTGGTTCTTGGCCGGCGCATTCTCCGGATTCCTGCTGGTGGCTCCTGCGTTGGCCACCGGACTCTATGTTGTCAGCCGTGCGCTTGAACGCGGGGAGCATGCAGACTTTTCGCTGGTCCTGCGGACTTGGCTATCCGGCGACACGCGGCAAATGACGTTTGGGTTCTTGCTCGGTTTATCGGGGACTGGCTGGGTTCTGACCTCAGCGTCCCTGATCACCCTGTTATCTCCGGTGCCGATCCATGGGCCCGCGGATTTCTTTCGGCATGTCGTCGCAGCGAACAGTTTCCTGTTTGAACTCTGGGTGTTGATGGGCGGCCTCTTGGCCGCGCCGGTGTTCGCGTCCAGTGTGATCGCCATGCCCATGCTGCTCGACAGGAACGTCAGCGTCCTGACCGCGGTGCTGACCAGCTGGCGCGTCGTCATGGCCAATCCGCTTCCGATGGCAGCGTGGGCCACCCTCATTCTGTTTGCAACGGCATTCGGAATGGCCACCCTGCTCATCGGGCTCGTCATCGTGTTGCCCTTGGTCGGGCATGCCAGCTGGCATGCCTATCGCGACCTGGTGAGGGACGTGCCATGATTTTCGGCTTCACCGAGCCCGAGCTCGCGCAATTTGGCCTTACGTTTGGCCTCGGCGCATTCATGCTCTACATGCTGTTCATCATTTACAACCTGGCCAAAGAATCAAAGGCCGGCAAGCTGGGCACCTTTGTATTGTTTCTGGTCCTGGCCTTCGGCATGGTGGGGTTCGTGGCCAAAGGATTGATCAAGATGTTGATGAAAATTCAGTAGAGTTGCCCGACCATGTCCATTCCAGCCCACGTCTCATATGTTGCAATCGGCAGAATCGTGCTCGCCAACCTTGATCGCGCCACGGCGAAGCGCTTGCGCGAGGCCGGTTTGGACGTGAAGCGCAGCTGGTTTCTGGACGATGGCCATCTCGCTGTGGAACCGCCGGACGCCGCAGGCAATCCGTCCGTTGACGAGGAAGACAAACTCATGGCGCTAGCGCGCCTTGGAATTGCATTCGCCTACGACTACAAGCAAGGCATGGATCCGGCGGGCATGATGCTCGATCTTTGCAAGCGGGGGCGCTATGTCGGCTCGTTCAAGCAGTTGTCATTTGGCGAAGGTGGGCCGGAAATCACCAAGATGCCGGAGGGCGAAGAGGCCTGGTTGCGCAAGCACTCGCGAAATGGATAGCGACTGTTGCCACTTGCGCCGATGCTGTGTCTGAAGGGTCGCTGCAACGCATCGGTGCACGTGCCGGCACAATTCTGCCGGTTACTTCCGCGAATTGGGCGCCACCTTGGTGATCTCCATCGCAGCCCGGCGCTGCCGCTCATCATCGGTCAAGAGATCCACCAGTGCCGCTGTGACATCCACCTTCGCCGCGCCGGCATGGCGTTGCAGGTCCGCTTCGTTCCAGATGGAGACAATTGCACGGACATTTAGCCGACTTTTGAGCGCCACTATAGGGCCTTCGAATTCCGCCAGCAGATCGTCCACGGGCTCAGTCCCGAATCCCTGCCGGTGAAGTTTGCCTTGCAGGGCACGTCCCTCCTGTTCCAAGCGATCCACCGTGGGCCGGTCTCCTGCATCGCGCGCGGCCTTCTGCGCCCCTCGCAGGTGTTGCAGGGTTTTCTTGAACGGCGGCGATCCGGCATAGGCAATCGCGACGGCGCGCGAATCGTACGTGCCAATTTGCAGGGCATGGTGCGGCTCGGCGACGACCGGAACACTGCAGGCCGGCATGGCCAGCAGTATGCATACGATCCATGCCACTCCAAGGGGTACCTTTTGCGTCATCATGCATTCTCTCCCATTTCGTGTTTTGATCCACGCGACAATGAAGCGCTGTCAGGAGGTTTGACGCAGTGAGCGCGGGAAATACGCCAATCGACGCGCAAAATTTCCATCCGGGTCGCCCTGTGCTGCGCCGCGTATCGAAATTTGCATCCGCGACCGGCTTCGTCGTTTGCCGGCCGAAACGCGAACAAGACACCACATCCACCCCGGCTGGTCAGCACATCCAACGCCGCAATTCTGCACATTTCACGTCCCGACGCCTTTCATGCCCCGTATGACATTCGCTTCGCTGTTTCGATCGGCATTGATCTACGCTTGTGCTTGCCTGCATCCCGGTGGGTTTGGCGCGGACACGCCGCCGTCACCGGAGTCGCTGCGAAGTACCACGCAGGTGGACCTTGAAGCCATCGCGAACCTGGTTCGCGCGCAAACACCGATCCCTTTCGACAATGAGAATCCGGCCCTCCGCCGTTGGCTGGTTGACGGCCTGGTCGCAGCACGGGAACGCGCGGCAAAGGTGCGAACTGCCGCCGATGCGTACTACACGCTGGCCGCGTACGTCCATGGTTTCGGCGACCCGCATGTAAGCCTGTCCCCCGTGGGCGAACTGCCTCCTGCGCGTTGACCGGGTTTCATGGTGTCCATGCGCGACGGAAAAGCGGTGATTGTCGAGCGAGATGCAGGCGACCCTGCAGCGCCTCCGCTGGGCGCGGCCGTTTCGTCCTGCGATGGGAAATCGCTGGCGACGCTCGCCGAAGAACTCGTCTTTCCATTTACCCTGAGAAGGACGCTGCCTGGCGACGTGCGCCGCGCGATGACCCGCGTGTTTCTCGATCGGAACATCACGTTCGCGCCCGCCCCAAAATCGTGCTCGATCCTTGTTGATGGCAAAGGGCGTGAATTCACATTGGCTTGGCGTGCGCTCCCCCAACCGACGGATGCATGGTGGCGAGCCTTCGCGAACGCCGCCAACGGCGGTGCTACGGCCTGGGGTGTTTCCGAGCCTCTGCCGGGTATCACGTGGATTGGTGTGCCGACGTTTTCGTCCAGCGACGACACCTCGCCCAAGCTGCAAGCCCTCATCGATGCGGTCGATGCCAAGGGGGATGCCTTGCGGCAGGGCAAGGCCATCGTGATCGACACACGGGGCAATGGCGGGGGCAATTCATACTGGGCCGACAAACTGGCCGTAGCGATTTTCACGCAAGATGTAATTCGCGCGCATCCGCCGCCGAAACGCGACAGTGCAGTGGATTGGCGTGCATCCGCTGAGAATGCTGCGTTCTGGCGTACGTGGGCCGATCGCATGGAAAAAGACTTTGGTCGATTCTCGAGCCAGCGGCGAAACGCGATCAACACGGCGGAGCGCCTGGAAGAAGCGCTTTCCAAATCGCCCCCGCTCTGGCGCCAGGGGGCCGCCAACCCTGGCACTGCCGGCGGCTACAGCAAGCTTCGTCCTGCATCGACGGTGCCGTCGCCCTTCCCGGCCCGCGTCTGGGTGCTCTCAAATGGATCCTGCGCGTCATCGTGTCTGAACTTTGCGGATCGCATCTTGTTCATCCCAGGCGTCAGACTTGCCGGCTTGGCCACCTCTGCAGACGGAAAGTATATGGAGGTGCGCAGCGAAATCCTGCCCTCGGGGACCGCGCGTTTCACACTCCCGCAAAAGGTGGCGCGCGGCGACGGACGCGCGCACATGGAGTTCTACGCGCCGGACGAAGCGTACGACGGTGCTTGGGATGACGCGTCGGTCCGCCAATGGTTGCTCGGATTGATCCAGCGTGACCTGGCGCGATAAGAGAACGAGCACACCTTTTCGACCGAGGACCCCGCCGGCGATTTGGACGTGGATCAGCGGCATTGCTCCCATGCAGCGTACGAGCGGCGCTCAGTGTTCCGTTTTTGCAACAGCAACTCCATTCGACTTTCATTGCGTCGGGAAAAGTGGCGAAGACCAGTTGCGTGCCAGTGGCGAAAACACCGTCATTGAAAGACGAAACGCCAGTACTGACAAGGCGTTTCAGTGCTTTTGGCCTTGAACCCCTTGTCTTTGCTGGAGTTTGAGGCGTTTCTCCACGCGCAATTGCAACTGATGCACTCGCAGCATCAGTCCTTTGCATCATCCGCACAACGCAGGCCCGCAGGTCCGCAACACGCTTAGAAAAGGCGCGCAGGAACTCGGCGCAGCCGGGCGCGACTCCAGGTTCGGCGATGCATTGGTGCAGGCGAGGCGGTATGCGACCGCCTGGCCAGCCTGGGCTGCAACAACTAGTCAGGTCAATCTGGTAGAGGAGCCGCCTGCCAGCGCTGCGGGTGTGACGAAAGCGGGGGGTGGCCGGAAGGCATCCCCCGTTTTTGTTTGTGCGGGCACTTATTGGGCGCAAACCAGTCGAAGGCTGGATTCGCCATGGCGATATCTTTCACATAACACCTCAAGGGAGCGCTCAGTGAATCGATGGAATGGATTGTCTTGCGCCGCATTGATCGCGGCCATCTTCTGCATTCACGTCCATGCACAAGTCGGAGGCAACCGACCCGGGCGCGGTGACGGCGGCGGCCAGCGCAATGCGCCGCGTGCCGAACGGGTCGAACCGCGATCGGGCGCAACTTCCCTGACCGACCCGGTCGCCGCCATGGAGCGCGAATTGCCATCACTGCGGCTGGACCTCAAACTCGAGCGCGACCAGCCAGCGCTGTTCGACAGCTTCCAGCGCGCAGTGCGCGATGCGGCGGAAGCGGCACGCGCGAGGGTCAAGCAGTTGTACGCCTTCAAGTTCGACGATCACAGTACCGTCAGTGCGGCCTCCATCGTGCAGACGGTCACCGACGCTGATGTGGCCCGTGCCAGTGCAATGCGCGCCGTTGGCGAGAAGCTGGATGCACTCTACGCGTCCTTGGGCGCAGAACAGCGGAAGATGTTCGATCGACGCATCATGCAATCCCAGCGCGAGCCTTTGGGCAATTCCTGAGAGGGCGACACCACAACTCTTTCATCACGCCGGATGAGAGGGTGGCTTGCCGGCTTGGCCGAAGGTGCCTGACCCCAGCGCCGGCGCGTTGACGTCCTTGAACATCAACATGGCGCCGAACTGTCGATCCGCCGGTTCGTCAAAGCCGGTTTCACCTTCCCAGTGTGCGGGATTGCGAAACGAGCCAAACAGCATGTCCCAGGGCGGGAAATCGCTGTAGTTGTACGCGTGCAATCCTCGCTGGTGATGGATGCAATGAGACTCCGGGCGCTGGAAAAGGTAACCGATCCATTGCGGCGTGCGCACGTTCCAATGTTGGAAAAACGCATTGAATGCACCGAGATTGCCGAGAATGGCGGCCGCCAACGGGTCCACACCCAGCACGAAAAGCGCGAGGAAGACCGGCAGCACCACGTAAGTTGCGAGGTCGAGCGGGTGGATGCAGTTCGCGGCGTAGATATTGAGATGGCGCGGCGAATGGTGCATCTGGTGGAACCCCCGCCAGAGCGGATTGAACGCGTGCGTGGCACGATGCCAGGCAAATGTGGCAAACGTAATGAGGAGATGACCCACCACAACGCTCTGCAGCAGTCCCCAACTCGCAAGGTCCAGCAGGCGATGATCGCGGAGCCACGCTTCCGGCAAAAGCATGGGCAGAAGGGCGTTCATGACGCCTGCGTAAATGAACAGTCCGGCGCCGATCCAATGCCATTTCGGCACAACCGGAAATTTTCGCGCTGGCCAAACGCGCTCGATCGCCAGCATCAAGAGGAAAGACAAGGGAACCAGCAGGACGATGAGTTCTTCGGGCTTCATGGGCAAGCATGCCTCCGTGGCGACCGAGATTCCGGTGCTGATTTACGCACAAATTTGCGGGACGGATGCGCAGGACCCATCACCCCGGCGCTTCAAAGGTGCGATCTAGTCCCAGTCGATCTGGTTGACAATCCACGTGCGAAAGGCCGCGATCTTGGGCCAATTGACACACTGCGGCAGGCAGACGAGGTGATACGAACGGTCCGACGGCAGTTGATAGTCAAAGAGTCTGACGAGGCGGCCTTCTGCCAAGTCTGAAGCCGCGATGGAGCGCCGGGTGAGCACGATCCCTTCGCGCGCCACCGCTTGTTGCAGGAACAACGCGGCGTCGTTGTATTCAATGGCCTGCGAGGGCGGTGCGAAATCCATGCCGGCGAGCGCAAACCACTTTGACCACATCCCCGGCTCTGAGCAGAACAACGGCAAATCCACCATTTGCTCCGGCCGCTTCGGCAACCGGCCCAGGCGGAACTTCGGGCTGCATACGGCGATGTAACTGTCGCCGGCCAAACGCGTGGAATGCAATCCCGGCCATGGCCCCACGCCGTATCGGATCGCAACATCCACGCCATCACTGCGGAAGTTCGCCAATTGCTGGACCGCCAAGACCGAAATCTGCATCGTCGGGTGACTTTCCAGGAAATTTCCCAGGCGCGGCATCAGCCAGCGGCTCGCAAACGATGGCAGAACACTGATCACCAGCGTGTTTTCACGTGCGGCAGGCTTCAGGGACTCGATCGTCTCCTCGATTTTTTCAAGGGCCTCACGTGTAGCGCCTGCCAGCAACTCCCCTTCCACCGTGAGGGCGACACCACGGCCGCTCCGCACGAACAACTTCACGCCGAGAAATTCCTCGAGCGAGCGGATCTGGTGGCTGACGGCGCCATGGGTCACATGCAGTTCTTCGGCAGCCAGGGAAAAACTTCCGAGGCGAGCAGAAGCCTCCAGGACGGGAAGGGTCGTCATCGGGGGGAGTCGGGCCATGTGCCGATGTTAGTTTTTCTCACATTAATTGTCAAAAACGATCGATTGTGCACTCGGGAAGCAGCCGTTAAATTGCCTCACGTATCGAAACCGGGGGACTCCCCCGACACATGGAGAATCATCATGAATGCCATTCAACTCAAGCTTCCCGACAATGGTGCGCTCAAGGTTCATTTACACCGCTCTTCCTACTTCACGCTGCCTGCCGCGGAGCCAATGGCGCTCGAAGTCCTGAGCGGGTCCGCCTGGGTGACGCAGGAAGGTGATCGCGACGATCATTTCCTGGGAACAGGGGAACGCTTCAACCTCCCGGGTCAGGGTGAAGCGATCGTTCAAGCCATGATCGAGTCGGAAATTGCGGTCTACCCGCGCAAGTCCGAGAAGCCTTCAAGCCTTGCAAGTTGGTTGAAGGCCTTGGTCTCGGACCTCTGGCAAGCCGACTCAACCATCCGGACGCAGTGCCGCGAAACTGCAGAAGCGGCAACGCAATGCTGGCGCAATACGATTGTCCGCCAATCGTCATCTCGCCTTGGGCTCGAACGGACGTTCTGATGGCCATGAAGCCGAGCGCTCCCGATTCCAATGCCTTGCGCGAATGGCGCGCGATCATCCCCGTGCTTGCCGCATGGATTGCCGCGGCATGCTTCGTGGGATTGGCCGTTTACCCGGCGGAATCGCAAGGCGTCTGTACCAGCATGGCCAGTGCCACGGCACTATGGCCATGAGCAGGCCATCAGCTGCTTGATGCGGCATTACCGTTCTCAAGCAGGCCGGATTGGAATATACCCACCATCGCGCCCTACCCAATTGTGCGCATTTGTAAACACGCGGCATCTTGATCGACCCGATTTGATCCGAATCAAACCCCGCTAAACCGGCCTCGGTAACGTAGCGCCTACGCAAAACAGGCGGGGTTTCCTTGAGTATTTTGGGAGTGGTGGTTCGGACGAATCAGGCAAATGCGCAAGTGGTGGCGACCCGTCTCGCCGACGAAATCCGCGCGGAGGTCGCCCCGCATCCGGGCGATGGTCGCCTGGTCATCGTTCTGGACGATGAGCCGGCTGGCATGGACGCCCGTTCCACGTCCGACAGTGCCGCCGCAAGGCTTGCGCGCATTGCGCTTTGGCCCGAAGTGCTTTCGACCTCGCTGGTCTTTGAATATTCGGGCCCGGATGCCCCCGCGCCGGAAACCGGTGCCGATCACGACTTTCACACATGGCGTGGCCAGCCCGGCGCACGCCCCAAGAACGACAAGAGCAGGGACAGAGCATGAACTTCACACGTAGAGACTTCCTGAAATCACAGGCGCTGACCGCTTCTGCTGCTGCGGCGGGCATTCCGATTGCCGTCGTGGCACAGGACAAGCCCAAGGCGTTGACTGCCGCCGACGTGGCGGTCCGCTGGGACAAGGCCCCATGCCGTTTTTGCGGTACGGGGTGCTCGGTGGTCGTCGGCGTCCAGGACAATCGCGTGGTCGCCACTCAGGGTGATCCGGAGTCCCCGGTCAATCGCGGCCTGAACTGCATCAAGGGCTATTTCCTTTCCAAGATCATGTACGGCAAGGACCGCCTCACCACGCCGCTGATGCGCAAGAAGGACGGCAAGTACGACAAGGGCGGCGAATTCGTGCCGGTGAGCTGGGACGAGGCGTTCGACCTGATGGCGGCGAAGTGGAAAGAGGCCCTCAAGAAAGACGGGCCGGGCGCGGTCGGCATGTTCGGTTCCGGCCAGTGGACCATATTCGAAGGCTATGCCGCCGCCAAGTTGTGGAAAGCCGGCTTCCGCTCCAACAACCTCGATCCGAACGCGCGCCACTGCATGGCCAGCGCGGTCGCCGGGTTCATGCGCACCTTCGGCATCGACGAGCCGATGGGCTGCTACGACGACATCGAGCAGGCCGATGCGTTCGTGCTGTGGGGCTCGAACATGGCCGAGATGCATCCGGTGCTGTGGAGCCGCATCACCGACCGCCGGCTGTCGAATCCGAACAGCAAGGTGGTGGTACTGTCGACGTTTGAACACCGCAGTTTCGATCTGGCCGACAGCGGCATCATCTTCGCGCCGCAGACCGATCTCGCCATCCTCAATTACATCGCCCATTACCTCATCGCCAA
>JBGAUM010000034.1:0-28473 GCA_044228625.1 Usitatibacteraceae bacterium | reverse complement strand
GGGCCATTGAGGGACTTGAAGTGGCGGTGCCCCCCCTGAAACCGTATGTGTTGCCTATCTCGGTGGTCCTGGTGGTTGCGCTCTTTGCGGTGCAGCGCCGCGGTACGGCGGTGGTTGGCGCAATGTTTGGACCGGTCATGCTGGTTTGGTTCGCGGTACTGGGTCTGGCGGGAGTGCTCAACATTGCGGCTGTGCCGGCGGTGTTGCAAGCGCTCAATCCCATGTACGCGATGCACTTTGTGACGCAACATGGATTCGCATCATTTTTGGTATTGGGTGCTGTGTTCCTGGCCGTCACCGGCGCCGAGGCGCTCTATGCGGACATGGGACATTTCGGCAAGCGGCCAATCCAGCTTGCCTGGTTCTTCTGCACGTTTCCGGCGCTGGTCCTGAACTACTTTGGGCAAGGCGCGTTGCTGATCACCAATCCCCAGGCCTTGGAAAACCCGTTCTTCCTGATGTTTCCGGCGTGGGCGCAGTTGCCCATGGTGGGCTTGTCGACATTGGCGGCGGCAATTGCCTCGCAAGCGGTGATATCCGGCGCGTACTCGATTACCAAGCAAGCCATTCAACTGGGCCTCTTGCCACGCACGCGCATCGTGCAAACGTCTGAACGCGCCATGGGACAAATCTACGTACCGGTGGTGAATTGGCTATTGTTCGGCGGCGTGCTGGCGGCCATGATCGGGTTTGGCAACTCCACCACGCTGACCTTTGCATATGGCTTGTCGGTGGCCGGCACCATGGCGATCACGACGGTACTCACGTATTTTGTGATTCGCCACGGTTGGGGATATCCAGCTGGAGTCTGTTGGGCGGCGACCGGCTTCTTCCTGTCGGTGGACCTCGCCTTCGTCGCGGCGAGCAGCATGAAGTTGGTGCAGGGCGGTTGGTTTCCGCTCGCCCTGGGACTTGTGCTTTTCCTATTGATGATGACCTGGCAGCGTGGCCGCGCGCGAGTGGCCGAGCGCTCGCGCGCCAATGCCGTGCCGCTCGCATCATTCCTTGCGGGATTTGAAGACGAACCTCCGGTACGCACGGCAGGCACGGGCGTGTTTCTGACCGCGCAGCCGGATGGCGTGCCGACAGCGCTGTTGCACAACCTGAAGCACAACGGCGTCTTGCACGGACGCGTCGTGATCCTATCCATCGAAACCCAAAACATCCCGCGTGTGCCGAAAGAAGACTACATCTGGATTGATGCGCTTGGCCACGGTTTTTATCGGGTGCGCGTGCACCTGGGATTCATGGAAACACCCGACATCCCGCAGGTGCTGGAAGATTGCGGCCGGCAAGGCCTGTCGTTCGATCTCATGCAAACAAGCTTTTTCGTCAATCGTGAATCCTACGTTCCCACGGTGGGCGGGGGGATGGCCATGTGGCGCCAACAGTTGTTCGTGTGGATGGCGCACCTTGCGGCCAAGGTCACCGATTACTTTCGGATTCCGAGCAATCGCGTGGTGGAATTGGGATCGCAAGTGCGGCTTTGAATGAAGGCGCACGCCTGCTAGGATGATGGACGTCGATCGTTGCGATGCGTCCATGACCTTTCATCTCGCCCAAGCCAATATCGCCTATATGCGTGCGCCACAGGATGATCCGTTGCTGGCGGATTTCGTGTCCCGGCTCGATGAAATCAATGCACTGGCGGAAGGGAGTCCCGGATTCGTCTGGCGGTACGTGTCGGATTCGCGCGACCCTGCATCCCGGGAGTACGACGACCCGATGGTGCTGTTCAACATGTCGGTCTGGGACAGTGTCGAATCGCTGCATGCGTTTACCTACAGGACGGCACACGCCGGAATCTTCGCGCGGCGGGCCAAATGGTTTGCCGACGCCAGGGCCAAAATGGGCTCACGCCACATGGCGCTGTGGTGGATAGCCGCCAATACCATCCCCTCGCCCGCGGAGGCAAAGGCCCGGTTGGCACATATCACCTCACGCGGACCGACCGCACATGCCTTCACTTTTAAACAGCGCTTCACGGCAGAAGGTCAGCCTGTTCACCCGGATTCGACCGTGGCATCCGCGGTTAGCGGATGAACGCGCGATCAAAAGGATGCGATGGCGTGGCACGTCTGTTGCAGCGCATGGCTGCATGCGGCTTGGTGCTATTTGCGCAAGCGGCGTTTGCACAAACCAAGCCGGGCGAGTGTCCGCAGGCGCGTTTGACGCAATCGGCACCCGCCGAATACGTTTCCAAGCGCAATCCGTATGCCGGCAATGCCGAGGCCATTCATGCCGGGCAGGTAATCTTCCAAGGACATGCGGACACGGATGCATGCACGCTTTGCCACGGCAAGAAGGGAGACGGCAAGGGGACGCTTGCCAAGCTCTATGATCCGCCGCCAAGAAATTTTGTGTGTGGCAACACCATGGGCGCCATTCCGGATGGCCAGCTGTTCTGGGTGATCCGGCATGGATCGCCGAATACCGGCATGCCCCAAAACCAGGCGCTGTCAGACAAGCAAGTTTGGCAGTTGGTGGCCTATGTTCGGGATCTCGCTGCCGCAGAACGCAAGGGCCGCTAGCGCCCTACAGGGATCGCGAAGTCGTTGACTCGCAATTTCGATGGCGAGTCGCCACGAGGCCTGAAATTCGTTGAACACCTGCTTTCACGCCCTTGAGTTCCTTGGGGGTTGTAAATGCGAACGATTCGCATTATCATGTGAAAACAAACTTGATTTCACCCTTCACCGGACTTTTTTCAACCCAAGGGTCATTCGGCACCATGGCTGATACTCCGTCAAACATCCAGACCGACGCGCAGCGAACGTCACTCAAGCGCTCAGGGCAGAGTACCGCTAAGGTCGACAGCGGCGCACTGTTGGGGCCGACGGGAAGGGTTGAGATTGTGCACGGGGCAGATCGATACACCCTTCGCAGGACAAAACAAGGCAAGCTGATCCTGACCAAATAACTTGATTGTTGTGATGCGGCCGGCCCGTTTGCCGGTTCGCAGACTGGACCCCAAAGCCAGCCAGCGCATAGTCCGAATCGATGCGCAAGCCAGCGACAGTTTCCACATTGGAGAGACTCGTGCTGGCAGTGCCCCTTGAAACCATTGCAGTGCAATCCGGAAGCCTCGCCTTCCGCACCGGCCGGAAGGCGTACGGCGCATGCAACCCCGCTGACCGGCTTTGGAAAGCGGCAGTTGTCGGCATCCTGCATGCGGCATCCATTGCAGTCTTGCTGGCTGCCACGCCTGCCCGCCATCTCGTGCATGAGTCGGCGGCACTCATGGTGGCGATCATCGAACAAAAGGCGCCGAAACCTCCAGCGATCCCGTCTGACACCCGTCTGCCGGTCTTGCAGTCGATCGCGACGACAGCCCCGCCGCCACCGCTCATCGAGATTGCGCCGACGACGCCGGCACAAATCGGCGTTGCAACGGAACCCCCCAAGCCGCTGCCAGCAGCTTCGCAATTGAGTGTCGAGGTGGCAATGCCGATCGCCGAGCCGCCCCGGTTTGATGCCGACTATCTCGACAATCCCAATCCGGTTTACCCAAAGCTCTCCAAGCGCTTGAACGAAGCGGGGAAGGTGATTTTGTCGGTCTATGTGGAAGCTGACGGGTCACCATCACGGGTAGAACTCCAGACCTCCAGCCGCTTTGAACGCCTCGACCAGGCAGCCATTGACGCCGTTAAACGTTGGCGCTTTGTGGCCGCCCGTCGCGGAAACGTGTCCATTGCCGCTTGGGTGATCGTGCCCATTCACTTTTCCCTGAAACCGTAATCCTCGAGCCCATGGCAAGGCTGCTTGTGGCTTTCTAGATTCCCCCTTCAAGACGGAGTACCTTTTGAACAAAAAAAACAGCATTCACCGCTCCCAGCTCAGCGGACGCCGTGCGGCAAGAGTCGCCCCGTCGGTTCTGGCGACGTTGCTGGCCAGTTCCATCAACGCGCATGCGCAGGCCGCCGATACGCCTTCGGCTGCGCCCAAGATCCCGGACAAGAAGGACGCGCAAACCCTCAAGCCGGTGGTCGTCCAAGAGCAAGCCGAGCCCCAGCAGGGGAAGGACTCAATTCGTGCGACCACCACAAACTCGTTCAAGGGGAACCAGGAGTTGCGGGATATCCCCCAATCGGTGACCGTGGTCACCGAAAAGCTCATCAATGACCGCCGTATCGACACGTTCAAGGACGCATTGAACAACACGGCGGGGGTGACCTTTCTGGCGGCCGAGGGCGGCGAAGAGGACATCCGGTTGCGCGGCTTTTCACTGGCGGCGACTGGCGACATTTACCTCGACGGCATGCGCGATGCGGCGTTTTATGATCGGGATACCTTCAATCTGGATCGCATCGACGTGCTGCGGGGCTCTGCGTCCATGCTGTTCGGTCGCGGCTCCACGGGCGGCGTGGCAAACCAGGTTAGCAAGACCCCATCGTTGATTGATGAACACAGCGTGGGCTTGTCGCTGGGAAACTTCGGTTACCGGCGTGTTGTCGCAGATTTCAATCACACGTTGGCACAGGACACTGCAATGCGCGCCACGTTGATGCGCACACAGGCAGACAACAATGGTGCCGGCGCCGCCATTGACAAGCGGGGCGCGGCGTTTGCCCTGCATCACGACATCGGTCATCGACACGAATTTCAGGCCATGGTGTATTCCCTCGACAACGACAACGGTATCAACTATGGACTGCCCTGGATTCGGCCGTTGCCGGGATCGAGTTCCGCCGAAAACACCGTCATCCCGGGACTCAAGCCCGAGGCGAACTATGGAATGGCCAGCGACAGGAATTCCGGTAGCGCGCGGATTGCCACGCTTGGCCATGTTTTTCGTGCCTTGGATCAAACAGAAATCAAAACGCAGGTGAGACTGGGCCAATATGCGCGCGACCTCCGGGCCAGCGCGATCCGGTTTTCCGGCGGGAATCTGGGCGCGAATTCGCTTTCCGGCTTTGGCCCGACTACGGTATTCACGCGTGGCACCAACCTCAAGATCCAGGACCTCGATACCGCACAATTTCAATCAGACTTGACTACGCAATTCGACCTGCAGGGTATCCGGCACAGCCTGCTCGCCGGCATCGAAGCTTCGCGAGACAAACGTACGGTGTATGCCGCCCGCAGTGCATTGCAGGGCGGTGTAAACCTCGTCAAACCGACCACCATGGCTGGCACGCCGGATGACGGTGCATCGATTGACGAATCCGTGCGAACACTTCGGCTTGGCAGTGATTTCACGGCCCGGGCCTGGGGCATCTATGCGCAGGACATGCTGAAGCTTTCACCGACTGTGAAGTTGGTCGCTGGCGTTCGATACGACGTTCTTGATGGCCGCTTTAACACGAACAGCATTCCAGCCAATGCACCGGGGCCGGAGTCGGCAACGCGTTATCGGCAGGACATTTCTGAATGGAGTCATCGTGCCGGTGCACTGTATCAGCCCAGCGACACCGTATCGGTGCACTTCTCCTACGGTACTTCATTCAATACCTCCGGCGACACCTATTCCTATAACGCGCTGTCTGCCAACACGCCCCCGGAATCGAGCGAAAATCTCGAACTCGGGGGTCGCTTTGAATGCTTCGACAAGCGCTTGTCGACCCGCGTCGCGTGGTTTCGCTCGACGAAGAAAAATGAGCGCAACACCGACCCGGACACCGCGGCCACGCGACTCCTGCTGTCCGGAAAACGCCACGCATCTGGCCTCGAAATCGACATGGCGGGCCGCGTGACTAATGACTGGGAATTGTACGTTTCATACACTTGGATCCCTGTGGCGCGGGTGGATGAGGCCGCTAGCACCGCCACGACGGTCGGCAACCGCGTGGGTGACCGCCCGGGATTGACGCCACGGCATGCCGGGACCGCCTGGACCACCTACCAGGTCACCCCCAAATTTCGGTTGGGAGCGGGTCTGACCTACCGGGGTCGTCAAGCACCTGCGGACGTCACTGCGCCAGCCTGGGTCGCCCCGGCATTCACGACGGCAGACGCGCTGGCCGAGTACAAGCTGAACGACACTTGGTCGTTCAAGGCCAACGTCAGCAATTTGACCAACCGGTATTTCGCGGACAACCTGTATCGCGGGCACTACGTGCCGGGTGCAGGGCGTCTGGTGCAGGGTACCGTGGTGGTCAATTTTTGAGATTCCGCTGATGAATGAAATCCCCGAAGGGCCATCGTGTTGCTGACCTTGAAAAGCGTTCTCACGGGCGAAGACCTGTCAATAATTCATGAGGCGATTGATCGCGCCGAATGGGAGTCGGGGCGCGAAACGGCAGGCGCGCAGGCGGCGAGGCACAAGAACAATGAACAACTCGCACACGAGTCCGACGCGATGCGGGTGATACGCCCGATCGTGTTGGCGGCATTGGACCGTCACGCGACGTTCTTCTCCGCCACTTTGCCCAAGCGTGTCTTCCCGCCGCGGGTCAACCGCTATCAGGGCAGCACGAATCATTTCGGGCCGCATGTGGACAATGCCATTCGCTTTGCCCCGCACACCGGCCTGCGCGTACGGACCGACATTTCCTGCACGTTGTTCCTGACAGACCCTGCATCGTACGAGGGCGGGGAATTGTTGATCCGCGAGCCGGGCGGTGTCCGTTCGGCGAAGCTTGCGGCTGGCGACGCTGTGATCTATCCCGGGTCCACCTTGCATGAGGTGGCGCCCGTGACACGCGGGTCACGGGTCGCCTGCTTCATGTGGATCGAAAGCATGGTGCGTGACGGTGCGCAGCGGCAGTTGCTGTTCGAACTCGATCAATCGATCAACGCGCTGCGCAGCAGAGAAGGGGATAGCGCGGAATCGGTCGCGTTGACGGGTACGTATCACAACTTGTTGAGGATGTGGGCGGATACTTGATGGTTGTCCATGAGTTTGAAATTGACCGAACGCGCTTGGCGTTGCGCAGTGCCCGCTGAATTCAAATGGCCGACCATGCCCTTGCAGTCCATGGGATCGCCAACGCACCGACGATGCCGTGCAAGCCCATCGCAAGACTGGCAAAGGTACCTGCCTCCGCATTGACCGAGAACGCGCGCGAGGTGCCGATGCCATGCGCCGCAGCGCCGAGTGCAAAGCCGCGTTGCCACCAAGAGGTGCTGCCGGCGGCATCGAGGACAAACCGGCCCAGCGTTGCGCCGAGGATTCCGGTGACCACTGCAAACACCGCGGTGAGCGTGGGCGAGGCGCCGATGCGTTCGGCCACGCCCATGGCGATTGGCGCTGTCACCGATTTTGCGAACAAGGGCGCAATCAAGGCGTGATCCGCGCCCATGACCGTCGCAATGCCCACAGCCACGGTGATCGAAGTCATCGCGCCGCAGGCAAGTGCAACGAACAGCGCGATCCAATGTTTCCTGAGCGCGGCATACGCCTTGAAGATCGGAACGGCTAGCGCCACCGTGGCGGTTCCCAACAGGAAATGCACGAACTGTGCGCCTTCGAAATAGCGTGCGTAGGGCATCTGTGCCACTTGAAGGGCGACCGCCACGAACAGCACGGCCACGAGCACGGGATTGGCAAGCGGATGACGCTGTGATTTCTCGTAGACCGAAACGCCGGCCCAGTAAGCGCCCAATGTCAGGATGAGCGCGAACAACGGGCTGCCGGAGAGGTATACCCAGATTTCTGCAATTGGCAATGGCGAGGGCGCGTTCACAAGTCTTTGCTTCCTTCAGTATTTGAAGGCGGCGGCGGGCCCGCCAAACAACGCAAGACCAGCGCGGTGACAGCAATGGTGGCGACGACACTGCCGAGCAATGCCAGCGCGATTGCGAGCCAATGTGCACGCAGTTGAGGCAAGAACAGGATCACGCCCACGGCGGCCGGGACAAACAGCAAGCCAAGGTGTTGTACGAATCCGTTGGCCACTGTTTCCATCGCGACAGGCACGCGTTGATGCAGGACCAGAAAAGCCAGGAGCCCGATCAAACCCATCACGGGTCCGGGTAATGCGGGAACCGCAAACCGCGAAATGATCTCACCCAGGCCTTGAAACAACAGAATCTGGGTGAGGCCGGGGATCAAATGCATTTGGCGAACCCGGGCAGGTCAAAAGTCCTTGATTGGCGGGGTGTCCAGGGCAATATTGCCCCGAAAACCCCGCCAGATCTGGAGTTTTGCTTTGCCGTTCTAGCGGAAACTCTTCCAGAAGCGCGCAAAGTACGACGCGCCGTTCAAGCCAAACTGCACGGAATCGTAGATGAATCCGTTGTCCGTTTCGTTCGGATCCTGCTTGGAGGGCTTGACGTTGAAAATGTTGGCGCCGCCTACCGTGAGCTTGGTGTTCTTGTCGAACGACCAGGTGAAGGCCAGATCAGCCGAGGTCTTCGGTGCGTAATACGCGTTGGGAACGCCGTTCGCCGTTCCTGAGAAAGTCCCCAGCGTTTGCGCGCCAAATCGAATGACTTTCAGGTCCGACTCCAGCTTGCCTGTCACATAGTTGAAATTGAGCGTGGCCTTGTTGCGGGGCCCGCCTTGCTCGATGAACAGGCGCTCGCGCTCGGAGAGCAGCACGTCTTCAAAGCCGGCCAGCGAGGGCGGCGTCTTGATGCCCGTGACTTCCGTCTTGGAGATATTCACGGCGAGGAACGTGGACAACTTTCCGCCACCCAGGTCGGCCTTGTGCGATACCGTCAGGTCAAAGCCTTTCGTCTCGGTATTGACGGAGTTGACGAAGAACTGTGCCTGCCCCACACCCAGCCCTTGCAGAATGCTGCCCAGCGCCGGGAAGTTGTTTTCATCAAAGCGGCCCGACAACACGATGCGGTCATCGATGGCGATCTTGTAAAGATCGGCAGTCACCGAAACATCCTTGGCCGGCGACAGGGTCATGCCGACGGTGTAGTTCTTGGATTTCTCCTCCTTCAGCTTGGGGATGCCGGCGGCATTCGCGATGCGGCTGCCATTGGGAGCAAGCACCACATCCAGGGGCCGACCGCTGATGAAGTCCGTGAAGGTGGAAGAGAAGAACACCTGTTGCAGGGATGGCGCGCGGAAGCCCGTGCTGAACGCGCCGCGCAGCAACACCGCATCGCTGACCCGCAGACTCGCGGCGAGCTTGCCGGTGGTGGTCGACCCGAAGTCGCTGTAGTGCTCGTGACGCGCGGCGGTCTGGATCTTGAATGAGTCGGTCAAATCCGTTTCGATGTCCAGATAGGCGGCCCAGCTGTTGCGGCTCTTGTCGGTGACGTCGGCAGGTTGGAATCCAGGAAAGCCTTGGCTGCCGGCGTTGCCGCCGACGCCGACGCCGTCAACGTCGTTGTAGGAGCCGGGTTCACCGGCGGAGATCGAGTAATTTTCCTTGCGATACTCGAGGCCCGTTGCCACGTTCATGCCCTTGGCAATTCCGTCGTAAAACTTGGTCAGGTCAAAGTTGGTCGTGGACTGATCGAATGAAAAGCCACCCGCGTCGAATTGGGTTGGGCTGATGCCGCGGCCGCCGGTGGTGAGGTCGCGGTTTGCAATCGAGGCATTTAACGTGTTGCTGATGTTGTATTTCAGGCGGTTGTAGCCGTAGGTTTGCGAGAGATCGGCTTTCCACGCGCCCCATTGGCCGCGATGCCCGATGATGAAATAACGATCGTCGACATCGCCATTGATGAAGGGCACGAAGCCGTTCGGGTACATGGCGGCCGAATTGCGCGAAGGAATGTCACCGCTCCCGACGCCGCCGCGCGCGAATGCGCCTGAAGACGCGTCGCGCGTTTGCACGCCAGCGGTGAAGTAAAGCTTTCCCGTGGGGCTGGTCGGAACTTCGCCATTGCCGTAGAACGTAAAGTTCTCGCTCTTGGTATCGCCGATGATGCGGGGGTTGCCGGGCTCGGCACGATTGGAACGGCCACGGTCGAGATATTCCGCGGTCAATGCCAAAGTACCTTTGTCCGCCAGTGTGAAACCGCAATAGCCCGACGCCAGATAGTTCTTGCCGTCGCCTTCCGAATACTGGCCATATCCGAAGACGGCTTCGCAGCCCTTTTTCTTCTTAAGCGTAATGTCGATCACGCCGGCAATGGCGTCGGAGCCATATTGCGCCGCTGCACCGTCCCGCAACACCTGCACGTTGTCGATCGCCAGAAGGGGTAGCGAGTTCATGTCCGTGCCGGTGTTGCCGCGATTGCGCGCGCCGAACAGATTCACCAACGCCACGGTGTGACGGCGTTTGCCATTCACCAGCACCAGCGTTTGGTCGGACCCGAGGCCCCTCAATGCGGCCGAGTCGATCAGGTCCGCGCCATCAGCACCGGTTTGGCGCGTGGTGTTGAAGGACGGGGAAATGTAGTTCAGCGTCTGGGCCAGGTCGAATTGACCGCCTTGCTCGGTCGCCTTCGAAAGCGCAATGAAGTCGACGGGGACCGGCGTGTCCGTAGAGGATGCATTCAGGCGGCGCGAGCCGATGACGGTGACACCTTCGACTTTTTGCGCCTCGTCCTTGGACGCGGGCGCCGGTGTTTGCGCGAACGCGAGGCCGCCCGGAACGAATGCAGTTGCGCACAAGCCGGTTAGCGCCAGGGCGACGTTTTGGGAAAGTTTGTTTTTCTTGGGATGGGTCATGTGAGTCTCCAGGTTAAGCAAAGAATGTGAGGATTGACCGGGGCGTTTCGCCTTCTAGCATGCGAGGACGATGAGTATGCGTGACGTCAGGGCTTTGGCACGATCAGGATCTTTCCGCTGCGCTCGCCCGTCGCGGCGGCCGTTACGGCCTCCTTGATTTGCGAGACATCGTAAGTTGCGTGCACGCGGGTGTGCAGCTTGCCCGTGGCAATGAGCTTTGCGATTTCGCCCATCACCGCCACTTGTTTCTCGAACGGTGCGTTCCTGAACCAGAACGCTAGCCAGAATCCTTTCAGCGTGACGTCCTTGAAAACAAAATTGCGCGCCGAGATGACGCAGTCTTCGCCGCTCATCACGCCGTAATTCACCAGGGTGCCGCCGACCGCCAGGCAGCTTGCGAGGCGATTGGTGGCCTCTCCACCGATTGCATCGATCCCGAGGCGAATCTTCGCTTCACCCGTGGCCTCGGCCACTCGCTTCATCAGGCCTGGCCCATCGACCACCACCACGTCGCCGCCGGCAGCTTTGACCGCATCGATCGCCGATTCGCGGCGCACGATGTTCACGGTCTTGAGGCCGCGCAGCTTGGCAATTTGCACCAGGTACTCGCCCACACCGGAATTGGCGGCGTTCTGGATCACCCAATCGCCGGGTTGCAGGTCGACAAATTCGGAAAGCATCAGTTTTGCGGTCGGTGGGTTCACCGTCATCATCGCCAGCTGCACGGGGTCGGCTTCATTTGGCAACGGCATCAGCCTCTTGGCGTCCGCCACGATATGTGTCGCCCAGGTTCCGCAGCCCACGGGCAGCAGCACGGTTTGGCCGATCGGTGGCGAAGTCACGCCTGGCCCATGCGCCACGACCTTGCCCACGCCCTCATTGCCGCCGACGGCAGGCAAGGGCGGCAGTGCGCCATACATGCCGGTCAGGGTCAGCACGTCGGATGGATTGATCGGCGCGGCCAGCACCTGCACCAGGGCCTGGCCCTCAGCGAGAGAAGGCGTGTCGAATTCGACGGCGCCGATGAATTCGGCCGGATTGGGGCCACGTTCTGCGTATTGGGCGCGTTTCATGATCTTCTCCTGAGATTCAAGCGGGTTGTGCAGATGTCCTGACAATGTGCGTTTCGCGAATTGGCAGGTTGCAAAACGCGGCGGCAAGGGCAAGCGCCATGTCGGCGTACCACATCCACTGGAAATGTCCCTGCGTGCTGAGTGCGATGCCCCCCAGCCAGGCGCCGAAGAAGCCGCCAACCTGGTGCGAGAGCAACGTCAATCCAAACAAGGTCGACAAATACCGGATGCCGAACAGCTTGCCGACGATGGCAGCGGTCGGGGGCACGGTGGCGAGCCAGGTCGCGCCCAAGCCGAACGCAAAAACATAGAAGGTCATTTCCGTCTTGGGCGCTGCAAGGTACAGCACCACCAAAAGTGCGCGCGAAAAATACATCCAGAACAGGATCATCTTGCTCCGGAATTTTTGCACTCCCCACCCAACTGCAAGGCTGCCTGCGATATTGGTCAGACCAATGATTGCCAGCGACCAGCTCGCCACGGTGGGCGACAGCCCGCACAACTGCACCTCGCCCGGCAAGTGAGTGACAAGGAAGGCAATGTGAAAACCGCAGGTGAAAAACCCGGCGTGCAACAAGAGATAACTGCCATCCTTGAACGATGTGCGCACGGCCGAGGACAGCGTTTGCTCTGCTGGCGCGTCGGCGGAAGGGGGCGGTTTTGGTTGGCCGCGCAAGAAGCGCGCGAGCGGCAATGCCGTCAACGTAAGGACGGCCAGCGACCACATCGCGCCCATCCAGCCGACGCCGGCAATGAGCCGCTGCACGATGGGTGCAAACACAAATTGCCCGAATGACCCTCCCGCGTTGATGACCCCGGAGACCATGCCGCGCTGCTCCACAGGGATGCGCTGACTCACCGCACCCGTCAACACTGAAAAACTCCCTGCACCTGCGCCGGCAGCCATCATGAGGCCGATGGAAAAGGCCAGCGCGAACTCGCCTTTCATCATGGGAGTGATCGCCAGGCCGAGCGCCATGATCACCAGCCCGGTGGCCAACACGCGGCCGGGGCCATATTTGTCCGCCACTGCGCCTGCCACAGGTTGAATTGCACCCCAGGCAAATTGCCCGACCGCCATCGAAAAGCTGATGGCCGCAACGCCTAGGCCGGTCGAAGTATTGATGGGAGAGACGAACAGACCCAGCGATCGAAATACGCCCAATGTAATCATCAATACTGCGGCTGCTGCAAGCGTGACCGGCCAGACCAAGGAACGTGCGGCAGAAGGAGGCATGGCGGATGTTATCGGGCGGCAGGGTGCATCTGAAGGATTATGACAGCGGGCCTGTCGCATCCCGGCCATTTCGTTGCCAAAACGCCACATTTGTTTGTTTCTTGACGAATAGCCGGAATTGGCTTATCGTGCGCGCGCAGTCTCGTCAAGCAGTTTGTAAGCAGAAGTCCCGCTCGAAGCATCGGGCCCGATTTTTTGGTGCAAAGCCCGTTTACGCTACCTGATTGGCTGCCTTTTCGTCCGGGGAGTTTCCCGGACATCATCATTAAAGGAAATCATCAAATGGCAACAGGTACCGTCAAGTGGTTCAATGACGCGAAGGGCTTTGGCTTTATCAAGCCCGATGGCGGCGGCGAAGACCTCTTCGCGCATTTTTCGGCCATCGAAGGCTCAGGCTTCAAGACGCTCAAGGAAAACCAGAAGGTCGAGTTCGAGGTGACCACTGGCCCGAAGGGCAAGCAAGCCACGCAAATCAAGCCGATGTAATTCCCGGCTCGGTTTGAATGAAAAACGGCAGCTTCGGCTGCCGTTTTTTTTGCTTAGTCCGAGAGCTTTTGCGCAAAGATCTGGTAGAGCGGCGCGCTCAGCAGATTGAGCTTCCGGAAATGCAAATTGATGAACGCATCAATTGCCGGTTTCGGGCAGCGCAGCGGGTCTTTCCCATAGGGCAGGTCCTCGGCCCAAAGATAGTCATCAAACACGATCAGTGCCCCGGGTTTTGCGAGCTTGAATCCGAGAACGGCGTCTGCAAGCACGTCGGCCGCCTGATGAGAACCGTCGATATAAACGAAATCAAAGGTGCCGCGGTGTCCATTTGCAAGGAGTTCGACCAGTTTCACGTCGGAGAAACCCTTGTGGACTTGCAGGGAAATCGTGTGCCTGGCTCTTGCAATGGCCGACCCGGTGTTTGAGTGAAAACGCGCCTCCACGGCCGTCATGTCGACGCCCGCTGACTGGTGTTCAATGCCCCCGTCCCACGTGTCGATGCAATGGATTTCGAAAGGTGCAACGCTTCCCAGTTTTTCGATCAGATAGCACGCACTTGCGCCTTCGTAGGAGCCGATTTCCAGGGCTTTTGCCGGGCGAATTCTTTCAAACAACTGGTCCCATGCGCCGCGCGCGGTGGCGTCAAACCAGTTGTTGGTAAATGTGTAGTCAGTCATCGTTCGAAATGGAGGCGCTGCATTCTCAATGAAGGGAGATCAAGTTGATGCGTCAATGCTGCCGACACTCGCATCAACGAACGAGGATCGCAGCCAACCCCAACAACATGCCCATGCTGACGATGTCGGTTGCGGTGGTCAGGAAAATGCTGGACGCCGTCGCGGGGTCGGCACCAAATCTTTTCAGCGTCAATGGCACAATGGCGCCGGAAATACCGCTCACCACGCAGGCGCCGGTCATCGCCAGCAGGACAACCAATGCCAGGATCAACGCGTGCGGCGAGTTTTGTGCAGTGGCCGTCCAATACATGGCGACACCGGCTACCAATCCGATCGGCGCGCCATTCAACGCCCCAAGCAGGCCCTCCTTGGCGACGAGAAGCTTTCCATTGCCCGGCTTGATCTCCCCAAGCGTGAGACCTCTCAAGGTGACCGCCAGCGCCTGGCAGCCCGTATTACCGGACTGCCCCGCCAATACCGGCAAAAACGCCGCCAGGATGGTGAGTTTGTCGATGGTGCCCTGGAACATGGCAACCACCCCGCCGGCCAGGAAGGCTGTCAACAAGTTCAACTGTAGCCAGGGATGCCGAAAGCGGAAGCTTCGCCAGGTGGGCGTGGAAATTCGCTCTTCCTTTTCCACACCCACAAGGCTACCGACTTGCGCGGTGATTTCGAAGGTTTCTGATTCAAAGATGGTCTGTCCGCGGACCAGCCCCAGGAGCTTGCGCTTTGCGTCGCACACCGGATAGACGGGGAAGTGCTTGTCGAGTGTGGCGCGCATCGCACTGGTCAGGTCCTGCGAAGGTGACAGCACGAAGACCTCTCGCAGCATGATGGATTCCAATGGCGTGACCGGATCTGCAAACAGCAGATCGCGCATCGTCACCAGGCCGACGAGGATTCCCTGTGCGTCGCAAACATAGCAGTAGGTCACGAGGGCGTCGGTCGAAAGTGTCTTCAGTTGTGCAATCGTTTGGGAAACGGTGGCCTCCGGCGGCATGACCGTGTTCGGGGGTTCCATCAATCGGCCGACTGAACCTGCTTCGTGCTCGCGATTGTGCGCCCATTGAAATTGGAGCCGGGCGGGTGCCACGGAGAGCATCGACGCACGCTGTTCATCCTCAAGATGCCCCAGGATGTCCAATGCAAATGCAACATTGAGCCGTCCCAGTGCTTCCGCCGCCCTTTCAGCGGACTCGATCATGACCCGTTCTGCGGCGGCACTTGCAGACAAGCGTTTCAGGGAGTCGACCAGTTGTTCCATGGCATCGGATTCCAATACTCGAGGGTGGTGAATTGTCGGCGCTTGCGGGTTGCGAGGCAAGTCAGTAAACCGGCAGAAGTCCCGGGCGTTAGTTCGCACATGTCGTGTCTCACTACCCCGCATCTGCGGACCCCGAGGAGCCTGCCATGAGCCTGACCCGAAAGATGTTGTTTGCCACCGCAGTCGTTGCGTCACTATCTGCGCCGCTCGCGAAGGCCGATCCCCACTGGTCGATCGGCATCAATATTGGCCCGCCCCCCGTGCGGTATGAGCCGATGCCCGTTCCACGGGCCGGGTATGTTTGGGTGCCAGGAATTTGGGAATGGCGCGGCAACAGCCATGTATGGGTTGCGGGCCACTACCTCCGTGAACGGCGCCACCACCACTATCAGCCCTCGCATTGGAGCGAGCGTGGCGGCCGGTGGTACTACTCACCCGGTCGTTGGGATTCAGATCGGGACGGCGTGCCTGATCGCTACGATCGTCGGCCATACGATCCGCGTCGACGTTGATTCGCAGGAACGCGGATGCACCGATAAACTGCATGGTGGGGGCGACTAATCGCTGCCCGCCATGCCCATGCCAGAGCCACAATCCAATTCGACTCTTCGATATCGCCAGGCCGTCCAGTTGCAGAATGCGCAACGCCTCGACGAGGCTGAGAACGCCTATCGAGCGCTGCTGGTCGACGTTCCAACCCTTTGGCAAGCCTGGTACAACTTGGGACTCCTGTATCAGCACCGTTCTGCATTTGCAGAGGCTGAGAATTCGTATCGAAAGGCGATTGCCCTCAATGGCCAATTGGCGGAGGCGCACAACAACCTTGGAAATGTCTTGCGCGCGCAAGGGAGGCCGGCCGACGCGGTTGAATGTTTCCGCCGCGCACTCTCCCGCAACCCGGCGCTTGCGCAAGCGGCTTTCAATCTCGGTTCAGTGCAGCAAGCCTTGGGTCGGCATGACGCGGCGATCGTGGCGTTTCGTCAGGTTGTCTCACGCGAGCCGCGGTTCACGCTTGCTTGGGATGGACTGTGGCGATCGCAGTTGGCAATGGGGAAGAGTGACGATGCGGCCCAGACTTTTTTGCAGTGGGAGAAGGTTGCGCTATCGTCCCCGGAGCTGGTTCTAGCAGGATTGAACTCCGCGCGTGCGATGGCCGATCCGGGCCGGGAGTCGCATTACCTGGCGCTGGCGCTTGACTGGCCTTTTGAGGCCGCGACTCCTGCACAGATCTCGCCCATTCTTGCCCTTTTGCAGTATTTCGATGTCACTCAGGCAGATTTGCTGCGCGCCTACAAGCGCTACGATGCCGCCATTGCAGCGCGCGCGATTCCGTCGCTCGACGTCGCAGACATCCGCCCCGACCAACGCCTTCGAATTGGCTACGTGTCTGGTGATTTCCGCTCGCACGTGATGGGTCGGTTGATGTTGGACGTGCTCAGGCGCCATGATCTCTCCAAGTTTTCGCTTCATCTGTATTCGATTGCCCCCGTCTCGCCACACGATGTGGCTACCGAACAATTTCGCGCGATGGCGGAAGAATTCGTCGACTTGTCAGGGCTGAACGACTTGTCGGCGGCTCAGAGAATCGCAAAGGATGGAATGGACGTGTTGATTGATCTTGGCGGGCACACCATGAGTGCGCGCCCTGAAATCTACACGGGCCGTCCCGCGAGAAGAATGCTGACGCATCTGGGGTATCACGGTGCATTGGGCATGGGTTGCATCGATGGAAAAGTCAGCGATGTCATCGCAGACCCGCCGGGAAATGAAGCGTGGCAGGTGGATCCGCCGATTCATATCGATGCCTGCGTCTTTCCCTTGGTTGCGGCGCCGGTCAATGATGCCCCTCCCCTGGAGCCGCCGCCGGAACTCGCCGGGAAATTTGTCTTTGCAGCTTTTGCAAACGTGTTGAAACTGTCCCCTCGATGCATGGGCGCATGGAGGCGCGTTCTCGACCAAGTGCCCAGTGCCATGCTGCTGTTTTCGCCTTTTGAGCGCGCGGATCGCAACGGGTTGCTGGCGGCTTGTCGCGCGGCCGGGATCGATGGGCTGCGCGTGGCGTTTCTGGACATTCCCAGTGGTGATTCGCGATTGTTTCGACGCTATGAACTCGTGCACGGCGTCATGGATACCTTTCCCTATGGAGGGGGCGATACGACGTTGGCGGCTCTCTCGAAAGGTGTGCCGGTGGTGACGTTGCTGGGACAAAGGCATGCCGAGCGGATTGGCGCAAGCATGTTGACTCACCTGGGATTGCCCGAATTGGTCGCGGCCGACCTGGATGCCTTCGTCGAGACCTCTGCTCGCCTTGCAACGGACGCAGAGTGGCGCCAGGCGCTCGTGGACAAGATCAAACATGCAATGTCTGAATCAGACCGGCATGTCACCCGGCATGTGCGCGGGTTGGAAGCGATTTATCGGCGCTTGGCAGAAGACGCTAAGGCGCCCCGCCCCACGAGTCCTTGAGTGCCACCGCACGATTGAACACGGGGGCACCTGCCTTGCTGCCCACCCGATCGGCCACGAAATAGCCGCTGCGCTCGAACTGATAGCAAGTTTCGGCCGGAGCGTGGAGCAGAGACGGCTCAATGGCGGCCGACACTTCGTTGATCGACTCCGGATTCAAGTCATCAAGAAAATTTCCTGTTTCACGACCCGGATGTGGTGTCTTGAACAAGCGGTCGTAGAGTCGCACCGGCACACGCGGCGACGTTTTCGCGCACAGCCAATGGATGTTGCCCTTGACCTTGACGCTATCCGCCCCCGGCGTGCCTGAACGCGTTTCCAACAACACGTTGGCATAGACGGTGCCGACCTTGCCAGACGCGTCACGCTCGAACCCGGTGCACTCGATCACATACGCATAGCGCAGGCGCACCTTGTTGCCTGGAAACAGGCGGAAATAGCCCTTCGGCGGAGCCACTTGAAAATCCTCGCGCTCGATCCAGAGTTCGTTCGAAAACGGAATCTCGCGTTTTCCGAGTTCGGGCTTTTGCGGATGATTGGGGGCGAGACAGTTTTCCGTTTGCGATTCTGGGTAATTCGTCAGCACCAGCTTGATGGGATCGATGACCGCCACACGCCGTTCGGCCGAAGCATTCAGGCACTCGCGAACGCATTCTTCCAGCAGGCTGTAGTCGATCCACCCGGGCGACTTCGAAACGCCCGTGCGCTCTGCAAACAAACGCAATGCCTCGGGCGGATAGCCGCGCTTGCGCATGCCGGCAATCGTCGGCATGCGGGGGTCATCCCAGCCCTCCACATGCTTCTCCATCACCAACTGGTTGAGGTTCCGTTTGCTGGTGATGACATAAGTGACGTTGAGTCGTGAAAACTCATACTGTTTCGGGAGCGGATCGGCAAACATGCCCGCGTCCCGAAGGTGCTCGAGCAGCCAGTCGTAGAACGGGCGCTGATCTTCGAATTCCAGTGTGCAAATCGAATGCGTGATGTTTTCCAGTGCATCTTCCAATGGATGGGCATACGTATACATCGGATAAATGCACCAGTGGTCGCCTGTGCGGTGGTGGTGACCGCGCTTGATGCGGTACAGCGCGGGGTCTCGGAGGTTGATGTTCGGCGAGGCCATGTCGATTTTCGCGCGCAGCACGTGTGTCCCGTCGGCAAACCGGCCGGCCCGCATGTCACGGAACAACTGAAGGTTTTCCTCGATGCTGCGATTGCGGTACGGCGAATCCCGGCCGGGTTCGGTCAAGGTCCCCCTGTATTCGCGCATCTCTTCCGCAGAGAGGCTGTCCACGTACGCATATCCTGTCTCAATCAGGCGTTCCGCAAAGCGATACATCCACTCGAAATAATCGGACGCGAAATAGAGGTTGGACTCCTCTTGGTGCTCGAACGCGTAGCCCAGCCATTTCACGCTGTCGATGATCGAATCGACGTACTCCTGCTCTTCCTTTTCCGGATTGGTGTCGTCGAACCGCAAATGGCAGCGGCCCCCGTACTCCTGCGCCAGGCCAAAGTTGAGGCAAATGGATTTTGCATGGCCGATGTGAAGGTAGCCATTGGGCTCCGGGGGAAAGCGCGTGCGAATCCGCGCGGCGTCCAGGGCCCCCGCCTCATGGTCGGCTTTGACACCTGGTTTGCCGGCCCAACGGCGCATGGCAAATTTGTTGGCACCCAAGTCCGCATCAATGATGTTGCGGATGAAGTGAGTGACGTGGGCGTCTGGCTTTTCGGTGGACATGGAAGGCAGGCAAAAGGATCAGAAGGCGATTTTCGCATGGCACGCGTCCATCTTTGCAGGCAGGAGTTTGCCCGCATGGCGAGAAGCCTTGTTCCGCGCGCCTTCCAAGGTGAAAACCGCTGAAACGGCGCACCAGCGCTTGTGGTTGGTACTTTAGTCTGGGCTAGGACTTGGGAATCGGTCCGGACCCGCTGCGCGTGGTCATTTTCTCGATCCAGTCCGCAGGCACGGCGAAATTCAGGTTCTGTCCGGTCTTGTGCTGAAACGTGGTGATGCCGATCAGCTGCGCATTGACATTGAAGAGTCCGCCGCCGGATGAGCCTGGAGAAATGGGCGCGGTGGTTTGAATCAAATTGCCCAGCGGTGTCTCGCGCAGCGAGGAGATGATGCCTTCGCTGATCGTGAGGTCAAGCCCCTGTGGGGCGCCAACCGCAAAGACCTTTTGCCCCGTCCTGACATATTGCGAGCTTCCGATATCGACTGCTGGCGCATTCAGGCCTTGAACGTCTAGTTTGCAGAGGTCGTACTCCTCGTCGGCCACGGACACATTGGCCGGATAGCTTTCCTTCGGTGTCTTTACCGACACCAAGGGACCTTTAAGTGCCACATGACAATTCGTGATCACAGTCTGCCGCGCGATGACCACACCACTTCCCGTCGCCATGACCGTGCCCGTCTCGTTGGTCACCACGACTTTGACCACACTTTGCGAGACGTCATTGAATACTTGCTCTGCCGTCCGCGGTTTGGGATCGGCGGGCTTGCTGGAATCGTTCCGCGGCGCCTCGGCCGGGGCCGGCTGGGACTCATTGACCGCTGAACTCAGGCTGCGCTCCTCCGCTTTGGGTGCCGCAATGACCACAGGTGCCGTGGATGGCGCGCTTTTGAGAAGGAGCCACCCCACGAGGAAGGTCAGGAGCAAGGCCGCTACAAAAATGACGAGACTCTTGTAAGGGCGCGCTGCCGTCGGGTCCTCATCGGCGCCCTTATCCGGCAGGGGTGCAGCGACTTTGCTCAGGCGCGGGGCAGATTCCGGTGCCCGTAGGGATTCGTCGTAGGAGGCGCGTGCCGCGGGATCGAGCAACGTGTCACGCGCAGTGTCCAACAACGCGTTCGAATCCGGGTCATCCAGGCCCGACGCCATGAGCTTCGCCACCGCCTTCATGTGGGCCGCAATGATTTGGGATTCGGTGGCCTCAGGCGAAACGCCCAGCACTTGATAGTAGGACTTTTGCATCGCGCTATTTTGCCTCGGTTGCCGCTCGTCCACGCGTTTCGTCAACGCGCATCAACACGCCAATGGCGGCGATGAAAAACGCGCCGGTCATCAGCATGGCCAAGCGGTGGTCGTTGTTGGTCATCCAAGAGACTGTGCCATAGGTGAGGGGCCCCAGGATTGCGGCAAGGCGCGTCGCGACGCCAAAAAGGCCAAACATTTCTGCGGCCTTTCCAGGCGGAGAAAGATAGGCGACCAGTGCGCGGCCCGCTGATTGGCTCGAACCCATGCAGAGTCCGGCAAGATTCGCGGCAAGCCAAAACAGCCCCCGCGTCGTGGCAAACCAGGCCACGACGACCATCACCGTCCAACCGAACAAGGTCAACATCAGGGCGCGTTTCTTGCCGATGGCATCTTGCACGTAGCCGAACCCGAAGGCGCCAATGCACGCCGTCACGTTGACGATCAAGATCAACTTCAGGGTGTCGACTGTCTCAAATCCCATGACTTCCTGCGCATAAATCGCTGCGAGGGTGATCACTGTGGCCACGCCGGCCTGGTAGCAGGTGCCGCAGGCAAATACCAGCAGGAGGTCGCGATACCGGCGCGCGTCCTTTGCCGTGGCCTTCAGTCTTGAAAAAGACTCGGTGAATGAGTGGGCATCGCTGGTCGGGACAGCGCGTTCCTTGAGGAGAAGAAATGTAACGGCAGCGCCCGCAGCATAGATCACCGCAGTGATCAGGTTGGTCATGGGAACGGCGTCGTCCGCCGCCTGCCCGCGCGAGGGCGCCGATTGGATCCATGCGAGGCACGCGCCCAGCGCCGCCAGCCCGCCCACATATCCCCAGGCCCAGCCCCACCCGGAGATCTTGCCCACGGCCTCGGGGCGTGCCAACTCCGGAAGAAAAGCCGCCGTCATGTTCTCGCCGATGGCATAACAGAAATTTGAAATGATGATGGCGGTGCATGCCAGCACCAACGTGCCCGGCCCTGCGCCATAAAGCACTGCGGTCGAAAGCACGCAAAACAGGGTCGCCACAAATAACACGCGCTTCTTGGCCGCGCGTGCATCGGCGTAGGCGCCCACGATGGGACCCGCCACCATGACCAGCAGATACGATACTGCCAGCGTTGCCGTCCACGCAAAAGTGGCCCAAGGTGCCTTCTGTGCGACCACCGAGACAAAGTAGGCATTGAACACGGCGGTCAGCACGACCGTGGTGTAGCCGGAATTGGCGAAGTCGTACATGGACCACGCAAAGACTTCGCGTCGCTTGACCCCGGGATTGAGGGCGGAGTCGCGGATGGGTGACGTTGTCATGGCCCGCATGATACGGGACACGCTGCCTTGGGCGCCCATGAGCCTGGTTTGACCGGCACTACGGCGTTGCGGCAGCCTGCCAAACGTCTTGGAGAATCGGCAACAGGGCGCGGATCAAGGCCTCCTCCTGCCGTGATCGTTGGTAGATGAACCACAGTGTGGTGGTGACACCCACCTCCCGCCACAGGCAAACTTCACCGGCAGCAACCTTTTCCAAGGCGATGTCTTCACGCATCAGCGCGATCCCCAGCCCGGCAACGACCAGCGAACTGATCACGGCCTCTTGGTCGGCCTCGACCATGGTGGTGGGCTCCACGCCGTGCCGTTGTTGCAACTGCTTCATCAACCGGTGATGGCTGCTGATGGGCGGTGTGACAATCCATGGCATTTCAGCCATCTCGTTCCAGCCTGCCAAGGACAAGCGCGTCGTCCACTCGGCGGGTCCCACCACGCGATACACGAATTCGCGCAAGCGAAGCCCCGTGACTTCGGGACGATCGATCTCCCCATAAAAGAAACTCGCGTCAAGGTCGCCATTGGCAACGGACTCCAATGCGATGCCTGTAACTTCTTGGTGCAACTCGATCTTGAGAGATGGATAACGTTCGACCGCCAATGTGGTGAATTCCCCCAGCCGGATGGCGGCTGGGTCCGACAAGGTGCCGATGCGAGCGCGCCCCGTGAGGTCCCCCCGAAACGATCGCGCATCAGCCAGCAAAGCCTTTGCTGCATTGAGGACGCGATTGGCCCCTTTGAGAACGCGCTTGCCCGCGGGGGTCAACACCATGCCGCTCGGTGTTCGCTCAAACAATTTGACGCCGAGCTCCTCCTCCAGTGCTTTCAATTGCGCGCTGAGTGCAGGTTGGCTGAGGTGCAGTCGTTCCGCTGCACGCGTCAGGTGGCCCGATTCCACGATGGCTGCAAATCCCCGCAACTGGTACAACTCCATCGACTCACTCCTTTCAGCTAAACACCCCATAAAATTTACTGATGTTGTTGCGCGTCAATTTCAGTTTATATCATCAAAAAAATTAATGACGCGGATCAGAATCTACGATTGGAAAAGTTCGCATTCCGGAACTAAATTGAGTTTGTGCAACGCAGCGAAAGTAAATGGATTCGATGCCTCCCACCGGTAGATATCAGATCCCAATCAAGGAAATTTCATATGGACAGAATCGACTTTTCACCGATTGAAGAACACATCCGCAAAGCCCGTATTGAGCGCGCCGTTTATGGTGGTGAAATGATCGCCGCAGGGATTGTCTGGAGTCTCGACGGGGTCCGCCGCGTTGTGCAAACGCTTTCGATTGCCGGGAAAAATGCCTTGCAACCCCCGGCGTTTTATACGACGTCGGTGACCCGCCGCGCCCCTCCCGCCTGAAAGCGACCACCGGTTTCTCCTCTCCACGCCCCTCGCGTGGATTCACGCCCCGGGCCCGACCCGGGGTTTTTTTTGGAGCGCAACGATGGCCCATTTGATTCACAGACTTGACCCGGCACACATCACGTTGCTGGCAAGGCATTTCGCCGCGCTGGAGCCCGAGGCCGTGCAATTGCGCTTCGGCCATTGGTTGAACGCCGCAGCGCGTCGACTGTATGCAGGCTCCATCGATTTTGGCCGCGATGCAGTCTTTGGTGCGTTTGACATTCGCGGAACGCTTGTCGGCGTCGCTCATTTGGCATGCGCCGGGGGTGCAGCGGAACTCGGTCTCAGCGTCTTGAAGAAATGGCGCGCAAATGGCGTAGGCCAATCCCTGCTGGAGCGAGCCATGCTTGAGGCGCGCATCCGGCAGCTCTCGAGCCTCGCGCTCCTCTGCCTGCCTCAGAACCAGGCCATGATGCACTTGGCGCGGTCCGCCGGCCTGTCGATTGAATCCATCGGTGGCCTTGCCGAGGCACGCGCACCATTGCAGCCGCCAACCGCCTGGACGTGGTACAAGGTTGGTCTCCTCGACGGCTGGTCAAGAGTCGACCGGTTCGTGCATGCAGAACACCACGCGATGAGCCGGCTTTCGCGCCTGGGTCGAAGTCTCCGGTTGGGGCAGTCCCGCAGGATTGGCGGGCGACTTGCCGGCGCGTGTGTGGGTTGTGCGGCCGCTTCAACTCGGCAAGCTCGCGACGTAGACCTCAAGGTTACCTCTGTCGATCTGTAATCGATGAGCCCGGAAGGCGCCCCAAGCGCGCGCAGCCCTGTATGACGGCGCGCTTTGTCTCGTTGCCGGTCAAGTGGTAGGCTTGCGGGTAAACCGTAATGCGTTCCAGACCATAAAACCAGCGGAGGAGATATGTCGAATTTCACGACGGGGGACATGCGCACCATTGCGCTCGTCGGCCATTCGGGCGCCGGCAAAACCACCTTGGCAGAGACCTTGCTCTTCAAGACCGGCGCGATTGGGGCGATGGGAAGCGTCGAGAAGGGAACGACGGTTTGCGACTTTGACCCGATGGAAAAGCAATATCTCCATTCGCTCAACTCTTCGCTGGTGCATTTCTCCCACGGCGGCGCGCAAATCAACATGATTGATACGCCGGGGTATCCCAATTTCATGGGACCCGCGATTTCGGCATTGGATGCCGTGGAAACCGTGGCAGTGGTGATCAATGCCCAGAACGGAATCGAGCTGACCACGCACCGCATGATGAGCCAGGCGCAGAAGCGCCACCTGTGCCGAATGGTCATTATCAACAAGATCGATGCGGAGAACGTGGACCTGCCGGCATTGCTGGATCGCATCCAGGAAACGTTCGGCAAGGAATGTTTGCCGATCAATCTTCCGGCGGAAGGCGGAAGAAAGGTGACTGACTGTTTTTTCAATCCGTCCGGCGATGCCGATTTCTCGTCGGTGGCACAGGCGCATTCGGCCTTGGTCGACCAAGTCGTTGAGGTCGACGAAAAACTGATGGAGTTGTACCTGGAGCAGGGTGAATCCATCACGCCGGAGCAACTGCACGAGCCGTTCGAAAAGGCCTTGCGCGATGGTCACTTGGTGCCGGTATGCTTCGTATCGGCGAAAACCGGCGCAGGGGTGCAGGAGTTGCTCGACATCTTCGCCAAACTCGCGCCGAATCCGATGGAAGGCAACCCGCCGATGTTTGTGAAGGGCGAAGGCAAGGACGCGGAGGAGTTTCGCGCGGAGCCCGACCCAAAGAAGCACGTCATTGCGCATGTGTTCAAGGTGGTGATGGACCCGTTTGTCGGCAAGATGGGCGTGTTTCGTGTGCATCAGGGCACCATTACCCCCAATACCCAGCTCTACATTGGCGAGACTTCCAAGCCCTTCAAGGCAGGGCATCTGTTCAAGCTTCAGGGCAAGGATTACCAGGAAGTAAAACAGTTGATTCCCGGCGAGATGGGTGCCGTCTCCAAGGTCGATGACATCGTGTTCGATGTGGTGTTGCACGATTCGCATGACGAAGATCGCATCCACATGGTGCCACTGGACTTTCCGCAGCCGATGTACGGGCTTGCCGTGGAGCCGAAGCGCCGCGGCGACGAGCAGCGTATCTTCGAGGTGCTGCACAAGTTGGAAATGGAGGACCCGTGCTTTGTGATGGAGCGGCATCCCACGACGCACGAGACGGTCATCAATGGCCTGGGCGATTTGCACATGCGCGCCATGCTGGAAAAAATGCAGAAGCAGTACAACCTCGAGATCATCACAAAGCCACCCAAGATTCCGTATCGCGAAACCATCATGGCCAAGGCCGACGGCCACTGCCGGCACAAGAAGCAGTCCGGCGGTGCGGGGCAATTTGGCGAGGTGTTCCTGCGCATCGAGCCGCTGCCGAGGAGCGCAGGCTTCGAGTTCGTCAACGACATCCACGGCGGCACCATTCCTACGCAGTTCATCCCGGCGGTGGAAAAAGGCATTCGCGAGGTGCTGGTCGCTGGCCCCTTGGCAAGCTTTCCGGTGCACGACGTCCGCGTGATCATCTACGACGGCAAGAGCCACCCAGTAGATTCGAAAGAGGTTGCCTTTGCCACGGCCGGCCGCAAAGCCTTTATCGATGCCATCAACAAGGCGAGGCCCGTTCTCCTTGAGCCCATCGTCGCCCTTGAAGTGACCGTGCCCGACGGGATGATCGGCACCATCACCGGCGACATCTCCTCGCACCGGGGCCAAATCACCGGTACACGCGCACTTTCGCCCGGCGTCTCAGTAGTGTTGGCGATCCAGCCGCTGTCCGAGTTGCAGGATTACCAGACGCGGCTCAAATCCATCACAGGCGGGCAGGGAAGTTACTCAATCGAACTCTCCCACTACGAACCTGTACCCGCGCATACCCAGGCGGAGCTCATCAAGCGCTACAAGGTGCACAAGGAAGAAGAGGATTAAGCTTTAACGATGACTCGCCCACAGACCGCAGCAACGGGATCGCAGAATTTGCCGCGCAACTCGAGTTGGTCAAACGATTGCACTCATGGTGTCGACTTGCCGTTTCAAATGCTTCGGCTGCGAGGATTTTGAGCGGCGAAGTCGTCCGACGTCCTGCTCAAAATGGCAACGCCCTCATTGATGAGGGCGTTGTTTTTTCCTGACGACCTATCGGCGAACCGCATGGAACGGCTTCGCCAGCTAGCGTGGGGCTCTAAGCAGTCCCTTGATCCGCCGGGTTGGTGCCTGATTTTCCGGTTTCCACAAAAACCAGCGGTTCGTTCGCGACCGGCCTAGCTTTGCGCGGACGTGGCGTGCTGCGGCGTGGCGCATCCTCCTCCGTCAGCGCAGCCTGTTGCACCTTGTCCGCCGCAGTTTCGATAAAGACCAGGGGTTCGCTGGCCAGGTTGGCATCGGACTCACGGGCACGCCGGCGTGAACTCGCTTTCTGGCGCTCAATATCGGGAATTTGATCGACCGTTCCAAATGACAATGCCTGCTGGACGACCACAGGGGCCGGTTCTTCAACGTGCACGGATTCGCGAACCGGCTCCACAGGGGTCGGGACTGGCGTCGCGGGGACATGGATTTCTGCCGCGACCATCCGATCTTCCGCGGGAGCATGCACAGGCGCAAGAATCGGCGCCGGCGCGTCCATCGCGGACACTGGCAGGGCCGGTTGCTCGGCGACAGGCGGCGTGGCCAGCTCAACCGGCGGCTTTGCCTCTTGCGACTGGGGCCGTGCATCGGTGCGCGGTTCGCGGTTATCACGATCGCGATCACGCCCGCGGCCGCCACGACGCCGGCGCCGTCCACGGCCTTCGCCCTCTTCCCCTTGTGTTGCTGGCGGATGCGCTTCCAGTGCGCTCTTGGGCGGCTGTGGCTGACGCGGCTTCTGCTGCGGTGCCGTAGCAACAGGCGCGTGGCCTGCTTCGACTTTGGCAGACTCGCCCGGTTTACTGGCCTGCGCCGGTTGGGCGTCGCGCGGTTCGTTACGGCGATTCTGATTTTGCTGCTGGTCGCGGCGCCCCCCTTGCTGTTGCGGGCCACGATCACCGCGGTCATTGCGGGGTCCGCGATCGCCACGTCCATCGCGTTGGTCGCGTCGTCCGCCACGGCCGTCACGATTGTCACGGTCACGGCGTTGTCCGGATTGCGACTCCTTTGGCGGGGTCGATGTTGTCGGTTGCGGTTGTGGCGTGACCGGTGCGCCAGAGAGCCATCCGGTAAACCGTTTCCATAGGGAGGGCTGCGGTGCTGCGGTGGACTTCATCGGTTGTGGGGCTGCGGTGCGCACCACTTCGCGCGTCACGTCGCGTTGCACGGGGATCGGGTCCGGCGCGATCGGCGCGGGTTGGGCCGGGGTAATGCCCTTGACCACCGGCTCGGCGCGTGGTGTTTTCGCTGCCGTTTCGGCCGCAGCCTTGGTGGACGCCTCTTCCACCGGCTTGTTGACCATTTCATAGCTCGGCACGACCAGATCCAATTTTTCAGAATCTGTCCGCAGACGCTCGATTTCGTAATTGGGTGTTTCGAGATGGATGTTCGGAATCAACAAGACATCCACCTTGAATCGCATTTCGATCTTGTGAATGTCTTGGCGCTTTTCGTTAAGCAGGAACGTCGCGACGTCGACCGGCACCTGCGCGTGCACCGCACCGGTGGTTTCCTTCATGGCCTCTTCCTGAATGATGCGCAGGATGTGCAGGGCCGATGAGGCGGTATCGCGAATGTGGCCGACGCCATGGCAGCGCGGGCAGGGGATGTACGAAGACTCGGACAACGCCGGCTGCAAACGCTGGCGCGAGAGTTCCATCAGTCCAAAGCGTGAGATCTTGCCTGTTTGAACGCGGGCACGGTCATGGCGCAGGGCGTCGCGCAAGCGGTTTTCAACTTCGCGCTGGTTCTTGCCCGACTCCATATCGATGAAGTCGATGACCACCAGACCGCCGAGGTCGCGCAGGCGGAGCTGGCGTGCGATTTCATCGGCGGCTTCGCAGTTGGTACGGAAGGCAGTTTCCTCGATGTCCGAACCCTTGGTAGCGCGCGCAGAGTTGACGTCGATCGACACCAAGGCTTCGGTGTGGTCGATGA
>JBGAUM010000033.1:0-28769 GCA_044228625.1 Usitatibacteraceae bacterium | reverse complement strand
CCAGGGCCGCGGCCGCGGCGCGCGCAAGGCTGCGGCGGCCTGCATCCTTTATTCCGCGGAGGGTGCGGGGAAATTCGCGCGGGAGGCGATCCAGACCTTGGGCGGCAACGGCTACATCAACGAATACCCCACCGGCCGCCTGCTGCGCGATGCCAAGCTCTATGACATCGGGGCCGGCACGAATGAGATTCGCAGAATGCTGATTGGCCGTGAGTTGTTTGGCGAATCCGCATAAACCCGTTCATACCGCAATCGGCATCGCACTGCTGTCCATCCGTCCCACTTTTACTTGAAGCCCGGCCATTGCCGGTTTGACATTCGCACAGGAAGGAAACCATGTCTGAATCCATCGTCATCGTCGGTGCCAAGCGCACGCCAATCGGCGGCATGAACGGCCAGTTCGTCAACCTGACCTCGCCGCAGTTGGCGGCCGTCGCCATCAAGGCCGCCGTTGACCAATCCGGCCTGAAGGCGGAAGACGTCAGCGAAGCGTTGATCGGATGTGTGCTGCCGGCCGGACTCGGCCAAGCACCGGCACGCCAGGCCGTATTGGGTGCGGGCCTGCTGAAATCCACCGCGTGCACCACGGTCAACAAAGTCTGTGGCTCGGGCATGAAGACCACCATGATGGCCTACGACGCGCTCCTCGCGGGCACGGTCAGTGGGGCCGTGGTGGCGGGCGGCATGGAAAGCATGTCCAACGCACCGCACCTGTTGCCCAAGGCACGCCAGGGCTATCGCTATGGCCACATCAAGGCGCTCGATCATATGGCCTTTGACGGCCTGGAAAACGCCTACGACGGCAAATCCATGGGCATCTTTGCCGATGCCACGGCGGCCAAATACGGTTTCACGCGCGAAGAGCAGGACAATTTCTCGCTTGAAAGTGTCAAGCGCGCACAGGCCGCGGTGGCCAGTGGCGCGTTCAAGGCCGAGATTGCCGGCGTCACTACCAAGGGCAAGGCGGGTGATGTGGTGCTGGATACCGATGAAACCCCGGGCCAATGCCGTCCGGACAAAATCCCGACCTTGAAGCCCGCTTTCAACAAGGACGGCACCGTCACGGCCGCAACCTCGTCGTCGATCTCTGACGGCGCCGCGGCCATGGTGCTGATGCGCGAGTCCGACGCCAAGGCCAAGGGCATTGCCCCCATCGCGCGCATTGTCGGCCATGCCTCGAATGCGCATGAACCGGAGTGGTTCACGACGGCACCCGTCGGCGCAATCCAGAAGCTGCAAGCCAAGCTGGGCTGGTCGCCGGACACCGTGGACCTCTATGAAATCAATGAGGCGTTTGCCGTCGTCACCATGGCGGCGATGAAGGATTGCAACCTGCCGCATGCCAAGGTCAACGTGAACGGCGGTGCGTGTGCCTTGGGCCACCCCATCGGCGCCACGGGCGCGCGGCTGATCGTGACGCTGCTTCACGCGCTCAAGGCGCGCGGCGGCAAGCGCGGCATTGCCTCGCTGTGTATCGGCGGCGGTGAAGCGACGGCCGTTGCGGTCGAGATGTGCTGATGCTACGCGCCGCGCTCGTCGTCGTTGCAGGGTTGCTGATACTGCCGGCTTGCGGAAAACGCGAGCCGGACAGCAAGGCGACTCGCGAGGCCGAGGAAAAGCGGCGCGAAGAAAAAGCCATGGCGAATCCTGATCGCACGTTCGATCGCGCCATGAAGACGCAGGAAAATTCAGCCAAACGCGCGGCCGAGTACCGCAAGAAGGTCGACGACGAGGCCCAGAAAAAATACGAAGCGGAGGAAGCCGCCAGGAAGTGACTTGCTGCAGCGCGAGTCACGACCCATGGCATATCAAACTCATTATCCGGCGCGCACTTTGAGGCATTTTCGGCCTGAATACCGCGCCAGTCCTTGTGTTTTTGCCCATGGTCCACAAGACCGGCGGCCCCTTTGAGCCTGACCGATTGGCCCAACCACTCAAGAAGGACATTGTGAAATCCATTTTGATCATCGGCGCTTCGCGCGGCCTCGGCCTGGAATTGGTACGCCAATACCGGGCGGAGGGCTGGCTCACGATTGGCACGACCCGCAGCCCCGAGCAGGATGCCTTGCTCTCCCACGAGGGCGCCACGTCACTGCGCGTGGACGTCAACGACGAATCCACGTTTGAGAGCCTCGGTCGCGCGTTGGACGGCGGTGGCCTTGACGTCGCAATCTACAACGCCGGCATTCTCGGCCCGAAAAACGAAGGGGCCATTCCCTGCCCGGCCGACGAATTCGATGCGGTCATGCACACCAATGTGCTGGGGGCCCTTCGAGCCATCCCGATCGTGGCCCCGGCATTGGCCAGACGACACGGCGTATTCGCGTTCATCTCGAGCACCATGGGGTCGATCAGCCAGCAGGCCACGCCTCGGCGCGTCGTCTATCGCGCCAGCAAGGCCGCCCTGAATTCGGTGGTCAAAACGGCGGCCAACGAGTGGGGCCCGAAAGGCGTGACCTGCATTTCCCTGCATCCGGGATGGGTCAAGACTGACATGGGTGGCGAGGATGCGGACATTGATCCTGCCACCAGCATCGCGGGCATGAAACGCGTCATTGCCTCAGTGTCGCCTTCTGAAAACGGCAAGTTTTTTGACTACACCGGAAAGGAACAGCCATGGTGACCCTGCGCGCTTCAATTCTCCTGCCCCTGCTGGTTTTGGGGCTGATGGCCTGCAGCAAGCAATCCGATGCGCCGCCCTCCGCGGAAAAGGCCAAGGCCGACAAGGACGCGGCAACCAAGGCGGTGCGCGACAATCCGGTCTACGGTGACCAGTTCAAGGCCATGGACAAGGCCAAAGCCGCTGCGGATGAAGCGGTCAAAAAGACGGAAGACACACTCAAGAAGGTTGAAGAGGCAAAATAAGGCGATTCCACGGAAACCATTGACATGAGTGCGCACGATTTCTTGACCGACGAACAACGCATGATCCGCGACATGGCGCGCGATTTTGCGCAGGAACAACTCGCTCCCAACGCCGCGCAATGGGAAAAGGACAAATGGATTCCCGATGAGGTCGTTGCCCACATGGGTGACCTGGGCCTGCTGGGGATGGTCGTTCCCGAGGAATGGGGTGGCAGCTTTTCCGATTACATCGCCTACGCAGCCGCCATTGAGGAGATTGCGGCAGGCGACGCATCGACCTCCACGATGATGAGCGTCCACAACTCCGTCGGATGCGGACCCATTCTTGCGTGGGGCACCGACGCGCAAAAGAAATCCTGGTTGCCCGACATGGCGGCGGGCAAAAAGATCGGCTGCTTTTGCTTGACCGAGCCGCAGGCCGGATCGGAAGCCAATAACCTCAAGACCACGGCCAAACTGGTCGACGGCCAGTGGGTGCTGAACGGCGCCAAGCAGTTCATCACCAATGGAAAACGCGCGGCAGTGGCCATCGTGTTTGCCGTCACTGATCCTGAACTTGGCAAGAAGGGCTTGTCCGCGTTCATCGTACCCACCGACACCCCGGGGTTCAATGTACAGCGCCCCGAGCACAAGTTGGGCATCCGCGCCTCGGATACCTGCGCCATCCTGCTGGAGGACTGCCGCATTCCTGAAGCGAATCTCCTTGGCCCGCGCGGCAAGGGACTGGCCATTGCCCTTTCAAACCTCGAAGGCGGCCGCATTGGCATCGCCGCGCAGGCGCTGGGCATTGCGCGCGCCGCGTTCGAGGCCGCCGTGGCCTACGCCAACGACCGCACCCAATTCGGCAAGAAAATCGCCGAGCACCAGAGCATTGCCAACCTGCTCGCCGACATGGCCACGCGCATCAGCGCCGCACGCCTGTTGATCCACCACGCCGCCCGCATGCGCACCGAAGGCCTGCCCTGCCTCACCGAAGCCTCGCAAGCCAAGCTCTACGCCTCGGAACTCGCCGAGTGGGTGTGCTCCAAGGCCATCCAAATCCACGGCGGGTATGGATACCTGGAAGACTATCCAGTGGAGCGCTACTACCGTGACGCGCGGATCACCCAGATTTACGAGGGGACGAGTGAGATTCAGAGGATGTTGATTGCGCGGAATTTGGCAACCTGAGGAATCGAGCCATGCTACGTTACCTCACTCCCCTCATCCTGATCATCCAGATCACCTTCGCCATCCACGCCTTCAAGAACGGCAAGGATCAGAAGTGGATCTGGATCATCATGTTTGCGCCCGTCGTGGGTTGCCTCGCGTATTACTTCATGGAAGTGTTTGCCGGATCGCGCGACGAACTCAAGGTGCGCCAGGGCATTCGCGACATTGCCAAGGCGCTCAACCCCGATGCCGAACTCAAGCGCCGCGCCGAAGCATTGAAGGAAACCGACAGCGTCGAGAACAAGGGCAAGCTTGCCGAGGAATGCCTCGCCAAGGGCATGTTCGAGGAAGCAATTCGACTCTACTTATCCGCCTTGACGGCGCAATTCGAAAACGATGCGAAGCTCACCCTTGGACTGGCACGCGCCTATTTCTACAACGGCCAGTTCGCCGATGCAAAGACCACCCTGGAGCGGCTGGCGCGCAATCATCCCAAGTACCATCAGCAGGACGTTGAACTCCTGCTCGCACGCACGTTTGCGGAACTCGGAAATTCGCAGGAAGCCGATCGGCTGTACCAGGCCTTGTCGACCACCTACGTGGGACTGGAAGCCAAATACCGCTACGCCCAGTTCCTCAAGGGCGCGTCTCGCTTGGCCGAGGCCAACGAGCAACTCGACCGCCTCATCGAATTGGGCAGCAACAAGAAGCGGGAAATGTCCGGGCAGCAGGAGTGGCTTGCACTGGCCAAAAAGGAGCGACTTTCGTAATGCCAACCCTTAAATCCAAACTCGACATCCAGTCCCCTGCGTTTGCCGCCAATGCGGATCAAATGCGCGCCGTGGTCGCGGAACTGCATGCCAACACCGAGCGCGTCGCGCAAGGCGGAGGTCCGGACGCCAACGCCAAACACACCGCACGCGGCAAGTTGCTGCCGCGTGATCGCGTCAAGGCCTTGCTCGATCCGGGTTCGCCGTTTCTTGAACTGTCGCCACTCGCCGCATGGGGCATGTACGGCAAAGACGGAATGGATGCTCCGGCCGCGGGTGTCATCACGGGCATCGGCCGCATCGAGGGGACCGAGTGCGTGATCGTGGCCAACGATGCCACAGTCAAGGGCGGTACGTACTACCCCATGACCGTGAAAAAGCACCTGCGTGCCCAGGAAGTGGCAATGCAGAACAACCTGCCCTGCGTGTACCTGGTGGATTCCGGCGGCGCGTTCCTGCCGTTGCAGGATGAAGTGTTTCCGGACAAGGAACATTTTGGCCGCATCTTCTACAACCAGGCCAATCTTTCCGCGCAGGGCATTCCGCAGATCGCATGCGTGATGGGTTCGTGCACGGCCGGCGGCGCGTATGTGCCGGCCATGTGTGACGAATCCATCATCGTCAAGAACCAGGGCACGATCTTTCTCGGCGGCCCGCCATTGGTGAAGGCCGCCACGGGCGAAGTGGTCACCGCAGAGGAGCTGGGCGGCGGCGACGTGCACTCGCGCACCTCGGGCGTAACTGACCACCTCGCGGAAAACGACAAGCACGCGCTCGGCATTGCGCGGGAGATCGTGCGGCATCTGAATCGCCGCAAAGTGCCGCCGGTGAAGTTGCAGCCGCCGGCCGAGCCGCGCTACGCCGCCGAAGAACTCTACGGCGTGATCCCGAAGGACACACGCCAACCCTTCGACATCCGCGAGGTCATCGCACGTATCGTGGACGATTCCGACTTCCACGAGTTCAAGGCGTTGTACGGCACCACGCTGGTTTGTGGCTTCGCGCACATCTGGGGCATGCCGGTGGGCATCGTCGCCAACAACGGCATCCTGTTTTCTGAGTCCGCCTTGAAAGGTGCGCACTTTATCGAGCTGTGCAACCAGCGCGGCGTGCCCCTGGTGTTCCTGCAGAACATCACCGGCTTCATGGTCGGCAAGAAATATGAAACCGGCGGCATTGCCAAGGATGGCGCCAAGATGGTCACGGCGGTTTCCTGCGCCAAGGTGCCCAAGTTCACAGTGGTGATCGGCGGCAGCTTCGGCGCCGGCAACTACGGCATGTGCGGCCGCGCCTTCAACCCGCGCTTCCTGTGGATGTGGCCCAACGCGCGCATCTCCGTGATGGGCGGCGAACAGGCGGCCTCGGTGCTGGCCACCGTGAAACGCGATGGCATCGAACTCAAGGGCGGCACTTGGAGCAAGGACGAGGAAGAAGCCTTCAAGGCGCCGATCCGCAAGCAATATGAGGATCAGGGCAACCCATACTACGCCACTGCACGACTGTGGGACGACGGCATCATCGACCCCGAGGACACCCGCATGGTCTTGGGCCTGGCCCTGTCCGCATCGATGAATGCGCCGATGGAAAAGACCGACTACGGCGTGTTCCGGATGTAATGCCATGAGCCATGTCCTCATCGAAACCGACGGGCCCATCGGCATCGTCACCCTGAACAATCCGGACAAGCACAATGCGTTCGACGACACGCTGATCGCGACGTTGACCGCTGGATTGAAAGCGCTTGATGCCAATGAAGCAATCCGCGTGGTGGTGCTTTCCGCCACCGGCAAGTCCTTCTCTGCGGGGGCGGACCTCAACTGGATGAAACGCATGGCGGAATACTCCGAGGAGGAGAATTTTCGCGATGCCATGGGGCTGGCGGAACTGATGCGAACGCTGCACGGCATGCGCCAGGCCACGATTGCGCGTGTGCACGGGCCGGCCTTTGGTGGTGGCGTGGGCCTGGTGGCGTGCTGCGACATGGCCGTGGGAACGCATGCGGCGGCGTTCTCGCTGTCGGAAGTGAAGCTCGGTTTGATCCCCGCCGTGATTTCGCCTTATGTGATTGCCGCCATCGGCGAGCGTGCGGCACACCGTTATTTCCTCACCGCCGAGCGTTTCGATGCTGGAGAGGCGTTCAGGCTTGGATTGCTGTCCGAACTGGTGACCGATGACGATGCCATGGACGACAAGATCAACGACCTGACCACCGCGCTGCTCGCTGCAAGCCCCGCGGCGGTTCACGAAGGCAAGCAACTGATCGCGACCGTTATGAATCGCCCCATCGATGGGCACTGATTACAGACCGCGCGACGCATCGCCCGCGTGCGCGCCTCGCCTGAAGGCGCGCGAAGCGCTCTCTTGCGGCCTTTCCTTGGCAACGCAAACCCAACTGGATTGTGGAAGGATAAGTCGTGGACCCAAAGCTGATCTTGTACCCTTTGCTGGCGATGTTCGTCCTGGTCTGCATAGTTGCGGGCACGATGCTCAATCGGCGCATCACTTTCTACAAGACGAATCGGGTGCATCCCCAGAAAACGGCCACTTCGGCGCAAATGGCCGCGACAATCACGGACTCGCGTGCGGCGGACAATTTCCGCAACCTGTTCGAACTGCCCGTCATGTTCTATGCGGTGGTGCTGACGCTTTATGCCACGCAGATGGTCAACATGACCGTCGTGTTGTTCTCCTGGGGATTTGTTGCGGGGCGCTATGCGCACAGCTTCATCCAGTGCGGGTCCAACAATGTGATGCGCCGCTTCTACGCCTTCCTGTTCAGCAATTTTTTCCTCGTTGCCCTTTGGCTCACACTGGCCTGGCAGCTCATCTTCCTCAAGCAGGGCTGACATGTTCTCCAAAATCCTGATCGCCAATCGCGGCGAGATCGCCTGCCGCGTCATCCGCACGGCGCGGGCGATGGGCATTCGCACAGTGGCGGTCTATTCCGATGCCGACCGCGTGGCACAGCATGTCATTGCCGCAGACGAGGCCTATCACATCGGCGGGCCGCGCCCGGCGGATTCCTACCTCAAGGGCGAGGTGATCATCGACATCGCCAAGCGGTGCGGTGCCCAAGCCATCCACCCAGGCTACGGGTTCCTTTCGGAAAACGAACACTTCTCGGCCGCCTGCGAGAAAGCCGGCCTCGTGTTCATCGGCCCGACCCCGGACAGCATCGAAAAAATGGGATCCAAGAGCGCAGCCAAGGCGCTGATGGAAAAGGCTGGCGTTCCCGTCGTTCCCGGCTACCACGGCGACAATCAGGACCCGGCATTCCTGATGGAGCAGTCGGCAAAGGTCGGCTATCCGCAACTCATCAAGGCCGTGGCGGGCGGCGGCGGCAAAGGCATGCGGCTGGTGGAGAAGCCGGAGGATTTTCAGGCGCAGCTCGATGCGGCCAAACGCGAGGCAAAGAATGCCTTCGGCGACGATGCCGTGCTGATCGAGCGCTTTGTGCTCGGTCCGCACCACATCGAGTTTCAGGTGTTCGGCGACGGGCGCGGCAATGCCGTGCACCTGTTCGAGCGCGAATGCTCGATCCAGAGACGCCACCAGAAAGTGCTGGAGGAGACGCCCTCCCCGTTCATCGAGCAGCAACAGGACGACCTCCGCGCGCGCATGGGCGAGGCGGCCGTGGCAGCGGCCAAGGCCATCAACTACCGGGGCGCGGGCACTATCGAATTCATTGTCGGCGAGAACCGCGAGTTTTTCTTCATGGAAATGAACACGCGCCTCCAAGTCGAACACCCGGTGACCGAGATGATCACGGGTGAGGACCTGGTCGAATGGCAGTTGCGCGTCGCTGCTGGTGAGCCGCTTCCGCAGGCGCAGTCCGACATCGAACCGCAGGGCACGCGATCGAAGTCCGCATTTGCGCCGAGGACCCGGGCAACGACTTCCTGCCCGAGACCGGCCACATGGCGTTGTTTGCCACGCCGGAAAACGATCCGCAGGGCAACATTCGCCTCGATACCGGCGTGGTCAGCGGCGACACCATCAGCGTCTATTACGACCCGATGATCTCCAAGCTCATCACTTGGGGCGCAGATCGCAGTGAAGCGTCACGATTGATGCTGCAGGCCCTTTCCGAGATCGAGGTGCTGGGTGTCAAAACTAACCTCGCATTCCTGCAGACCGTGGGCAGCATCCCGCCTTCTTGAAAGGCGATACCGATACCGCCTTTATCGCCAAGCATCGCGGCGACTTGATGGCCAAAGTGCCCCTTGATGACATGCTGCTGGCCGCCGCCTGCGCGCGCTTGCTCGACGACGAAATGGCGCGGGTGACGCGGGACCCGTGGTCCCGAAACAATGGCTGGCGCGTCAATGGATTCGCGTCGCGCCTCATTGAATTCAAGATGCCGGACACCGAGGAGCCCATCGCCTGTCATGTGGAAAGTGAAGATGGCGCATTTCGATTTGCAGTTGGTAAATCAACACCGGTGCCGTTCGCCTGGCTGCAACGCGACGACGGTGCCTTGAAGGTTCGACTGGGCGAGGCCAAATTCGCCACCCGGGTGGTGCGTGTAAACGATGCGCTGACCGTGATCGGCGCCACCACGCGTGCCAGCCTGACCTTGTTGACTACCACTTTGAACAGGAAGATGCGGGCGCGGCAGGGAGGCTCACCGCGATGATGCCCGGCCGCGTGGTCAAGCTCATGGTAGGCGTGGGGGACAAGGTCGAGAAGAGCAGCCGCTCATCATCCTGGAGGCCATGAAGATGGAACACACCATCGTCAGCCCCAAGGATGGCGAAGTCAGCGAGGTGCGGTTCAAGGAAAATGAACTGGTCCCCGCAGACGCGGTGCTGTTCGCTTTCGCGGAGTAAAAAAAACGCCGCTGTTTCCAGCGGCGCGTGATCACTGCAGGGAGTTCGGGCCGGCGAATCAGTAGTAGCGATTGCCGGAGGTGTTGGAGCGATAGCCTTCGCGGTTGACCGGACGCACCTCCACTTGCACCGGGATGGTCGGGCCCGGATCGTACGACGCGCGTCGTGTAGTCGCGGCCGTTGTAGCGATAGCGCACGTCGTAGCCACGGATCTCCTCGCGGTAATCGTTGACCACGTTGCAACGCTGCACATCGCGGGTCACGGGCACGCGCTCGACGTCGTAGCGGCTGCGGCGGTACGGCGAATCGCTGGTGCGGTAGTCGTTGCCGCTGTCTTTCTCAATCTGGTTGCCGATCACTCCACCCAGAATGGCACCGGCTGCCGTCCCGCGATCGCGGCCACCAGAACTGTTGCCAAACTGATGGCCGATCACGCCACCGATGATGGCCCCCAACACGGCGCCGGCCCCGGTGCCTTCGCGCTCGGTGGAACTTGAACGATAGTCGCGGTTTTCGCGATAGGCATCCGGAACGTCGCGGCGAATGCGGCGGTCTTCATAAGTGGTGACGGGTTCGTTCACGCATTCGCGGCGCGGGCTCGACACGCGGTCGTAAATCGGGGTCGCGGAAATGACTTGTGCGGTGTCGGCAAATTCGGCCGCCTGCGCGGTCATGGCGCCAACGCCCAAGGTGGACAACACGGCAACGGTCAACATGCGCTTCATTGTTTTCTCCTGTGTGCGGCGCGTGCGATGCGCCTGGGCTGAGTAACGACATCGTAATCAATGCGGTTGACTATCGCATTGTGCGGCACAGTCGTCGCGCCCAACGCGGCGAGCGGTACTGCAATTCAGCACCGAATACGGAACTCAAACACTGGCGCGGCGTTTGAGCCAATTACCCTCCAGTTGCAGCGCCAGATCTAGGGTTTGGTGAGGCGCCCTTGCGGGAAATCAAAAACTTTCAGGATGTGCGCGACCTATAATGGTGAACTGGTTCACATCATTAGACGCGCCCGCCGCACATTGAGGAGTCCACCATGTCTGCCGTACTGAAATCCGAAACCGCCACCGCCCCGACCGTCAAGCTGTTGATCAATGGGCAGTTCGTCGAATCGAAAGCAAAACACTGGCGTGACGTGGTCAATCCCGCGACGCAGGAGGTGCTGGCGCGCGTGCCGATGTGCGATGCAGACGAAATCGACCTGGCCGTGAAAGCGGCCGCAGACGCCTTCAAGACCTGGAAGAACGCACCGATCGGCCAGCGCGCGCGCGTCATGCTGAAGCTGCAGGAACTCATCCGGCGCGACATGAAAAAACTCGCCGCTTGTCTTACCGCCGAACAGGGCAAGACCCTGCCCGATGCCGAGGGCGATGTGTTCCGCGGCCTGGAAGTCGTCGAGCACGCCTGCTCGATCGGCACGCTGTCGCTGGGCGAGATGGCCGAGAACGTGGCGGGCGGCGTCGACACCTATTACATCCGCCAACCGATCGGCGTCTGCGCCGGCATCACGCCGTTCAATTTCCCGGCCATGATCCCGTTGTGGATGTTCCCGATGGCGATCGTGTGTGGCAATACCTTCGTGTTGAAGCCCTCGGAGCAGGACCCGATGACGCCCATGCTGCTCGCGGAACTCGCCATTGAAGCCGGCGTGCCGCCCGGCGTGCTGAATATCGTGCACGGCGGCAAGGAGGCGGTGGATGCCATTTGCACGCACCCGACGATCCAGGCGGTATCGTTCGTCGGCTCGTGCCATGTGGGCGAACACGTGTACAAGCTCTCCTCCACGCACGGCAAGCGCGCGCAATGCATGATGGGCGCCAAGAACCACGCCATTGTCATGCCGGATGCCAACAAGGACCAATCGCTCAATGCACTGGTCGGCGCAGGCTTTGGCGCGGCCGGACAGCGCTGCATGGCCACCTCTGTTGCCGTGCTCGTCGGCAAGGCCAACGACTGGATCCCGGATATCGTGGCCAAAGCCAAGACCCTCACGGTCAATGGCGGCACCGTACCCGGCACCGATGTCGGCCCGGTGATCTCCAAACAAGCCAAGTCGCGCATCGAAGGCCTGATCCAGAAGGGCGTGGCTGAAGGTTGCAAGCTGGAACTCGATGGCCGCAACCCGAAAGTAGATGGATATCCCAACGGCAACTTCATCGCGCCGACCATTTTCTCCGGCGTGAAGCCGCACCACACGGTGTACAAGGAAGAGATCTTCGGCCCCGTGCTGGTGATCGTGTCCGTCGATACGCTGGATGATGCGATCGCGCTCACCAACGCCAACCCCTACGGCAACGGCACCGGCATCTTCACGCAATCCGGTGCGGCGGCCAGAAAGTTTCAGAACGAAATCGACGTCGGCCAGGTGGGCATCAACGTGCCGATTCCCGTCCCGGTGCCCTATTTCAGCTTCACCGGCTCACGCGGCTCCAAACTCGGCGACCTCGGCCCGTATGGAAAGCAGGTCGTGCAGTTCTATACGCAGGTGAAGACGGTGACGGCGCGTTGGTTTGATGATGCGACGGTGGGTGGGGTGAATACGACGATTAGTTTGAAGTAGAGGTCACAATGAAGCCGTCGAAAATGTTTGGGCTTTCTCTTTCCAAAAGTGACTACAAGTTACTCAATTGGATTACGCCATTCATCATCGTACTTCTTGGTGGCGCATCAATTTCCGCCTTTTCAAAAGGCGATTTTCCATCTGCCTTTCAATCGGCAGGATTTTTTCTGCTGTTCTTCTTTACGTTGTTGGGGCCATTGATGTGGAAACTCGTGACACCTGAGCAGAATCGTACTTTGGATACGATACGAGTCCTTGGCCAGATTTTCGGGATTTTTGTTGCCGTTTCGGGACTGGTTGCACGAGTTTTCAACTAAACAGTTACAGGATTGCTGAAATCATGAATATCGGCTTCATCGGCTTGGGCCACATGGGCAATCCCATGGCCCGCAATTTGTTGAAACACGGACACACATTGAAAGTGTTCGACGTCGTTCCAGATCTGGTCAAGAAAATGACCGACCTGGGTTGCGAGGCCGCCACCTCCGCCGCCAAGTGCGCGCAGGGCGTGGAGGTGCTGATCACCATGCTGCCCTCTTCGCCGCATGTGCGCGGCGTGTATCAGGGCGAACAGGGCGTGCTGGCGCATGCCTCGCCCAATACGCTCGTGATTGATTCGTCCACCATCGACCCGCACACCGCACGCGATGTGGCGATGGACGCGCGCGCCAAGTCGCTGCCCATGGTTGACGCGCCGGTGTCCGGCGGCACCGGCGGCGCGGAAGCCGGCACGTTGACCTTCATGGTCGGTGGCGAAGCGGCAGACTTCGAGCGCGCCAAACCCATCCTGCAGGCGATGGGCAAGAACATCGTGCATTGCGGCGGCGCGGGCAATGGGCAAGTGGCCAAGATCTGCAACAACATGATGCTCGCGATCGAGATGATCGCCACGGCCGAAGGCATGGCATTGGCCGCCAAGCTAGGCATGGACCCCAAGGTATTCGCCGGTATTGCCAACACCTCCAGTGGACGCTGCTGGAGTTCGGACACCTACAACCCCTACCCCGGCGTCATCGAGACCGCCCCGGCCAATCGCGGCTACAGCGGGGGTTTCGGGTCCGACCTGATGCTGAAGGACCTCACACTGGTCACCGATGCCGCCAAAGCCGCCAAGCAGCCGGTGGTATTGGGGGCTGCGGCACAACAGCTTTACCAAATGCACTCGACGATGGGCAACGGCGCGTTGGATTTTTCGTCGATCATCAAACTCTACAAAAAGGACTGACGCGTGATTGAACACGTCATTGATGGCCATACCGCCATCGTCACCATCGCCAACCCGCCGGCCAACACCTGGACGCCGGAATCGTTGAAGGCGCTCAAGCAACTCGCCCTGGATTTGCAAGCCGACAAAACCATCTACGCCGCCATCCTCATTGGCCAAGGCGAGAAATTCTTTTCCGCCGGCGCGGACTTGAAACGCTTCCAGGCGAATGATGCCGCGGGCAAGGTTGCTGCGCGCGATTTCATCCATGCGTTTGGTGATGCGTTCGAGACCTGGATGAACGCGCGTTTCGTCACTGTCGCCGCCGTGAACGGCTACGCGATGGGCGGCGGGCTGGAAGCCGCACTGGCCTGCGACATCCGCATCGCCGAAGCCCATGCGCAGATGGCATTGCCGGAACCCGCAGTCGGTTTGCTTCCGGGCGGTGCCGGCACGCAAACGCTGCCGTGGCTGGTCGGCGAAGGCTGGGCCAAGCGCATGATCCTCACCAACGAACGGGTCAATGCCGAGACGGCGCTGCGCATCGGGTTGGTGGAAGAAGTGGTTGAAAAAGGCAAGTCGCTCGACGCGGCCAAGGCGATGGCCGAGCGCGTCGCCACGTTGTCCCCGCAAGCGGTGGCGGCGTGCAAATCGCTCATCCACCAGGCTCGCAACGGCGTTCCGCGCGCTGCAGCGCTCTCCGCGGAACGCGAACGCTTCATGGATTTGTTCGAGTCCGCGGACCAGGCGGAAGGCGTCAGCGCGTTTCTTGAAAAGCGCAAACCGGTTTGGAAGAACGCCTGAATTTTTTTTGATTGTTGAAACGCCGCGGTTGATTGCGCGCCCCAACCCCCCTGTCAAACACATGGACTGGCGCGGTGTTTGAGGCATTTTTGCCCCAAACGCCTCGCCCTTTCCAGACTTTCATCTCTCATGCAAGATTCCATCGCCAACGGCGAACTGATCGTCGAAATCAAGAACCGCGTCGCGCATTTGACGCTCAATCGCCCCCAAGCCCTGAACGCGTTGTCGCACGCGATGATTCGCGGCATGGCGGACCTGTTCACCCAATGGGCCAAGGACCCCCGCGTGCTGGCCATCGTCATGAAAGGCGCCGGGGAAAAGGCGTTTTGCGCGGGAGGAGACATTCGCGCCCTGCGCGACAGCGCGATGAACGGCGGCAACTTGCATCACGACTTTTTCATCGACGAATATCGCCTCGATTACCAGTTGCACCGCTATGTGAAGCCCGTGATCTGTCTGCTCGACGGTTTCGTGATGGGTGGAGGGATGGGGATCTCGCAAGGGTCGGGCTATCGCATCGTCGGCCCCAAGACGCGCATGGCCATGCCAGAGACCGGCATTGGCTTGTTTCCGGATGTGGGTGGGAGTTACTTTCTCTCGCGCTCGAAAGTGGGCCTCTATCTTGGGTTGACAGGCATCACCATCAAAGCGGCCGACGCGCTCTACGCAGGTTTGGCGGATCGATACGCAGCCACCGAAGCCATCTCCGCTTTGCTCGCCGACTTGGACGCGCTGAACTGGTCGAACCAGCCCGTGAACGATGTGGCGCAACTGATCGAACGTCACGCAAGCCACGCCGGTGAGGCGCCGCTGGAAAAGCTGCAATCCGCCATCGACGCACACTTCGTGCCCCAACGCAGCGTGGCGGAGATCATTGCGTCGCTCGACGCCGAGCCGGGCTGCGATCGCGCCGAATGGGCCACGGAAACCGCTGCGGCCCTGCGCAAGCGCTCGCCGGTCATGCTGGAAGTCACGCGCAGGCAGCTCAATCGCGGTGCCAAGCAGTCGCTGGCCGAATCGTTCCGCATGGAACTCGGCATGGTTTACGAATGCTTCGATCACGGCGACCTGCTCGAGGGCATTCGAGCCGTCATCATCGACAAGGACAATGCGCCCAAGTGGCGCCCGCCGACGTTGGCCGAGGTCACCGATGCGCAGCTCGCAGCTTTTTTTGCCGACCGCTGGGCGGGGGCGATCCACCCGCTTTCCAATCTCGAATCCCTTTACGGCTGACCCATGAAACTCGTCACCTATCAATCGCTGGGCACGGACCTCTTGCGCACCGGCCTCCTGATTCAAAAGGACGAGGTGCTGGACATCGCTGCCGAATGCGCCGCACGAAATTCCAATGCAGCGGTCGCCACCATGCTGGACATCATCGAAGGCGGCGAGGCCACCCGCGAGCTTCTGAACGACATCGCTGCCTCGCCGAAGACGCCTGGCATCCTGCTCAACAAGGCGCTGCTGAAAGCGCCGATCCCGCGCACGCGCAAAAACGTGTTCTGCGTGGGCTGGAATTACTTGGAGCATTTCAATGAGGGCGGGAAATCCATGCAGGATGACCGCAAGCTGCCCGAGTGGCCGGTGTTTTTTTCCAAGGCGCCTACCGCCATCACCGGCCCCTACGACGTGATCCCGTTTCACGATACGGTGTCCACGCAGCTCGATTGGGAAGTCGAACTGGGTGTCATCATTGGCAAGCGCGGCATCAACATTTCTGAAAATGCCGCCATGGACCACGTGTTCGGCTACACCGTGATCAATGACGTTTCCTGGCGCGATGTGCAGCGCCGCCACGGTGGGCAATGGGACAAGGGCAAATCGCTCGACGGGTCGTGCCCCATGGGCCCGTGCATCGTCACGGCAGACGCGATCGACCCCAACAACTTGCGCGTGGAATGCAGGGTCAATGGCGTGGTGAAGCAGTCTTCCAGCACCCAACACCTCTATTTCAAGATTCCGCGCCTGATCCGCGACCTCTCAATGGGCCAAACGCTCGAACCGGGCGACGTGATTTCCACCGGCACGCCGGAAGGCGTTGGCTTTGCGCGCAATCCGCCTGAATTCATGAAAGTGGACGATCTGCTTGAGACGGAAATCGAGGGCATCGGCACCTTGCGAAACCCGATCGGGAATTACTGAACCCGCCGCAGAGCGCGAGTCTTCGTTCGAACTGGCCGCCCCCGATCGAAGGATGAAGGCGTGCCGATCGTCACAACGGCCTTTGGCGCATGTAAGATCGCCCCATTGACCCCACCGTCGGCACCGTGAATTCCACAACGGCTACCCTCCAAGAACCCTTTGCGTCCGGTGTCGATGGCGACGGCATCTTCCGTCAACTGTTCGAATCGGCCCACGATCCGGTCATCACCATCGATGCGGATGGTCGGGTCACTGCCTGGAATGCCAGCGCATCGGCACAATTCGGCTGGAGCGCGGAGGAGGTCATGGGCCAGTCCTTGTCGCAATTCATCATTCCGCCGGTCCACCGGGCCGCTCATGAGGCTGGAATGCAACGCGTTCTGGCGGGCGGCGAAGCGCGCATCCTGAATCGCCGCATCGAGATCACCGCCTTGACCCGGACGGGCAAGGAAATCCCCATTGAGCTTTCAGTCTGGCCAATCAATACTGCGCGAGGGATGGTGTTCGGGGCCATCATGCGCGACATCAGCCAACGGCGGGCGCGCGAGGCGGCACTCAAGACCTCCGAGCAACGGCTGCGCCATGTGATCGAGAACGTGAGCGAAGGCATTCTCGTGGTGCAGGACGGGCACATTGTCTTCGCCAATCCACGCACGCTGGAACTTGTCGACCGCACGCTGGACGAACTGCGCGCCAAGCCATTTACCGAGGCCATCCATCCCAGCGACCGCGCCATCGTCGCGGACCACCATCGGCGGCGCCTTGCCGGTGAACCCGTCGAACCCCGCTACGAATTCCGCGTCATCAATGGAAAGGGCGAATCGGTCTGGGTCGCACTCTCGGCCGTCACCATCGATTGGGATGGTCGTCCCGCAACCTTGTCGTTCATTTCGAATGTTTCGGAGCGGAAGCGCCTGCAGGACAGCCTGGCGCAAACCTTGTTTGAACGCGAGACCATTCTTCAGAATTCCATCGTCGGCATCGCGTTCCTGGATGCCGCCGGCCGCGTGAAGTGGGCCAATCGGGTTCTCACGCAAATGTTCCGCGCGGAAGGTGGCGACCACATCGGCAAGTCCCTGGAGCCGTTCTACCCTTCGCGCGAGGAGTACCTGCGCATTGGCGCCGCGGTTGCCCAAGCAGTGGGCCAAGGCAAACACTTCGAGACCGAGCTGCGGATGCGCCGGACGAAGGGGGACCAGTTCTGGGCCTACCTGTCGGGCCGCGCGGTGTATCCCAATGACCTGTCCCAAGGAACCGTTTGGGTGGTGATGGATATCTCCACGCGGAAGGAACTGGAAGAGAAGCTGCGCGCCTCGACCGAGCAATATCAGCTGGTGGTGGAGAACGTCACCGAAGGGATGACGGTCGTCCAGGACGGCAAATTCACGTTTGCCAACCCGGCCTTTCTGCAACTGCTCGGCTATTCCGCAGAGGAGTTGATCGGCAAGGAGTTCATGCCGGTGGTCCATCCGGATGATTTGCCCAGAATTGCCGCCAATCGGGAGCGACGCCTGCGCGGCGAGGCCTTCGAATCGAAATTTGACTTTCGCGCCCTCAGGAAAGACGGCTCTTTCGTCTGGGTCCAGGTCTCTGCTGTTTTGGTGGACTGGCACGGCGGCCCGGCCACCCTTTCCTTCATTTCCGACATCACGCGCCGCAAACAGGCGGAGGAAGACATCCGCCGGTCACTGGAGAAGCAACGGGAACTGAACCATCTCAAGTCGCGCTTCGTGGCCATGACTTCGCACGAATTCCGCACGCCGCTCGCCACCATTCTGTCGTCCGCCGAATTGCTCAAGTTTTATGGCGTCAAGATGAGCGCGCAGGAGCGGGACGAGATCCTCGACAGCATTGATGCCAGTGTCAAGCGCATGACCAAGATGCTCGACGACGTGCTGCTGATCGGCAAGGTGGAGGCCGAGAAACTTGAATTTGTTCCCAAGCCAATCCCCTTGAAGGGCCTGCTCGATACCATTGCGCTGGAGGCGCGTCAGGCCGCGAATGCGACCAAGTCCGCCAAGCCGGTCGAGATCGAAACTTTGTTTGAAAATTGCGATGACACGGTGATGGTGGATGAAAAACTGCTACGCCACATGCTTGGCAACTTGTTGTCCAATGCCGTCAAGTACTCACCCAACGGCGGCACCGTGCGCTTTTACGCGGCTCGCGGGGAGAAGGTGATCCACCTGTCGGTGTCGGACCAGGGAATCGGCCTTCCCCCGGAAGATATTCCTCGCCTGTTCGCCAATTTCTTTCGCGCCAGCAACGTCGGCAACATCGCGGGCACGGGGCTCGGATTGGCCATCGTCAAACATGCTGCGACTCAGCACGGTGGCGAGATTTCGGTTTCCAGCGAACTGGGCAAAGGTACCACGTTTACCATCAATCTTCCCCGGCAGGATCCCCCCGGCCACGCTCATTGACCATGTCCAAGCGCATTCTTGTCATCGATGACGACGCCGCCATCCGGGCCAACCTCAAGCGCTTTCTCACGCTTGAAGGCTATCGTGTGGAGGAAGCGGCCGACGGAAAATCCGGGTTGGAAAAGGTGGCCGAATGCCACCCGGACTTGATCCTGTGCGATGTGATGATGCCCGAGATGGACGGCTTCGAAGTCTGCCGGCATTTGCGGGCTGATCCGAAAACCGCAGCCCTGCCTTTTGTTTTCCTCACAGCAAGCGTCGAGATGGACGACCGCCGGTTTGGCCTGGAAATCGGGGCGGATGACTATCAGCCCAAACCCTTCAACCTGCCTGTGTTGCTTGACCTGATTCGCCGTAGACTTTCTGCATGAAAATCCTGGTCGTCGAAGATGAAGCCTCCATTCGCGCCAACCTGACGCGGTTGTTGTCCATGGAGGAATTCGAGGTGGCCAGCGCGGAGAATGGACGCATTGCCCTCGACGTCGTACGCGAATTTCAGCCAGATCTGGTCCTGTGTGACGTCATGATGCCCGAGCTGGATGGATTCGGCGTGCTCAAGGCATTGCGTGAAAACGAGGACACCGAAGCAATTCCGCTGGTGTTCCTGACGGCCTTGGACGACAAGGACAACCTGCGCAAGGCCATGGGCCATGGCGCGGACGATTACATCACCAAGCCTTTCACGCGCGACGACGTGCTGCAGGCGGTCAATGCCCGCCTGGCGCGCCTCTCCGCCGCCCGCAAGCGCGAGGCCCAGCGCATTAGCGTGCAAGTCAGCGAGCAGGTCTCGGTCCACGAGGCCCGGTTGATGGCCAAGTTCCAGAATTCGCTTGCCGGCCGTCCACAGGATGGCCTCGACGTCATGCCTGAAAACGCCGAAGTGACCGAGTCGCGCGAGGCCACGGTCCTGTTCGCCGACATCCGCCGATTCACCACCATTTCGGAGCAGCTCTCTTCGGGGGAAGTGGCAGAGCTGCTCAACGCCTACTTCAATGCCGTTTGCGAGCCCATTGTGGCGTCCGGCGGCGAAGCCATCAAATTCATCGGAGATGGCCTGATGGCGGTCTTCAGTCCTGAGCAATTGTCGATGAATCGTGCGGTGGCGGGTTCTCACGCCCATCGCGCCTTGCAAGCCGCCTTGGGCATGACCTTGGCGGCCCATCGATTCAGGAGTTGGATCAACGCGCGCTACGCGGACCGCAACCTGCCGGATTTCGCCATCGGCGTGGGAGTGCACACCGGCGAAGTGATGATGTGCCATGTGGGCTCCGGGGGACAAAAGGAATTTACCGCCATCGGGGACACGGTCAATCTGGCGTCGCGGCTCGAAGGCAAAACCAAGGAGCTGGGCTGGTCGGTGATCGCCAGTTTGGACACGCTACACGCGGCGGGCGAAGGCATCGAGTTCGGCACCATCGAAACGGTCTGGGTGCGCGGCCGCGCGGAGCCTGTGGAAGCGGTGGAGATCACGGGTATCGACACCGCCGCATCCACCACCAACCACGGGCTGGTGGAACTCGCCACCGACATCCGCAACGCGCTCAAGGTCAATTCCGAGATCACCGGGCGGGCAGTCAAGGCCGCCTTGGAGAAAACCCAGCGCATGGCTGTCGTGGCACCTGTCTTCCACGACACCACTGCGTTTCCGTTGATTCCCAACGCGCCGCGCGTCAAGGGCTACGCGTTGCGGCAGAAGATTGGCGAAGGCGGCATGTCCGAGGTATACCTTGCGGATCGCGAAACTGATGGCCAATGCGTGGCGCTCAAGCTTTTCGAGCCGGCCTCCGGGGATGCGGACCTGCTCTCGCGATTCATCCAGGAATATGCTCTGATCGTCCAGATCAATCACCCCAACGTGGTCAAGATCCATGACCAGGCGTTTTCCGATGAACTGGCCTACATCGTCATGGAGTATTTCCCGGGCGGTGATTTGCGACGTCCGATCGCTGAAGGCTTGGCCCCGGATCGTGTCGTCGAAATCCTCGTGCAAGCGGCAAGAGCCCTCGATGCAGTGCATGCGCAAGGCATCATCCATCGCGACCTGAAGCCGGACAATCTGATGCTTCGCGCGGACGGCAGCATCGGGCTCGTGGACTTCGGCGTTGCCAAGCGTGCCCGGGAATCGATGGGCCTGACCCGGCATGGCCAGGTGGTGGGAACGCCTTTCTACTTGAGCCCCGAGCAAGCCCAATACGCCAAAGTCACGCCGCAGAGCGATCTTTACAGCCTTGGTGTCATGGCCTACGAAATGTTCACCGGTGAAAAACCGTTTCAGGCGGACTCGATCGAGGACCTGATGCGGCAACACGTTGGCGCGCCCATTCCACGTCTGCCTGCCGCGTTGGCGCCCTACCAGACCCTGATCGACCGGTTGATGGCCAAGAAAGCCGAGAACCGGTTTGCCAGCGCACGTGCGCTGGAAGAGTTCCTCCTGAATCTCTAGTTCACGTTTTGCGTCAACCCGCAGTTTCAAAATCCAAGGCAGAATTTGGTGCAGGTGCCCTCATGATCCTGGCTTTGCTCAATCTGTCGCCCCGCACGATGCGGGGTTTGCGTGCCATCGCCGCCGTGCTCCCGCTGCTGCTTCCGATGGCAATGGTTCGCGCCCATGACCTGGGGCTTGCATCCGGCCAGCCGGACTTGTTTGCCTGGCTGCCGCTCGTGATCTATTTTGGCGTGTTCACGGTGTTGGACTACGTCATCGGCCGCGACACCACCAACGATGCAGTGGATTCCCGCTTTCTCGCCGCGTGGTTTCGCGCGCTGCCCGTCGCGGCTGTTCCGGTGTTCGTGATCACGCTGGGTTGGGCCATGCAAGTCTTCGTGTCGGCGCCATTCACGTGGGTTGGAAAGTTGGGGTGGATTCTGTCCATGGGCACGGTGTCCGGAGCACTGGCCATCAATACGGCGCACGAATTGATCCACAAGACCACGCGCCTCGAACAGGCGCTGGGCGGCTTCCTGTTGTCGAGCGTCTGCTACGCCACCTTCAAGGTCGAACATGTGCACGGCCACCACCAATGGGTAGCGACGCCACGCGATCCTTCAACCGCCCGCTTGGGCGAAAGCGTTTATGGCTACCTGCGTCGAGCGATCGCGCAAAACGTCGCCAACGCATGGCGCTTGCAGGTGCAGCGCCTGAATCGACGGCATGCGGCGTTCTGGTCTTTTCAGAATGAACTGTTGGCGTGGTCCGGCGTGACCATCGCGCTCGGGGTGATCGCCTGGTGGGTGTTCGGGACCTCGGGCCTGGTGTTTTTCTTCGCGCAGGCCGCAGGCGCCATTGTTCACTTGGAGATCACCAACTACATCGAGCATTACGGTCTGGTGCGGCCGCAGGATGAGAATGGGAAATTCGCAAAGGTTGACGAGCGCCACTCCTGGAATTCGGCGTACTTCATTTCAAATGCGTACCTGTTCCAATTGCAGCGGCATTCCGACCATCACTTCCATGCGGGGCGCACTTACAACACGCTGCAACACTACGACACTTCGCCGCAGTTGCCTGGGGGATATGCGGCGATGTTCATTCTTGCCTTGCTTCCGCCCCTTTGGCGCCGCGCCATTGATCCGAGAGTGCCCCACTCATCGGTCGTCTGATCATCGCTAGAGCTTTCGCTGATCCTCGATCACCCTACCGTCATTGGGCAAGCTGCCGACATTCACGGCGCGCACGTCCGCGCGCAATTTGGTGACTTCCCGCGCTGTATTGGCCACTGCATCGATATCCAAGCTGTTGGCAGTCTCACAAAGCAGGGTCATCGCATCCGCGCCCTCCGCATGGGTCACCACCAGCCGGGCCCGCACAATGCCAACGTGCCGTTTGATGATCTCCGCGACCTGCTGCGGGTGAACGAACAAGCCACGCACTTTCGTGGTTTGGTCCGCGCGGCCCTGCCAACCCTTGATGCGCGTATTGGTGCGCCCGCAAGGGGAGACGCCCGGCAGTACCGACGACAGGTCGCCCGTCGCAAATCGGATCAGCGGGTAGTCCCGGTTGAATGTGGTGACGACCACCTCACCCACTTCGCCAGCGGCCACGGGATCGCCCGTGCCCGGTTTCAGGATTTCGACAATCAGGTTTTCGGAGAGGATCAAACCTTCCCGCGCCACGGATTCGTATGCAAGGGTGCCCAAGTCCGCGGTACCGTAAGACTGGTAGGTCTCCACGTGGCGACTCGACAGGAACTCCCGTACCGCGGGGAACAGCGGTTCGCCGGAGACGATGGCGCGTTTCAGCGATGAGATATCTGCGCCGGTCTCCTCTGCCCTTTCCATGAGGATCTTGAGGAATGAGGGCGTGCCCACGTAACCCTGAGGTTTCAACTGCTCGATGGCTGCGATCTGCATTTCAGTCTGCCCCGTACCGGCGGGAACGACTGCGCAGCCCAACGCATGCGCACCGGTTTCAAACATCGAAGCGGCGGGTGAGAAATGGTAGGAGAACGTGTTGTGCACCACATCGCCCGCCCGAAATCCGGCGGCGAACAAGGCGCGCGCGGTGCCCCAGAAATCGGAATCGCGACCTTCCGCATCGTAGATCGGCCCAGGTGACACAAAAATCCGTGCTAGCCGGCCAATTGGGGTCGCGTTGAGTCCGCCAAACGGCGGATTCGCCTTTTGCAATTCGATCAACGTCGATTTGCGCGTGACGGGCAAGGCTGCCAAAGCCGCCCGCGAATTGACATCCCGAGGATCCACCCCGGCAAGCAGGATTGCGAAGTATTGCGTGTTTGCTTTCGCATGGGCTACTTGTGACGGCAACTCCGCCAGCATGTCGCGTTCGCGCGTTGCAGGATCGCGGGTTTCCAACCCATCGTAGTGAAGCCGTGCGGCGTCGTTCATGCCAGCCAGCGCTTTCTGCGGCGATAGTGCTTGACGTCGCGAAAGGATTTGCGGCCAGCCTTGGAGATGCCGAGATAGAACTCCTTCACATCCTCGTTGTCGGCCAGGTTCTTGGCCGTGCCTTCCATCACCACGCGGCCGTTTTCAAGGATGTAGCCAAAGTTGGCGTACCTCAGCGCGACCATGGTGTTTTGCTCGGCCAGGAGGAAGCTTACCTGTTCCTTGTCGTTCAAGTCCTTCACAATGCCAAAGATCTCCTCGACGATCTGCGGCGCGAGGCCCATTGACGGCTCGTCAAGGAGAATCATCGTCGGCTTGGCCATCAGCGCGCGTCCGACCGCGGTCATTTGTTGTTCCCCCCCGGAGGTGTAACCAGCCTGCGAATTGCGGCGCGTCTTGAGCCTTGGGAAATAGGCATACACCTTTTCGAGATCGGCCGCGATGGCCGCGCGACCATCGGTGCGGGTATACGCACCCGTCAGCAGGTTTTCTTCCACCGTCAGGTGGCCAAAACAATGCCGACCCTCCATCACCTGTACAACGCCGCGTTTCACAAGATCCGAGGGCGACAGCCGATGCACGGCTTCGCCACGAAACTCGATCGACCCCTTGGTGACGTCCCCGCGCTCGCCTTTCAACAAATTGGAAATCGCGCGCAAGGTGGTGGTCTTTCCCGCGCCATTTCCGCCCAGGATGGCCACGACCCCGCCCTCGGGCACGCTCAACGACACACCTTTGAGCACCAGGATGACGTGGTTGTAGATCACCTCAATGCCGTTAACAGCAAGGAGTGGTTTGGCTGGTGGAGTCGCGCTTGCGGAAGTGCTCAAGTGAATGGCGCCCTACTCTGAGTTGTGAAGCTTCAGCGACAATGAACAGTAAGAATCGACTCGCCCCAATGGCTAAAGCCATTGCCTGGTGCGGCGTTCAAGGCAAAAAATGCCCGGACACCGCACCAGATCTTGGGATTGCCCTATTTTTCCTTCGAACAATCCCTCGGCGGGATCTTCTTTTCCGCGGCGTATTTTGCAGCCGCGGCCTTGACCATCGGCGCCAGCAACTTCTGGTCGGACGAGTACCACTCCGAGGTATAGCTCCAGTTCTTGCCGTCCCAGGTGTGGATGCGTGCAGAACGAGACCCTTCGTGGTCACTGCAGGATGTCTTGATTGGCTGGATCATGCCCTCCATGCCCATCGCCTTGATGCGTGCCGCGTCGATGTTCAGGTTTTCCGCACCCCAGCGAACCTCGTCGCCGGTCACCACGCGGTTGCCGTGCTTCTTTTGGGCAGCACGTATGGCCTCCACCACCAGCGCCGCCGAGATCATGCCGCGGTTGTACAGCACCTGGCCGATCTCCTCCTTCTTGCCCGTGCCGTTGCCTTTGTCGTATACGAACTTGGCGATGTCCTTGTGGACCGGGCGGTCATTTTCGGCACTGTGGCCCAACGCGAGGCCGTTGTAGCCCTTGGCACTTGCATCCGAGGACGTCACATCCGGCTCGGCGGCGGCCCACCATACGGCGTACATTTGCAGACGGGGATAGGACACATTGATGGCCTCCTTCACGGCCGTGGAATTCATGACCCCCCAACCCCAAAGAAACACATAGTCCGGCCGCGCCTGGCGGATCTGCAGCCACTGTGATTTCTGCTCGACGCCCGGGTGGGTCACCGGCAATTTCAGCAACTCGAAGCCGTGCTTCTTGGCGTGCTCCTCCAAGACCGGGATCGGTTCCTTGCCATACGGCGAATCGTGGTACACCAGCGCGATTTTCTTGCCCTTCAGGCTGCCTTTCTTGGAAACGTGCTGGACCAGGATGTCGGCAGCCGTCCAGTAGGTGCCCATGAGGGGGAAATTCCAGGCGAAGACCGACCCATCGACCGATTCCGACCGTCCGTAGCCGGTGGTGAACAATGGGATCTTGTCTGCCGCCACCTTTTCCGTCAGTGCAAACGTGATGCCGGTGGAGAGCGGGTTGAACCCGACCGGTTTCTTGCTCTTCAGCCGCTCATAGCATTCGACTCCACGATCTGTGGCGTAACCGGTTTCGCATTCCTCGAACGCAATCTTGACCTTGTTGACGCCTCCGTCGCGTTCATTGACGAGCTTCAAGTAATCGACAAAACCGTTGGCCCAAGGCGTCCCGTTCGGTGCGTAGGCACCCGTGCGATACACCAGGACCGGCACAAAAATTTCATTGGCCGATTGCCCCAGCGCGGTACCCGCCGACAACGACGCTGCGACCAATGCACCTGCCCCCACCCAATTTCTGAATTGTTGCTTCATCTCGACCTCCATCGAATTGAACTTCATGACTTGCATCACTCCCAAGACCCTTCAATGCGGAAACGGCCACAAACGCAACTTCTCCTTCCCGATGGCCCACAGGCGTGCCAGCCCATGCGGTTCGGCAATCAGGAAAAACACAATCAATGCACCAAACACCATCAGTTCCACATGTGACACCAGTGCCGTGCTGACGGCAAAACCCAGGAGCTTTCCAATCAAAGGCAACACCTGATTCAACAGGATAGGCAGCAGCACGATGAACGCGGCACCGAGAAATGACCCCAGGATCGATCCCATGCCGCCAATGATGATCATGAACAGCAGGTTGAAGGAGAGGTTGATGTTGAAGGCCAGGGGCTCCCAGGCGCCCAGGTACACGAAACCCCATAGGGCACCGGACACGCCCGCAAAAAAGGAACTGACGCCAAAAGCAGTGAGCTTGGCATGCACCGGGCGGATGCCGATCACTTCCGCAGCCACGTCCATGTCGCGCGTGGCCATCCAGGCGCGGCCGATGTGGCTGCGAGTGAGATTGCGGGCCGCCAACGCAAAGGTCGCCACGACCCCCAGCACCAGCAAATACTTCTCGACCGGTGCGTCGACCACCCAGCCAAACATCTCGATGGGGGGCGGGGCCACCGAGCCCGACGCGTTGTAGTTGGTGAACCATTTGACGCGTGCAAACACCCAGTCCATGAAGAATTGTGCCGCCAAGGTCGCCACGGCCAGGTACAGCCCCTTGATCCGCAAGCTGGGGATTCCGAAGAGCATGCCGACCAAGGCGGCGATGAACCCGGCGATCAGGAGGATCACCACGAAGTTGAGCCCCGGGATTCGCACAAACAAGTTGTAAGCGGCATACGCGCCCACCGCCATGAAGGCCGCGGTTCCGAGCGAAATCTGACCGCAATAACCCACCAGGATATTCAACCCGATGGCAGCCAGCGCCAGGATCAACCAAGGGATGAGCAACGCACGAAACACGTAGTCGCTGGTGATGAACGGCACCACGCCAAAGGCAAACACCAGCAGCCCCGCCATGAAAACGCGGTCCTGCAGGATCGGAAAGAGCTGCTGATCTTCCCGATAGGTGCTCTTGAACTGGCCGTTTTCCCTGTAGAACATGGACTCTCGTGATGTGAACTTTATGCGTCGAAGCTAGACACGATCGATGTGCCGCTCACCAAAAAGCCCCTCTGGACGCACCAACAGAAACAGGAGCGCGAGCATGTAGGCAAACCAGTTTTCAATGCCGCCGCCCGCCAAATCAAAGGTGCTGACCATCCAGGGCGTCAGGAACACTTCCGCCATCTTCTCCCCAACGCCAATGATGAGCCCCCCGATGATCGCGCCGGGCACCGACGTGAGTCCGCCCAAGATGACCACCGGCAGCGCTTTCAATGCAATGAGCGACAAGGAAAACTGCACGCCCAGCTTTGCGCCCCAGATCATTCCGGCAACCATTGCCACGACCCCCGCAACAGCCCAGACGATCACCCAGATGTGGTTCAAGGGAATGCCGATCGATTGCGCGGCCTGATGGTCGTCTGCGACGGCGCGCAGCGCGCGACCTGTCGGCGTCTTCTGGAAAAACAGCGCGAGAACAATCACCAGCAAGGCTGCGACGATCGTGGCCACCACATCTTCCTTGGACAACAGGATGCCACCCTGAAAGGTGCTTTCCAGAAGCATCATGGGTTCCTTCGGAATGCCCAGGTCAATCTTGTAAATGTCCGAGCCCCAGATCGTCTGGCCGAAGCCATCGATGAAGTAAGTCACACCCAGGGTGGCCATCAACAGCACCACGCCGTCCTGATTCACCAGCGGCCGCAACACCAGCCGCTCGACCAGCTTGGCCAGAGCAATCATGATCACCACCGTCAGCAACATGGCCGCCGACAAGGCGCCCCATCCCTCCGGCACACCAATCCATGAAGGTAACCATTCCGCGAGGCGCGCCATCGACAACGCAGCGAACAGCACCATTGCGCCTTGCGCAAAATTGAACACGCCGGAGGCCTTGAAAATCAGAACAAAGCCGAGTGCCACCAACGAATACAGCACGCCGGACATCAGACCGCCCAGCAACACTTCGATATAGAAGCCAAAAGCCGTACTTTCCAGGAATAGCGGGGCCACGAGGCCGGTGGCCAGCAATGCCGCCAACCCCACCACCGGCAGGTTTTTACGCGTGACCATCAGTGTTGCACCCCCAAGTAGGCGTCGATCACGGCCTGGTTGTTACGCACGTCGTCCGGGGGCCCGTCACCGATTTTCTTGCCGTAGTCGAGGACCACCACGCGATCCGAAATATCCATGACCACCCCCATGTCGTGCTCGATCAAGACGATCGTGGTCCCGAACTCCTCGTTGACGTCCAGCACGAACCGGCACATGTCCTGCTTCTCCTCGACGTTCATGCCGGCCATGGGTTCATCGAGAAGCAGCAGCGACGGCTCCATCGCCAGTGCGCGGCCGAGGTCGACGCGCTTTTGCAAGCCATAGGGCAACCGCCCCACCGGTGTCCTGCGGATCGACTGGATTTCCAGAAAGTCGATGATGTGCTCCACGCGTTCGCGATGGGCGAGTTCCTCGTTTTGGGCTGCACCCCAGTAAAGCGCCTGCTGCAGCAGGTTCGATTTCATTTGCAGGTTTCTGCCGGTCATCAGGTTGTCGAGCACGCTCATGCCTTTGAAGAGCGCCAGCGACTGAAACGTGCGGGCCACGCCCTGCCTCGCGACGCGGTGGGGATCCATCTCGTGGCGCTTTTCACCACGAAACGTGATCGTGCCCTGTTGCGGGTGATAAACGCCGTTGATCACATTGAGCATGGAGCTTTTGCCGGCACCATTCGGGCCGATGATGGCGCGGATTTCGTGCTC
>JBGAUM010000169.1:0-3725 GCA_044228625.1 Usitatibacteraceae bacterium | reverse complement strand
CCACTGTCAGCCGCCTTCCGACATCCACGGCGATCCAGTTTTCAATGTCAGAGCCAAGTTCATCCTTGAGCTGGACGAAAAGCTGACGCGCAACGGACCTGCATGGTCCGTGTGGGTCAGTTTGGTGCCCTCCACTGGACTGTTCTTGAGATTCAGTACTGTGCGGAAATTTTGCAGAAGAAGCAGCTACAAGCGTCGTTTCTTGTCGGACAACAGCGCCGCCAGCAGGCCGCGCAGAATTGCCACCTCTTCCGGCTCCAAGCGGGCGCGAGTAAAAAGTCGACGCATGCGGGTGGCAAATCGCTTCGGAGACGCCGGATCCAGAAACCCTGACTGGACCGCCGCAAGCTCGAGTTGATCGAGAAACCCATCGACTGCGCCGACATTTGCAGTGATCCGCGCGCCCTCAGGCAACGTTGCAGCGGCGCCGCTCGTCACGCGCAATTCGTAGGTCGCCAGTTGCACCGCATGGGACAAGTTCAGCGACGAGTAATCTGGATTTGCCGGTATGGTGGCGACCGCCTGGCAGCGGTCTACCTCTTCGTTTGAAAGTCCAAAGGACTCGCTGCCGAATACCAGCGCCCCGCGTGCGTCCTGGTTGGACCGGATCTCTGCCACCATCGCGGCGGAGGCGCTGCGCACGTCCATCGACCCGTGTGACAACTCGCGTCGCCGTGAGGTGAACGCAAGCGCAAAGTGCACATCCGCCAACGCCTCAGCCAAGGTCGGCACAACCCGCGCGCCCTCCAGGACGTCGGCCGCGCCGGAGGCAAGGGCATTGGCCTCGGCGCTTAAGCACACACCTTCATCTCGAGGGGACACCAAAACCAAATCGCCCAGCCCCATCGTCTTCATCGCGCGAGCCGCGCTGCCGACGTTCCCCGGATGCGAAGGCGACACCAGAACGACGCGAACCCGCCGCAGTAGGATGCCGTTGCTTTCAGTCGCAGGGAGGGATGGGGTGCCCATAGTAAAATAGCCGCCTACTGCTCTTTATTCGACAACAATATGCATCCGATGCTCAACACGGCCATCAAGGCCGCCCGCCGCGCCGGTTCGATCATCAATCGCGCCTCCAATGACCTCGACAAGCTGACGGTCGAGCGAAAGACGCAGAATGACTTTGTCTCGGAAGTTGATCGCGCTGCCGAAGCCACGATCATCGAGACGCTTCGGGAAGCCTATCCGCAGCATAGCATCCTTGCTGAAGAGTCCGGCCTGAGCCAAACCGATTCCGAGTATCAGTGGATCATTGATCCGCTGGATGGCACCACGAATTTCCTGCATGGTTTTCCGCAGTACTGCGTGTCCATCGCCCTTGCCGTCAAGGGCGTCGTTCAGCACGGTGTGATCTATGACCCGACACGAAATGACTTGTTCACCGCCAGCAAGGGGGGCGGTGCATTTTTGAATGACCGGCGAATCCGGGTTTCCAAAGTCTTGCATTTGAAAGACGCATTGGTTGGCACCGGATTTCCATTCAAGGATCTCAAACAGTTTGACCGTTACATTCGAATGTTCAAGGATGTGACGATGGCGGCATCTGCCGTGCGACGCCCCGGTGCCGCGGCGCTCGACCTGGCCTACGTCGCCTGCGGACGCTATGACGCATTCTGGGAAATGGGCCTGTCGCGTTGGGACATGGCGGCTGGCGCCTTGATGATCAAGGAATCCGGCGGCCTGGTCGCCAATTTTTCCGGTGAAGACCAATACCTGGAGACCGGCGAGGTCATCGCCGCGACGCCCAAGGTCTTTCCGCAATTGCTAAAGATTGTGCAGTCTCACGCTTAGGCGTGATTGGGCGTCCGATGCATCGCGTGCTCATCATCGGCGGAGGTGCGGGCGGGCTCGAACTCGCCACGCGCCTTGGCGATTCACTCGGTCGACAAGGCAAAGCGCATGTCACCCTGGTTGATCGGGCGCGCACCCACTTGTGGAAGCCCCTTTTGCATGAAGTGGCTGCCGGCAGCATGGATGTCCATGCCCACCAACTGGATTACTTGGCGCAGGCACGTTGGCATCACTTTCGATATGTGCCGGGGGCATTGGCCGGCTTGGATCGTACTGCACGCGAGGTCTTGATCGACACCCTGCGGGATGACACGGGTGCGGAAATCCTTCCGAAGCGCCGACTCCCTTATGACTCGCTCATCATTGCCATCGGAAGCCTTTGCAATGATTTCGGGACACCCGGAGTGCAAAGCCATGCATTCACACTTGAAAATGCGTGGCAAGCCAACCTGTTCCATCGACGCCTGGTCAACACCTGTTTTCGCGCCAACTACGCCAACGACGGTCGTGTCATCCGAATCAACATTGTGGGTGCAAGTGCCACCGGCGTGGAACTCGCAGCCGAGCTCCATAACACCTTGCGTGTCCTGACGGCCTACGGCCTGGAACACTTCGTACCCGATCGACAGATTCGCATTGCCATTGTTGAAGCCGGCCCCAGAATTCTTGCGGGGTTGCCGGATTATCTGGCTGACGCCACGATGAAAACGCTCCAAGAGCTTGGCATTGACGTCCTTTTGAACGAGCGCGTCACGGCAGTCCGGGAAGACGGCCTCACCACGGCCAGCGGCAAGGACCTGCCAGGTCAATTCTGCGTTTGGGCCGCGGGAATTCGCTGCGACCCCGTGCTTGCGACACTTGCCGGGCTGGAGGTCAATCGAATCAATCAATTGGCCGTTCGTGAAACGCTACAGACAACAACCGATGAGAACATTTTCGCGATCGGTGATTGTGCAGCGGCACCTTGGCGTGATGGAAGGATGGTACCCCCGCGCGCGCAATCGGCACATCAAATGGCCACGACGGTCGCTGCATCGATCCAACGGCGGTTGAAAGGCCAGGCCCCGGTGCGCTTTCGCTACCGGGATTTCGGGTCGCTCGTCTCCCTCGGCAACTACCAGTCTGTGGGAACCTTAATGGGGTTCGTGGCGAGAGGAAGTGTGCGCGTTGAGGGCTTGGTCGCAAAAATGTTTTATGTTTCCTTGTACAAGCTGCACTTGTGGGCATTGCATGGGTTTTGGCGCATGGCCCTCGATACGCTGGCGCGAGTGATCCGAACCCAGACGGATCCGCGCGTCAAGTTGCATTGACATGAGCGGCGGCGCCCCAATCCCGCACACCCCCATGATGCAGCAGTATCTGCGCATCAAGGCGGAGCATCCGGATACCCTGGTCCTGTACCGCATGGGGGATTTTTATGAGTTGTTTTTTGACGACGCCGTAAAGGCGGCGCGTCTACTGGACATCACGCTCACCACCCGCGGTGCATCCGCAGGCCAGCCGATCAAAATGGCCGGAGTGCCCTTTCACTCGTTGGAGCAGTACTTGGCCAAGTTGGTCAAGGCAGGTGAGTCGGCCGTGATTTGCGAGCAAATCGGCGAAGTCACCAACAAAGGGCCGGTCGAACGCGCCGTGACGCGCGTCATCACGCCGGGGACATTGACCGACGGCGCGCTGCTGCCCATTGCGCGCGACCAAGCGATTGCTGCCGCTTTCGGAGTGGACAGCGAGATCGGGCTTGCTACGCTGGTGCTTGCGTCCGGAAGATTCCGTATTTGCACCATTTCCCGCGCCCAATGGAGCGCCGAAATGGAGCGTGTCCGTCCGGTTGAACTGATCCTTCCAGAGTCTGGATCCTGGGAACCATTCGGCGCGCTCACGCGTCGCCTCGCAGATTGGCAATTTGATGTACCCAACGCGATTGGGTTGCTGGC
>JBGAUM010000032.1:0-29634 GCA_044228625.1 Usitatibacteraceae bacterium | reverse complement strand
CTCTTTTTGCAGAAGCGTCACCAATTGCGCAAGTTTGTCCCGCATTTGCCGACGGTCCACGATCATGTCGATCGCGCCCTTCTCCAGCAGGAACTCCGCGCGCTGGAATCCCTCCGGCAGGGTTTCCCGGACGGTTTGCTCGATCACGCGAGGGCCGGCAAAACCAATCAGGGCGCCGGGTTCGGCGATCACCACATCGCCCAGAAATGCAAAGCTTGCGGAGACGCCACCCATGGTCGGATCGGTCAATACCGAAATGAACGGCAAGCGCGCAGAAGACAGCATGTGCAGCGCCGCCGTGGTCTTGGTCATTTGCATAAGCGACAGCAACCCTTCCTGCATGCGCGCGCCGCCGGACGCAGAAAAGCATACAAAAGGGAGCTTTTCATCCGAACAGGCCTCGACCGCACGCGCAAAACGCTCACCGACCACCGACCCCATCGACCCACCCATGAAATTGAATTCAAACGCGGCGGCGACCATGGGAACGTTTTTGACGGTACCCTGCATCACGACCAATGCATCGGTTTCGCCGGTCGCCTTTTCAGCCTCTTCAAGTCGATCCACATATTTCTTGCTGTCGCGAAACTTGAGGCTATCCATCGGAACGACTTCACTGCACAACTCGGCGCGCCCTTCCGGGTCAAACAGCATGTCGAGTCGTGTTCGGGCCGAAATGCGATTGTGAAAATTGCACTTTGGGCAAACGTTCTGGTTGCTTTCCAGGTCCGTGAAATACAAAGTGGCCTGGCAGGAGGGGCATTTGCTCCACAAGCCCTCCGGGACCGCTTTTTTCGCCGTGGCCGCGCTGGACTTGATCTTGGGCGGCAATAGTTTCTTGAACCAACTCATGCGTCCATGGCCTTTCGAATGTCCGTCAACAGCGCGCGCACTTTCTCAATTTCGCGGCCGGGGTGTGCTTCCATTTCCTGGATGATACGGGAGCCGATGACCACGGCGTCGGCAAAGCCTGATATGCGTTTTGCCGTCTCACCATCACGTATGCCAAATCCGACCCCAACGGGTAGAGCAGTCTTCGCCTTGATCCTGGCGATCGCGGCCTCAACATCCGCGGTGTCCAGGTTGGCCGCGCCAGTCACGCCTTTCAACGAGACGTAATAGATGTATCCCTGCGCGGCGCGGCAGACGAGGTCAATGCGTTGCGCAGAGGAGGTCGGGGAAAGCAGATAGATCACGTCAATGCCCGCACCGCGCATCGCATCCTGAAAATTCCCGCTTTCCTCAGGCGGGTAATCCACCACGAGGACGCCGTCCACGCCGGCCTCATTGGCATTTTTAGCAAAGCGGGCCAAACCCATGCGCTCGATGGGATTCGCATAGCCCATCAGCACCACGGGCGTCTTTGCATTGGTTTTGCGGAATTCGGCAACGAAGCCGAGGACGCGCGCCAAACCGACACGATGCTTCAACGCCCGCTCGCTCGACCGTTGAATGACCGGTCCATCAGCCATGGGATCGGAGAAAGGCACGCCTAGCTCAATCACGTCCGCGCCGGATTCGACCAACGCGTGCATCAAGGGTACCGTAAGTGCGGGATTTGGATCGCCCGCGGTGATGAACGGAATCAGTGCTTTCTTGCGTGTCTCGCACAAACGCGAAAAAGTGGATTCAATGCGCGACATGTTCACTTTCGAAGTTTCCAACCGCAGTAAATGCGCCATCCGCCTTTGAGCAACAGGAAGGCCAACAGCAAGCAACTCCCCCACTTTTCTCTTGCAGAGAGTGTTTCAACGTGTGGCCCTACGATGATCAAGAATGCAAGCGCCACGAAGATCATCGCGAAGCCGAACGAATAATGTACCGCTTGCAACATCGCGCACTTCGGCCTAAAGCTTGAGACCGCCGCGTTCCGCGACCGTCGCCATGTCCTTGTCGCCGCGACCGGAGAGATTCACCAGCAGATGCGTGTCCTTCGGCATCGAAGGCGCCATTTTCATCGCTTGCGCCACCGCGTGGCTTGATTCAAGCGCCGGAATGATGCCTTCGGTCCGGCACAATCTATGAAACGCGGCAAGCGCCTCATCGTCATTGATCGCCACGTATTCGGCGCGGCCTGAATCCTTGAGCCAGGCGTGCTCGGGGCCGACGCCCGGATAGTCGAGGCCCGCCGACACGGAATGGGTATCCATGATCTGTCCGTCCGCATCCTGGATGAGGTAGGTGCGATTGCCATGCAGTACACCCGGTGTGCCTGCGGTCAGGGACGCGGAATGGCGTCCGGTGGCGATGCCTTCGCCGCCGGCCTCAACGCCAATCAAGCGCACATCTTTATGTGGAATGTAGTCGTAAAAGATGCCCATGGCATTTGAACCGCCTCCCACGCAAGCCAAGACGGCATCGGGGTGCCGCCCGGTCATCTCCGGCATTTGCTGGAGGCATTCCTTGCCCACCACGGAATTGAAATCGCGCACCATCATGGGGTAAGGGTGCGGTCCCGCCACGGTGCCAATGATGTAAAACGTGTTCTCGACGTTGGTGACCCAATCGCGCATGGCCTCGTTGAGCGCGTCTTTCAAAGTCTTCGAGCCGCTTTCGACAGGAACAACGGTTGCCCCCAGCAGCTTCATGCGATACACGTTCTGGGCTTGGCGCTTGACGTCCTCGCTTCCCATGTACACCACGCACTCCAGGCCGTAGCGCGCGGCGACGGTGGCCGTCGCCACGCCGTGCTGGCCGGCGCCCGTCTCGGCGATGACGCGCGGCTTGTTCATGCGCCGCGCCAGCAATGCCTGACCCACCGTGTTGTTCACCTTGTGCGCACCCGTGTGGTTGAGGTCCTCGCGTTTCAGGAAGATCTGCGCGCCCCCGAGTTCATCCGAAAGGCGCTTGGCGTGGTAAATCGGGCTTGGCCTCCCCACGTAGTGCTTGAGTTCGCGGTGAAACTCCGCCTGAAAGTCCGGATCTGATTTCGCCCGCAAGTATTCGCGCTTCAATTCCTCAAGCGCGGCCTGCAAGGTTTCGGCGACGAACACGCCACCGTATGGGCCGAAATGGCCGCGCTCGTCCGGCAAACTGGGAAGGTCGTTCATTTGGATGTGTCGTCCGCGCGTCGCACGGCCTCGATGAATTCCCGCAAGCGGGTATGTTCCTTGATGCCCTTTGTGGATCCTTCGACCCCACTCGATACATCCACGGCCCATGGGCGAATTTGCTCAATGGCCTTCGCCACATTGTCCGGACGCAGCCCGCCGGCCAAAACAATTCCCGGCCGCAAATCCATCGGAATTTGCTGCCAGTCAAATGCCTGGCCGGTTCCGCCTGCTGCGCCAACCACGTAGGCGTCGAGCAACAACGCCGACGCGGCACTGAACAGATGGCGGCATTTTAGCAAATCGACAGCTTTTCCCGGCTCACCCATCCGAATGGCGCGCAGGAACGGCACCCCGAATTGCGCGCAAAACCCAGGCGACTCTTCGCCGTGGAACTGAATGAACGAAGGGTGAATTTCATCGACGATTCGCGCGACCTCTTCGCGCGTGGGATCAACCACCAGGGCCACCGTCGACACAAAAGGAGGAACCGCCGCCGCGATCTCGCGTGCGCTCGCCAAATCGATTGCGCGGACGCTGGAAGAATGGAACACCATGCCGATCGCATCCGCGCCGTACCATGCGGCCGCTTCAGCATCCTCGGGACGGGTAATGCCGCAAATCTTGATGCGGGTTCGGTGTTTCAAGGCCAGAACGGAACTCGCTGGGCGGCCCGGGGAATGGAGAAGGCCGCATCGTACTCGATTCCGGCCAAGTAAAGCCCGTCTGGCGAAAATGTCGGGGGCGCAAGCGCGCGGTCACGTTTGCCCATCAGGGCCGAAAAATCGGCCACCGACATGCGTCCCGCGCCGACATAGACCAACGCGCCGACGACATTTCGAACCATATGGTGCAGGAACGCATTGGCCCGAAAGGTGAATCGAATGTACGGTGCGCGTTCCTCGATGTCGACCGGGAGGTGAAACCATCCCACCTTGCCGTTCAGGACTGCAGGCTCGGTTCGATCCGTGAGCAGCACGTATTGATATGTCCGTGAGATGGCAGAAAACCGCGCATGAAACTCATCCGGGACTTCCCGCATCCACAAGACCCGGATCGGCGTCGGCAAAAACCGATTGACGCCGCGTACCCAGGCCATTTCCTCACGCACCACCTCGGTATCCAAGTGCACGACTTGCGCAAGCGCATGAACGCCCGTATCCGTGCGACCGGCACAGGTCACTGCAATCGGCGCAGGACCGGCAATGAATTGGGAAGCCGCCTTTTCCACATGGTCCTGAATGCCGCAGGCAGACGGCTGCGATTGCCATCCACAAAAACCGGCTCCGTCGTATTCCAGGCCCAGCGCGATACGCAAGGTACTCCCCTTCACGTGACTCCCAAAAAGAAGAAGGGCGCCTGAAAAGTTTCAGGCGCCCCAAGCGGGAACCATCGAATTGTGATGCGGGCTTCTTTGCCTTACAGGCCCGCGAGAATCTTCTTCGCTTCTTCCTGCTGAGAAGGCGAACCCTCGCGTGCCACTTCATTGAGAATCTCTTTCGCGCCATCGGTGTCGCCAATCTCGACGTACGCCTTGGCCAACTCCAGTTTCGTCGACACCGCGCTATCGCTTCCAGTACCGCCAGAAGGTGCCGCTGCTGCGGGTTTGCTGTCACCCAAGTCAAGACTCAAATCGCCCAAGCTCAGGGACGCCGTCTTTTCATGGGCGGGTGTTGCTGTCATGGCCAAGGTCTTGGTGAAGTCCTCGGACGCAGCAGGCGCCGGTGTCGGGGCATCCATCGAGAGGCCTGACAAGTCAAAGTCAAATCCTGAATCTGCCGCCGGTGCCGCAGGTGCCGCTGCAGCAGGGGCCGCGGCAGGTGCGGAATCACCGCCGAGCGCAAGATCAAAATCGAGTCCGCCACTGTCTGCCGCAGGAGCCGCAGCAGGTGCCGCACTTGACCCGCCCAAGTCGAGGTCAAAGTCTGCCGCGGGTGAGGCGGGCTGGTCAGTCGTTGCCGCTGTGACGTCAAACGTTGAAGGCTGCGACGTGGTGCTGTTGAAACCCAAATCGAAGTCCACGTCCGGTTTTTCGGCAGCGATGCTTTCGCCTGCGGCCGCAAATGCGCCGGTAGTGGCATACGCTTGTCCGCTGCCGGCATACAGGCCGTTCTGCGGATCGATGCTGGCACCCATCGCGGCCACCTTGGCCCACATCGGGTTGTCCGTACCGATGGCGTCCTTCAATTCACGTGCGACGGTGTCGAAAGCCTGGATGCTCTTTCTCGCGTGATAAATCTCCAGGAGCTTGACCGTCACTTCGTGGCGGCTTCTGTCCTTGACCATCGCTTCCTTGAGGATTTCCTCAGCCTGCGCGTCACGGCCGTAGGCGATGTACACCTCGGCTTCCGCGACCGGATCGACTTCATCCGTATCGATGCTTCCCGGACCGGTCTTGTCAAAGTCGGTCAGGAATGAACTGTTGCCGGTGTCGACCAATCCGCCGCTGGACTTGCCGCCGGTGGAAGTGTTGGGCTTGAGATCCGAAGGCATGATGGAAGACGGCTTGCCCAAGCTCGTCGAGCCCGGCCCTTTTTCAGCCTTCTTTTTGCGATTCCGCATGAAGGCGAAAAGTCCACCGCCCGCCAGCAAGGTCGCAGCACCGCCGCCGAGGATGATTCCCCACTCCTCAAGGAAGCTGGGCTCAGGCTTTGGCGGCGGGGGCGGCGCCTTTGGTGGAGTCTTCGGGGCGGCCGGTTTCGCATCTGCCGGTTTGGCGTCTGCCACTTTGGGTGCTTCGGCCGGTTTCGCGTCTGCCGGTTTGGCGTCACCCGGCTTGGCATCTGCCGGTTTGGCGTCCGCGGGTTTGGTCTCTCCCGGCTTCGCATCGACCTTTGGCGCCTCGCCGGGCTTCGCGGGCGGCGTGACTTGCGCGACCTTGGTGTCTGCCGGCTTGGGCGGCTCTGGTGCCTTTACGTCGGGCTTGGCGGGCGCTTTCGGGTCTGCTTTCGCGTCTTTGCCGATACCCTTCAGCTCCATCAGCTTGCGCATGTCGCTGATCTGCTTTTCAAGATCCGCCACACGCGAATTGGCTTCTTTCAACGCATTCTCGCGCGCGATCTTTTCTTCCTTGAGCGCGGTGACCTCGCCCTGCAGCTTGGCCACGCCAGCAGCGCCCGATGCGCCCGTCTTGGCATTGCCGGCATCCGTCTGGGCGATCTTCAGTTGGTCCTTGCTGGTGGTGGCCGGTGCAACGTCAGGTTTGGCGACACTGATCTTTCCCGTCGCCTGGTTGGTCGGGGTCGGTTTGGAGGTTGCTGCGGGCGCGGCCGATGCAACCTGGTCGCGGTATGCCGCCCAGTTCTCGACTTGCGCCTTGTACTCGGCGCGCGCTTCTTTTTCGGCGATCTGGCCGACTTCCGACGCCGAGGGCACCTTCAGAATCTGACCCGTCCGCAGGCGATTCATGTTGTCGCCAATGAACGCAGATTTGTTTTCGCGATACAAGGCCACCAACATCTGCTCCAGGGACACCGAATCAGACTTCAGTTCCTTGGCAATCTTGGACAGGGTTTCACCTTGCTTCACCGGACCATAGGTGTCGCCGCCAGTTTCCTTGCGCGCGGACGGCGTGCCCGCCGGCGCGATGGGCGCCGCAATCGGCGTGGGTGCTGAAGACGGCGCCGGCGAAGGCTCCGCCGGGGTTGGCGCGGCAGGCGCTGCAGCGGTGGGCTTGCTCACCGTTGCTACAGGCACCGATGGTGCGACGCGTGCTTCGCTGAATCCCGGTGGATCCAACAGGATCGGGTACTCACGCAGCAGCCGACCGGCCGGCCATGTCATTTCCACCAGAACATCGAGGAATGGCTCGTTGATGGGTCCGATACTTGAGATACGCAGAATGGGCCGCCCGTCACTACGCTTGTCCGTCGCAAAACGAAGCTGGCGCAACACGGACGAATATTCGATCTTTGCGTCGGCGTACGACTCTATGCTGGCGACGCGACCCACAAGGGCCTCAAATTCGCCAGGCTGCAGGGAGACGAGCTCAATCTCTGCGGAAAGCGGTTGCCCCAATGCGGAATTGACAGTGAGCTTGCCGAGCCCCGCCGCGAAGGCAGGCAGCATCGACATCGCAATGAGCGCTCCCCCTAATGCCGCAACGAGTCTCTTTTTCGGTGGACGGTGCATGGTGACCCCAGGCCTTCGTTTTTTTGAGGACAAATTAAAATAACATCAATGGGTTAGGTTTTCAACTTTATTCGCTTTCGAGATTAGAAGCGAAATCGAAAACGAACGCAACCCATGGTTGCGGGAGCTTTCCAAAAACGCCCCCGAAACCACGACAGAATTTGACTTAACTATTTGATCTGCCGATCATTTTTCCAAAATGATGCGGAGCATGCGACGCAACGGTTCCGCAGCCCCCCAAAGCAATTGGTCGCCGACGGTAAATGCCGACAGGTATTCCGGGCCCATGGCCAGCTTCCGCATACGCCCTACGGGGATCGTCATGGTGCCCGTGACCGCCGCCGGTGAGAGTTCACGAATTGTGCGTTCCTTTTCGTTCGGGATGACTTTCACCCACGCATTGTGGCCGGCAATCAATGCCTCGATGTCTGCAAGCGGCACATCCTTCTTCAACTTGATCGTCAATCCCTGCGAGTGACACCGCATCGCGCCGACGCGAATGCACAGGCTGTCGATCGGCGTGGGGGCGGATCCGAATCCCGGTCCTCGGCCCAGAATCTTGTTGGTCTCGGCCATTCCTTTCCACTCCTCCAGGGACATTCCTGTTCCCATGTCCTTGTCGATCCAGGGAATCAAATTGCCCCCGAGGGGTACCATGAAGTTCTGCGTCTCTTCCGGCGTGAAAGCGTGCTGCTTGGCCAGGATCCGGCGATCGATTTCAAGGATCGCGGAATGCGGGTCGTCGAGCAGCGCCTTGACCTCTGCATGCAGCGCGCCGTACTGGGTGAGCAACTCGCGCATGTGCTGGGCACCGCCACCGGAAGCGGCCTGGTAGGTCATGCAGGTCATCCAGTCGATCAGGTCCGCCTCGAACAGGCCCGCAAGACCCATCAGCATGCAACTCACGGTGCAGTTGCCGCCGATGTAGTCCTTCACGCCTTTGGCGAGCGCATTGTCGATGACCTTGCGGTTCACCGGGTCGAGAATGATGACCGCGTCGTCCTTCATGCGCAGCGTCTTGGCCGCGTCGATCCAGTAGCCTTTCCATCCGGTCGCACGCAGCTTGGGGTACACCTCGGTGGTGTAGTCCCCGCCTTGGCAGGTGATGACGACGTCCATCTGCCTCAAGTGCGCAACATCGGTCGCGTCGAGCAACTTCACGCCGCGCGCTTCCGCCGGCGCCTCACCGCCAATATTCGAGGTCGTGAAAAACACCGGCTCGATCAACGCGAAGTCGTTTTCCGCGCGCATACGATCCATCAACACGGAACCGACCATTCCGCGCCAACCCACAAGGCCCACTTTCAACATCTTCTTGATACTCCCGAAGTTACCGTTGCAACAAATCGTCCAACGCCTACATCGACCTGACGACAGCGTCTCCCATCTCTGCCGTCGAGCACACCCGCTCGCCCGGCTTGGCGATATCGCCCGTGCGCAGGCCCGATGCCAGCGCCTTGCGCACCGCACCTTCGACGCGCGCCGCCTGGTCAGGCAGGTTGAAGGTGTACTTCAACATCATGCCAAGCGAAAGGATCTGCGCGAGCGGATTGGCAACGCCCTTGCCGGCAATATCCGGCGCGCTGCCGTGAATCGGCTCATACAGTCCTTTGCCGCTCGCGTCCAACGACGCCGACGGCAGCATGCCGATCGATCCAGTCAGCATCGAAGCTTCATCGGAGAGGATGTCCCCGAACATATTGCCGCACACCACGACATCGAAGTGCTTGGGGTTTCGCACCAGCTGCATGGCGGCGTTGTCGACCAGCATGTGCTCCAGCGCTACATCCGGATACTCGGGCGCGATCTCGTTGGCGATGTCGCGCCAGAGCTGCATGGCCTCGAGTACGTTCATTTTGTCGATCGAACACAGTCGCTTGTTGCGCTGGCGCGCGGTCCTGAACCCGGTGTGGATGATGCGGTTGATCTGCGCCTCGGTGTAGTGCATCGTGTTGATGCCGACGCGGTGGCCTTTCTCGCCAGTGACGCTGCGCGGTTCGCCGAAATAGATGTCACCGGTGAGTTCTCGGATGATCATGAGGTCGAGTCCGGCGACGATTTCCGGCTTCAAGGACGAGGCATCGGCCAACTCCGGAAACACGGTGGCCGGGCGCAAGTTGGCAAAAAAGTCGCATTCCTTGCGCAAGCCGAGGATGGCTTTTTCCGGCCGCAACTCGCGTGGCAGCATGTCGTACTTCGGTCCGCCGACGGAGCCGAACAGCACAGCGTCGGCATCCTGCGCCAGCTTCAACGTGGCCGCTGGCAGTGGGTGGCCGTGGGAGTCGTACGCGGCGCCACCCACATGCGCGCTCTCGGTCTCGATCTTGAGCCCATCGCGGCGCAGCACGTCGAGCAACTTCACGGCCTCGGCCATGATTTCGGGCCCGATGCCGTCACCGGGGAGGATGGCAATTTTCATAAAACCAGATGAATGGGTTGGGTAGATGAAAGTCTAGTACTGGTGCGGTGCTTGGGCCACTTCTGTCTCAAACACCTCGCCAGTGCTTGAGTTTTTTGTTGTCAGTACAGCCAGGGTTCTTTCACCGCCCGAGCCGCTTCATAGGCGCGAATCTTGTCCACGTGCCGCAGCGTCAAGCCGATCTCATCCCAGCCATTGATCAAACACTGCTTGCGGAAGCCCTCGATGTCGAATCGATACGCTTCGCCACCCGGAATCTCCACCACTTGCTGCTCCAAATCCACATGCAACTTGAAGCCGGGCGTGGCTGTGGTGGCGTTGAACAGGTGATCGACTTCCATTTCACTCAAGGCGATGGGCAACAAGCCGTTCTTGTAGCAGTTGTTGAAAAAAATGTCGGCAAAGGACGGGGCGATCACCGCCTTGAAACCGAACTGCTGCAGCGCCCAGGGCGCATGTTCGCGCGAGGAGCCGCACCCAAAGTTCTTGCGCGCCAGCAATATCGTCGCACCCCGGTAGCGCTCCTGATTCAGTACAAAGTTTGGAATCAACGCGCGCCTGGAATTGTCCATCCCTGGCTCACCATGATCCATGTAGCGCCACTCGTCGAACAGGTTCGGCCCGAAGCCGGTGCGCTTGATCGACTTCAGGAACTGCTTCGGGATGATGGCGTCGGTATCGACGTTGGCGCGGTCCAGCGGCGCGACCAATCCGGTGTGATTGCGAAAGGCCTCCATCAACCTTTGGCCTTGTCGGCTGCCTTCTCGATGGCTTCGCCACCTTTCTTGATGTCTTTGCCGATGCCTTCCATCGTGTTGCATCCCGCTGCAAAAACAAGGGAAACCACGCATGCGAAAAATACCTTCATCATCGCCTCCAAAAAAGTCGTTTACCTTACAACAGGTGCCGAACATCAACGAATCGCCCGGCAATGGCGGCACCCGCAGCCATTTCGGGGCTGACCAGATGCGTACGCCCGCCCGCGCCTTGGCGGCCTTCAAAATTCCGGTTGGATGTCGACGCGCACCGCTCTCCAGGACTCAAACGGTCGTCGTTCATGCCGAGGCACATGGAGCATCCGGGCTCGCGCCATTCAAATCCTGCAGCCAGAAAGATTTGATCCAGTCCCTCGGCTTCGGCCTGGCGTTTGACCAGTCCGGACCCCGGCACCACCATGGCCAGCTTCACGTTGTCAGCAAGCCTGCGTCCTTTCACCACACCGGCCGCCGCGCGCAAATCTTCGATGCGCGAATTGGTGCAACTGCCGATGAACACCTTGTCGATCTTGATGTCTTCGACCTTCATGCCGGCATTCAGCCCCATGTATTCCAGCGCACGCTCAATCGCGGCGCGTTTGACCGGGTCGGATTCCTGCTCGGGCTTGGGCACGCAGCCGCGCACGCCCGTGACCATTTCCGGCGAAGTACCCCAGGTCACCTGCGGCTCGATGGTGGCAGCATCGATTTCGACCACGCGGTCGAACGTCGCGCCTTCATCACTCACCAGCGTGCGCCAGTAGGCCGAAGCGCGGTTGAAGTCCTCGCCTTTGGGCGCAAACGGGCGGCCCTTCACGTAGTCGATGGTCTTTTCGTCGACCGCCACCATGCCGCTTCGTGCGCCGGCTTCGATCGCCATGTTGCAGACCGTCATGCGGCCTTCCATGGTCAAGGTGCGGATGGCGGAACCGCCGAATCTTCGATTGCATACCCGGTGCCGCCGGCCGTGCCGATCTTGCCAATCACGGCGAGCACCATGTCCTTCGCCGTGACACCTTTGCCCACGCGACCCTCGACGCGCACCAGCATCGACTTCATTTTCTTGGCGTTGAGGCATTGCGTGGCCATCACGTGTTCGACCTCACTGTGCCGATGCCGAATGCCAGCGCTGCAAACGCGCCGTGCGTAGACGTGTGCGAATCGCCGCACACCACGGTCATGCCCGGCAGTGTGGCGCCCTGCTCTGGGCCGATCACGTGCACGATGCCCTGCCGCGCGTCGTTCATGCCGTAGTAATCGGCCACGCCGAATTTTTCGATGTTCTTGTCCAGCGTCTCCACTTGCAAGCGCGAGATCGGATCGGCGATGCCCTCTTTGCGCGAAGTGGTGGGCACGTTGTGGTCTGCGGTGGCGACGATGGACTTCAGGCGCCAGGGCTTGCGGCCATTGATTTCCAGACCCTCAAACGCCTGCGGACTCGTCACCTCATGCACGAGGTGGCGGTCGATGTAAATCAGCGCCGTGCCATCGGATTCCTCGTGAACCTTGTGGGCGTTCCAGAGCTTGTCGTACAGCGTTAGCGGCATGGTCGAGTGAATCCGTTGGAGGGCATGAATGTGCCAAGGTGAGCAGTCGATTATACGGCGGGCGCCCGACGCTTGTGCAGCGCACAATCCCTGAAACGCGGCGGTCCGTACTCAGTATTCCTGCGGCTCAGGATCGTCGTTGCGCGAGGCCGCAAGTTGCGTTGCGGCTGCCGCCTGCGCTGGGACCGCGCGTGTCGGGATTTTCACATCGCCGCACTGTCCCCGATGCAGCAACGCATGATCGATCAATACCAACGCCAACAGTGCTTCGGCAATCGGCGTAGCGCGGATGCCCACGCACGGATCATGGCGGCCGTGGGTATTGATGACTACCGGCTCGCCACTCTTGTCGATGGTGCGCCGGTCGAGGCGGATCGACGACGTGGGCTTGATGGCGATGGACACGGTGATGTCTTGCCCGGTGGAAATGCCGCCCAGGATGCCACCTGCGTTATTGGAAAGAAATCCTTCAGGCGCGATTTCGTCCGAGTGTTGCGTGCCCAGCTGTTCGATGCTCGAAAACCCTGCGCCGATTTCCACGCCTTTGACCGCATTCAACCCCATCATCGCGTGGGCGATGGCGGCGTCGAGCCGGTCGTAGATCGGTTCGCCCCAACCTACCGGGACTCCTGCGGCCACTACGTTGATGCGCGCCCCGCAACTTTCACCGGACTTGCGCAGTTGGTCCATGTAGGATTCCAGCGCATCAATTTGACTAGCGTTGGGCGCGAAAAAAGGGTTGGCGGCCACCGCATTCCAGTCTTCGAACGCGATCTTGTTGAGCCCCAATTGCGCCAAATACCCGCGTACCAGCACGCCGAATTTTTCGTGGAGCCATTTCTTGGCAACCGCGCCCGCCGCGACGGTGGGCGCCGTGAGGCGCGCGGACGAGCGCCCGCCACCACGATGATCGCGGATGCCAAATTTTTGCCAATACGTGTAATCCGCGTGGCCGGGGCGAAACGCCTCGGCGATCTTGCCGTAGTCCTTGCTGCGCTGGTCTTCGTTGCGGATCAGCAGCGCGATGGGCGTGCCGGTGGTCTTGCCTTCGAACACGCCCGAGAGAATTTCAACGCGGTCGTCTTCGCGCCGCTGGGTCACGTGCCGCGACGTGCCGGGTTTCCTGCGGTCCAGATCCGGCTGAATATCCTCCACTGAGAGCGCCATTCCCGGCGGGCAACCGTCGATCACGCAGCCAATGGCCGGCCCGTGCGATTCGCCAAAATTGGTGACCGAAAAGAGTTTGCCAAGGGTGCTGCCGGACATGGGATGGACCAGGAAATGAGCGGCGTCCAGTCTACCATGTGCGCGCCACGCAGCTGCCATTCACCCAGCGAGAACATGCAAAACACAAGCACTGGTGCGCCATCCAAGCCATTTTGGCCTCAATCGCCGCGTCCGTAATAGTGTTTTACCTCCTTGACGTGCCAGCCCGGAACCACGCATCGATGACTTCGCGTTCAGCGTCCGTCATGGCCGTGAGGTTGCCGATGGGCATGGCGCGTGTCACCACGGTTTGCTGATGAAGCGCTGCCGCCTGCGCCACCATTCGGTCTGGCGTATCGAGCAGCACATTTTTGGGCGCGGCTGCAAAGCCCGCGAAGGTCGGCCGCTCCGCATGGCAACCCGCACAGCGCATGACGATGATGGCTTGCACTTCGGTGATCGATGGCGCAGTCGACACGGGACGCGCCGCATCCGGACGCGGCGCCAACAGGCCGATGGCGGCCACGATGGCAATACACCCGGCCGAGGCGAGCGCCGGCTGCTTCGACCCTTGGTGCTTCTTGACGAAGAACAGCCGGATCAACGCGCCCGCCAACGCCAGCAACATCAACACCAGCCAATTCCATCGCCCGTTGGTGAGCAGTGCGTAGTGATTGGAGATCATCACCAGCAAAACCGGCAATGTGAAATAGGTGTTGTGCACGCTGCGCTGCTTGCCGCGAACCCCGTGGATCGGATCCGGCACACGCCCCTCCTGCTTGGCTTTCACCAATTCGCGCTGGCCCGGAATGATGACCATCAATACGTTGGCCGACATGATGGTGCCAAGAATGGCGCCGAAATGAATGAAGGCCCCGCGGCCGCTGAACAGATGCGTCAACGCATATGCGGCGACCGTCAGCAAGACCAGCATCCCCCCGGCGAGCGCAGGTTCGTTGGCCCCAAGCCGTGAACGGCACAGGAAGTCGTAGATGACCCATCCTCCGGCGAGGAAGCCTAACCCGATGCCGATTGCCGCGGGCTTGGACAGGTCTGCAACACTCTTGTCGATCAAGTACACCTCGGCGCCGACGTAGTAGATCAACACCAGCAGGAAGAATCCCGAGAGCCAGGTCGAATACGCTTCCCACTTGAACCAATGCAGCAGCGGCGGAAGTTCCGGCGGGGCGACTTTGAATTTCTGCGCGCGGTAAAAGCCGCCGCCGTGCACCGCCCAGACCTCGCCGCCAATGCCGATGTCTTGCGAGGCGGCATCCTGCGGAGGTTTCAGGTGACTATCCAGCCAGACGAAATAGAACGAGGCGCCGATCCAGGCAATGCCGGTAATGAGATGCACCCAGCGGCCGAGAATGTTGAGCCACTCGAGGATGTAACTCTCCATCAGCTGCCCCGATAGGTCGAATACGACCAGGGCGAAACCAGCAGCGGCACGTGGTAATGCCCCTTCGGGTCGGCAATGCCGAAGGCAATCGGCACCACGTCGATGAACGCTGGTTCGGCGAGCGGCGTCTCCAAGCTGCGGAAATAGGCGCCCGCATGGAAAACCAGTTCATACCGGCCGATCGTGATCGTCTCACCCGAGAGAAGTGGCGCGTCGGTACGCCCGTCGCCGTTGGTCCGCCCCTGGGTGATCAGGCGCCGAACACCGTCGCCATCAAGCGCGAACAATTCGTATTGCATCCCGCCGGCGGGGGTACCGTGTGCGGTATCGAGGACATGCGTGGAGAGTCGGGCCATGGGCGCCTTCGAGAGTTCAGTCAGTCATCAATGCGGCAAGCCGCAGTCTGGCAATTTCGCCGACTTGGGCAACGGCATTCTGGAGTTCCTGAGCGCCGGTGTTGTGAAATCGCCCTTCGAGCGCCGCGAGGATCGATGCGCGCGAATGCAGGCGCACCGCAATGATGAATGGAAAGCCAAAGCGTTCGCGATAGCGGGCATTCCCGGTCCGGAGGGTTGCCAATTCTTCCGGCGTCAGGCGATCGAGTCCGGCACTGCCCTGCTCTTCCCGGGATTCGGCGGTCAAAGACCCTGCCTCGGCTTCCTGGCCGGCCAGTTCCGGATGGGCATTGAGCAGCGCCAGTTTTTCCTGTTCAGTGACATCTAGCACCACACCATAGAGCGCCAAGTGCAAGTCGCGCGACGTGGCAAAGGGTCGGCGCGCAAAGGCGCGCTCGGCGATCCAGGGCGAATGTTCATAGACGGGACCGAACAGACGTGAAAACGCCTTCGCATCGAGCGCGTTGATCGCTGCAATCCCTGGTCGGGGGGATGTATCGGCCATGCGGCATGTTAGCAACTTCGCGATCCGCGTCGCACTGCCCCCGATTTGGGAATCATGCCAAATTCGCCCGCGGCATTCTGTGCTTCAATACTCCCTTGCCGGCTCTGGCGTCTTTTGAATTTCGCATGCCCCACCGATCCATCGAATTCTTCTTCCGCGGCGCGACCATCGAGGTTGAAGGCCCGGCGCTCGACACCACTGTGCTCGCCTGGCTGCGCGAGTATCGCCGCGCCATCGGTACCAAGGAAGGTTGTGCCGAGGGCGATTGCGGGGCCTGCATGGTGGTCGTCGGCGAACTCGAAGGAGGCCAGCTTCGCCTTGAGGCGGTCAATGCCTGCATCCAGTTCTTGCCCACACTGGATGGCAAGGCGCTGTTCACGGTGGAAGACCTCACCCTGCTCTCGGGAGGTGGGCTGCATCAGGTACAACAAGCCTTGGTCAACGCGCACGCCTCGCAATGCGGCTTTTGCACACCCGGCTTCGTGATGTCGCTGTGGGCGCAATACGAAAATCATGCCGCCGGCATCAGCCGCAGCGATGCGCTCGATGCACTCTCCGGTAACCTGTGCCGTTGCACGGGTTACCGGCCGATCCTTGATGCGGCATTGAACATGCATGCTGCGCCACGCGTGACCCTCGACCGCCAACCGGTCATTTCGGCCCTGCAACGGATTGGCGACTTGCCGGATCTTGAATACTCGGCGAACGGTCGCCGGTTTCTGGCGCCCAGGTCACTGGATGCTTTTGCGCTAGCCCGCCTTCAAAACCCTGCGGCGCGCATCGTCGCCGGAAGCACTGACGTGGGCCTTTGGGTCACGAAACAACTGAAGGACATCGGCGACGTCCTTTACATTGGCCGCGTGCCAGAACTGCAGCGCATCACCACGACAGACGATGTCCTCGAAATCGGCGCCGCTGCAAGCCTTAACGAGGCGTATGACGCCCTGATCGCCGACCATCCGGAATGGACCGAACTGAAGCGCCGCTTCGCCTCATTGCCGATCCGCAATGCCGGCACGCTGGGCGGCAATGTGGCCAATGGCTCTCCCATCGGGGATTCCATGCCTGGGCTCATCGCGCTGGGAGCGACGGTCGCCCTGCGAAAGGGCGATGCAGAACGTGAGCTGCCGATGGAGGATTTCTATCTCTCGTACCAGAAGACCGCCTTGGCGCCCGGCGAATTCCTGCGGGCCGTGCGTGTGCCGCGCCACCGCAACAAGCCAATATTGTTTCGAACCTACAAGATCGCCAAGCGTTTCGAGCAGGATATTTCTGCAGTGTGTGCCGCCTTTGCGCTCGAATTGGACGGTAGCCGCGTCAACAAGGCTCGCGTGGCGTTTGGCGGCATGGCGGCCACGCCGAAACGCGCTCCCGCATGCGAATCAGCCCTGATCGGCCAACCATGGAACGAAGCCACCGCACGCCATGCAGCCGCGGCGATGGCCACAGACTTTCAGCCGCTTGATGACTTGCGCGCAAGCGCCGCCTACCGGCTTGAGGTGGCTGGGCAACTGGTGGTGCGCTGCTGGCTGGAATCCTGCGGGTTGCCACGCGCCCCTGTGCGCATCGAAGCACTCGCACCAATCGCGGTGGCAAGACCCGTCGCATGAACGCGCCCGCGATCAAACATCCTTCCGGCGCAGTCGGACAAGCCCATGCGCATGAAAGCGCGCACCTGCACGTCAGCGGCGCCGCGCACTACATCGATGACCTGCCCGAATTGGCCGGCACACTTCATGTGGCTTTGGGACTGGCACCCCGAGCGCACGCGCGCGTGGTGTCGCTTGACCTCGCGGCAGTCCGCAAGTCGCCCGGAGTGATGGACGTGATCACTGCCGGGGAGATCCCGGGTCTCAACGATTGCGGCCCCGTCATCAAGGATGATCCGATCCTTGCATCGGAATTGGTTCAGTTTTACGGCCAGCCGATGTTCGCCGTGGCGGCAACGAGCCGCGATGCGGCGCGGCATGCCGCTATGCGTGCAAAGGTCACCTACGAGGACCTGCCTGCGATTTTGACGGCGGAGGACGCGGATCACGCCGGATCGCACGTGCTGCCGACGGTCGAAATGGCGCGAGGTGATTCAGCACGGGCCCTGTCCCGTGCGCCACATCGGCTCCAAGGCGAGGTCCGGTTGGGCGGCCAGGATCATTTTTATCTGGAAGGCCAAGTGTCCTACGCGGTCCCCCGCGAGGATCGCACTGTTCACGTCTGGTGCTCGACGCAACACCCCACCGAGATGCAGCACGCCATTGCGCACGCGCTCGGTTGGTCCAGCCATCAGGTCAGTGTCGAATGCCGGCGCATGGGCGGCGGATTCGGCGGCAAGGAGTCGCAGTCTGCGCAGTTCGCCTGTATCGCGGCGTTACTGGCCGTCAGGACTGGCCGCCCGGTAAAGATTCGGCTCGATCGCGACGACGACATGGAGATCACCGGCAAGCGGCACGATTTCCATTTTCGGTATGCCGCAGGGTGTGATTCAAGCGGACGCCTGTTGGGACTCGACTTGCACCTGGCCTCGCGCTGCGGCTTTTCAGCGGACCTGTCCGGCCCGGTCAATGATCGCGCGTTGTTTCACGCGGACAATGCCTATTTTCTCAGCGACGTCGCGTTGACGAGTGTCCGCGGCAAGACCCATACCGTCTCAAACACCGCGTTCCGGGGCTTTGGCGGCCCGCAGGGCATGTTTGCCATTGAAAACGTGATGGATGACATCGCACGTCAATTGGGCAAGGATCCCCTCGACGTCCGGCGCGCAAACTTCTACGACTCCGATGCCCGGCAGGGCCGCAACGAAACCCATTACGGCATGGTCATCGAGGACTTCATCCTGCGCCCGCTGGTGGACGCGTTGGAGAGGGATTGCGACTACCGGGCACGGCGTGCGGCCATAGCCGCTTTCAATGCCGGCAGCCCGATCATCAAGCGGGGCCTTGCCCTTACGCCCGTCAAGTTCGGCATTTCATTCACCGCGACGTTCTTCAACCAAGCCGGCGCACTGGTGAATGTGTACAGCGACGGCACGGTGTTGGTGAACCATGGCGGCACCGAAATGGGCCAGGGTCTGCATACCAAGGTGCGCCAGGTCGTGGCGCATGAACTCGGAATTCCGATCGAATCGGTGCGTTTGTCGGCCACTGACACCAGCAAAGTGCCGAATACGTCGGCCACCGCCGCGTCCGCCGGAACCGACCTCAATGGCAAGGCCGCGCAGCAGGCGGCTGCAGCCATTCGTGTACGGCTGGCTGATCTTTTCGCCGAGTTGAAAGGCGTGCCCGCAGGCACTGTGAAGTTCGAGAACGGAACGGTCAATTCGGGCAGCGAACGCATGTCCTTCGCCGACCTGGTCCACAAGGCCTATTTCGCACGCATCAAGTTGTGGGAAAGTGGCTTCTACAAGACCCCAAAGATTCACTACGACGCCAAGACCCGGCGCGGTCGGCCCTTCTTCTATTTCGCCTATGGCGCGGCAGCCTCCGAAGTCGCCGTCGATACGCTGACCGGGGAAACCCGCGTGCTGCGCGTCGACATTCGGCACGATGTGGGGCGCTCCATCAATCCTGCGATTGACCTGGGACAAATCGAAGGCGGATACATCCAAGGCTTGGGCTGGCTCACCAGCGAGGAACTCTGGTGGCGGAGCGATGGGCGGCTCATGACGCACGCGCCCTCCACCTACAAGATTCCGACCGCCTACGACTGTCCGCCCGTATTCAACGTCACTTTTCATGACAATGAGAACGTTGAGGACAGCATCCACAAGTCGAAAGCGGTTGGGGAACCGCCGCTGATGCTCGCGCTCTCGGCATTCTTCGCCATCAAGGACGCCGTGAGCTCAATCGCGCCGGGGCATCCGGTGCGTCTCAATGCCCCCGCAACACCGGAATCGGTGCTCGCTTCCCTCAACGCCTTGCGAAACGAAAGGCCGGCATGAGCAAGGAATGGATCGAGGTCCTGCCAGATCGACTGGAGGCCGGTACCATCGTCATGGTCACGGTGGCGCACGTCGAGGGCTCCGCCCCGCGCGATGCCGGCACCACGTTTCTGGTGTCGAGCCATGAAGCGTGGGGCACCATCGGCGGCGGACACCTGGAGTTCGAAGCCATTCGCCACGCACGCGCGGCAATTGCGTTGGCGGCACCCGTCGAATTGAAGCGTTATGCGCTCGGACCCTCGCTCGGCCAATGCTGTGGCGGCGTGGTGTGGTTGTTGTACGAAGTGATCTTGCCGGGCGAACGCGGGGCTTGGGTTCAACGTCGCGCACAGTGGCAGGCTGGAGGTTGGCTATCCCGCAGGATTCGCTCGACTGACAAGCGTTCGTCATGGACATGCGCCAGGGGCGTGGAACGTGTGCAATTCAGCGTGCAGGGCGAGGCGTGGGAATACGCGCAGGGCTTTGCACGCAGCCCATTTCCGATATTCGTGTTTGGCGCAGGGCACGTGGGCGAAGCCATCACTCAGGCGCTGGCCCCGTTATCTTCCGACATCGTATGGATCGATTCCCGCGAGGACGCTTTCCCGCCGGTTCGAATTCCGGGTATCGACACCCGATGGCCGGATGACCCCGTGCAGGAGGTGGCGGCGGCACCCACCAACACGTGGTTCCTGGTGTTGACGCACAGCCACGATCTCGATCTTTCACTGGCCACCGCCATCCTTGCGCGCGCCGATTTCGCGTTTTTTGGTTTGATTGGCTCGAAAAGCAAGCGCGCGCGCTTCGAACACCGGCTGGCGGCGCGCGGCCTCGACTGCTCACGCATGGTCTGCCCCATCGGCATCCCGGGTATCACCGGAAAGGCGCCGGCGACCATTGCGGTCGCGGTGGCGGCGCAACTCGTCCAATCGCGCGAGGCTTTGCCATCATTGGTCGCGACGGAAGCGCTGGAAACCCATGGCTGATCCCGCTCGCATACTGGTTCGCGGCAGCGTCCTGCATTTTCTTCGCGACCCCGGCGCAGAAAGTCACGGCGAGGCCTGGCAGTGGTTTGACGATGGCGGCTTGCTGATCGAAAACGGTTGCATTCGCGCCTGCGGGACCTGGTCTGCCGTCAACGCACAAGTCGCGGCCATGTCAGTGCAGCGCTTCGATTACTCCGGGCATCTGATCCTGCCCGGATTGGTCGATACCCACCTGCACTATGTGCAGGCGGAGATGATCGCCTCTTTCGGTCACCAGTTGCTCGACTGGCTGGGCAACTACACCTACCCGACAGAGATGCGTTTCGCTGATCCCGAACATGCGCGCCGCATGGCCGGATTTGTCACCGACCGCCTGCTGGCGCACGGCACCACCACCGCATCCGTCTTTGCGAGTTCACATGCGGCGTCCGCAGACGCCTTTTTCGCGGCCGCCCACGAGCGCCACATGCGCATTCTCACCGGCAAGGTCATGATGGATCGCGAGTGCCCCACCGAGTTGCAGGACACCGTGGAAACCGCCGAGCGCGACTGCGAAATGCTCATCGAGCGCTGGCATGGCAAGGGCCGCCTTCGTTACGTGGTCACGCCGCGCTTCGCCATCACCTCCACGAACGACCAGCTCGCCATGGCGGGCCGCCTTTTCAAGAGCCGTCCGGACCTGCACCTGCAGTCGCATCTGGCCGAAAACGTGGCGGAATGCGCGCGCGTTGCGGAGCTCTTCCCGGGGTTTGCGCGCTACCTGGACGTCTACGAGCACTTTGGCCTGACCGGCGCGCGCAGTATTTACGGGCACTGCATCCATTTGAATGACACTGAGCACGCGCGGATGGCGCAATCGGAAACGGCGCAAGCCTTTTGCCCGACGTCCAACCTGTTCCTTGGCAGCGGCGCCTATGACCTTGCCGCTGCGACGCGTGCCGGCGTACGCGTGGGACTGGCCACCGACGTGGGGGGCGGCACCAGCCTGTCCATGATCCGCACGCTGTCTGAGGCCTACAAGGTTCAACAGATGAACCGTGCGCCAGTGTCGCCTTGGCAAGGCTGGTATCTGGCCACGCTGGGCGGCGCGCGCGCGCTGCATCTCGAAGACTGCATCGGCAATTTCGAGATCGGCAAGGAAGCGGACTTTGTGGTGCTGGACTGGAACGCCACTCCGGATCTGCGGTGCCGCATGGATGCCGCCCGCACGCTCGACGAACGGCTGTTTGCACTGATGATGATGGGCGATGAGCGGTGCGTGGCGGCCACGCACATTCTCGGCAAGCCGGTGCGGGGCCTTGCGTGAACGATTCCCCCATGACATTCGCAAACCGCATCATGGCGCGCTGCGAGGAATTGGCCCGGTGCACCGAACAGGCCGACGGACTGACGCGGATTTTCCTATCAGCCGAACAGCGCCGTGCCAATGAACTGGTGCTGGGCTGGATGCGCGAGGCTGGCATGACGGCGCGACTCGATGCGCTGGGCAACTGCGTCGGTCGCTACGAGGCGGTGACGCCGGGGCAGCCTTGCCTGATGCTGGGCTCGCACCTCGATACCGTGCGCGACGCCGGCAAGTACGATGGGATGCTGGGGGTCGTGGCTGCGATCGAATGCATCGCAAACCTCAATTCGCGCGGCGTGCGCCTGCCCTTCGCAGTTGAGGTCCTCGGGTTTTCCGACGAGGAAGGCGTGCGCTTCAACGCCACGCTGCTGGGGAGCCGCGCTGTAGCCGGCACCTTCAAGCCCGAGTCGCTGGATGCCGTTGATGCGCAAGGTGTGACGATGCGCGAGGCACTTTTGGCATTCGGCCTCGATCCGCGGAAGATTGGGGATGCAGCGCGCCGTCGCGAGGACCTGCTTGCTTTTGTCGAGCTGCACATCGAGCAGGGTCCGGTGCTCGAAGCGGAAGGATTGGCGGTTGGGGTCGTGACTGCCATCAACGGCGCGACGCGCCTTGCAGTCGAGGTCGAAGGACTGGCCGGCCACGCCGGGACGGTGCCGATGGACCTTCGACAGGACGCCCTGGCCGCAGCGGCCGAATGCGTGCTGGCCGTCGAGCGCCTTGCACGGTCGGGACACGCGCGTGGACTGAGCCTCGTCGGCACGGTCGGCAAGCTCGAATGCCTGCCTGGTGCCGTCAACGTGATTCCCGGAAAGGTGCGGTTCACCGTCGACGTGCGTGCGCCGGTCGATGCCGATCGCATCGCAACGGTCGATGCCCTGCTTTTGGAATGCAATGCGATTGCATCCCGGCGCAACGTGCAGTTAACCGCCCGCAAGACCCACGAGGGCCGCGTCGCGGCCTGTGCGCCCTGGCTGATGGACCAGTTGGGCAGCGCCATCGCTGCCGAGGGCATTGCGGAACGACGCCTCCCCAGCGGCGCCGGGCACGATGGCATGGCAATGATCGACATCACCGATATCGCCATGCTGTTCCTGCGCTGCGAGCGCGGGATCAGCCACAATCCTGCCGAGGCCGTGAGCGCCGAAGATGTCGAAATCGGCAATCGCGTGCTGCTTCGATTCATCGAGAACTTCAAACCCAAGTCGAAACAACCATGACCGCCAACACTGCTTCCTCCATGAAGGCCTGGCTTGCCGCCCAGCGAGAGCCTCAGGCCCGCTTCCTCGCCGAACTGGTGAAGGTCCCGTCCGACAACCCGCCGGGGGACTGCGCGCCGCATGCGCTTGCCGCGGCCAAGTTGCTGGAGGGGCTGGGGTTCACGGTCGAGCACCATCCCGTGCCGGAAGACACCGTGAAGGCCAACGGCATGATCTCGTGCACCAACCTGGTCATCCGTCAGCGCTTCGGCGCCGGCGGTCCGACCATTGCACTCAATGCCCACGGGGATGTCGTGCCTCCGGGTCTGGGCTGGACGACGGACCCGTATGGCGGCGAGGTTCGTGAGGGCAAGATGTATGGTCGCGGCGTGGCGGTTTCAAAATCCGACTTCGCCACCTACGCCTACGCCCTGCTGGCGCTCAAGGCCGCAAATGCGCCGCTGAACGGCACGATCGAACTTCATTTCACCTATGACGAGGAAGTCGGCGGCGAGATCGGGCCCAAATGGTTGCTGGAATCGGGCGTCTCGAAGCCGGACCTCGCGATTGGTGCAGGTTTTTCCTATTCGATCACCACGGCACACAATGGTTGCCTGCACCTTGAAGTCGAAGTGATCGGTAAATCGGGGCATGCGGCCATGCCCGAGCGCGGCATCGACGCGCTGGAGGCCGCCAATGCCATCCTCACGGACTTGTACGAATACCGAAAGGCGCTGGCGCACATCGGGTCAAGCATCGCCGGCATCGGCCACCCGACCTTGGTCGTGGGCCTCATCCATGGCGGCATCAATACCAATGTTGTTCCTGATCGCGTGGTGTTCCGCCTGGACCGGCGCATCAATCCTTCCGAAGACGCGACCAGCGCGGAACGCGAACTCAAACAATTGATCGAGCTGTCGGCGCTTCGCCAGGACGGGATCAGCGTCAATGTGCGGCGCATTCTCCTGGCCCGGCCGTTCATTCCCCTCCCGGGGCAGGATCGGTTGGTGACCGCACTCCGAAACGGTGCACGTGCCGCATTCGGCATCGAACTGGAGACGAGCGGGGTCCCGATCTACACCGACGCGCGACACTATAGCGAGGCCGGTATCCCCATCGTGCTTTACGGCTGCGGCCCGCGCACGCTGGAGGAGGCCAACGGTCATCGCGCCGACGAAAACATCCGGCTCACGGACTTGTACGGTGCAACGGAAACGGTGGCGCTTGCGCTGGCTGAATTGCTGGGGGCCGCGTGAGCAGCGGCACCCCTTACCCGCGCGACCTGGTCGGTTACGGCCGCAATCCGCCGGACCCGCGATGGCCCGGCGGCGCGCGGCTTGCGGTGCAGTTTGTCCTCAACTACGAAGAGGGCGGCGAGGCCAGCGTGCTGCATGGCGACGCGGCGTCCGAGCAATTCCTGTCGGAGATCATCGGCGCGCAGGCCTATCCGGCACGCCACCTCACGATGGAATCGGTGTACGAATATGGATCGCGCGTGGGCGTCTGGCGCATCCTCAAGGAATTCGAACGCCGAAAATTGCCGCTGACGATCTTCGGGGTCGGCATGGCATTGGAACGAAACCCGGAGGCCACGGCCGCCTTTGTGGAACTCGGGCACGAGATCGCCTGCCATGGCTGGCGCTGGATTCATTACCAGAATGTCGATGCGGCCACTGAGGCGGCGCACGTGCGCCTGGGAACGGAAGCCATCCGCCGCATGACCCAAGGCGCTTGGCCGTTGGGCTGGTACACCGGGCGCGACAGCCCGAACACGCGACGACTCGTCGTCGAGCACGGCGGCTATGAATACGACAGCGATTCGTATGCCGATGAACTGCCCTTCTGGGTCAAAGTCGGAACGTCAGACGGGCGCACCGTCGATCAACTGGTGGTGCCCTACACGCTGGATGCCAATGACATGCGCTTTGCGACCCCGCAGGGCTTCAATACCGGGGATGATTTTTACCAGTACCTGAAAGACAGTTTCGACCTCCTGCTTGCCGAGGGCGCGGAATCCCCGCGCATGATGTCGATCGGCATGCATTGCCGCCTGCTCGCGAGGCCGGGGCGTTTCCGCGCCTTTCAGCGCTTTCTCGACGACGTGCAACGCGCGACAGGTGTCTGGGTCTGCCGGCGCATCGACATTGCGCGGCACTGGCGACAAACCCATCCGCCATCGAGGTAAACACTAGACCTGGTGCGGCGTTTGGACCGAAAACGGCTGAAATGCCGCGTCCCGCCTTGGGTTTTACGTCAATACCCCTGAGCGAAGTCCCTTTCGACGCCCGGTCCACGCGTCACGCTACAAGAGACCTGACCACTCCGCGCTTCGCGGGAACTGCCCCGCAATCCTTAGCGCTCGAACAGCGCGATCGATTCCACATGCGCGGTATGCGGAAACATGTTCACCACGCCGGCCGCCTTGAGGGTGAAGCCGCAGGCCTGGGTCAGCACGGCAGCGTCGCGCGCCAGTGTCGACGGGCTGCACGACACATACACGATGCGCCGCAACTCGGGCCGCTGTTCGGCGGTCAGCAACTTGCAGACTTCCACCGCACCATCGCGCGGCGGGTCGATCAGCATCTTGGTCACGCGCGGAACCCGGCGCATGGCGGCTTCCTGGTCCGTGTACAGATCGGCCGCAAAGAATTGGGCCCGCGAACTCAGGCCATTGCGTTCGGCATTCTCGGCGGCACGCGCCACCAACGCCTCGCTGCCCTCGACGCCGATCACTCGTGCGCCCCGCGCAGCGATGGGCAGGCTGAAGTTGCCCAGTCCACAGAACAGATCTGCGACCTCTTCGCCCTCATGCGGGTCCAGCATGGCGATCGCACGATGCACCATCAACCGGTTGACTGCGTGGTTCACTTGGGTGAATTCGGTGGGCCGGAACTTGATTTCCAGGCTGAACTCGGGAAGCGTATAGGTCAGGTCGGGCGCCTGCAGTGGATACCAGGGCACTGCAGTCTCGGGCCCCTTGGACTGAACCCACCACTGGATGCGGTGTTCATCGGCAAATGCCCTGAGGCGCGCCTCATCCTGCGGTGTGAGTGGCACCAGCAGCCGCAATACCAGCGCAGTGACCCGCGCGCCCACGGCCACTTCGATTTGCGGAATGCGATCACGCGTCTCCAGCGTCGTCATCAAGTCGCGGAGCGGATCGATCATGCGCCCGATACCCCCGGCCAACACCTCGCAGGAATGCATGTCGGCCACATAGCTCGATTTCTTTTCCCGAAAGCCAACCAATACCCCGCCCTTCTTGGGGACGTAGTGCACCGACAGGCGTGCGCGGTGCCGGTATTCCCACGGGGCCGCATAAATCGGCGGCAGGACCTGCTCGGGCACCACGCGGCCGATGCGCGCCAGGTTGTCTTCCAGCACCCGCTGCTTGGCGGCCACCTGCAATGCGGGATCCAGATGCTGCATGGCGCAACCGCCACAAATCTCATAAAAGCCACAGCGCGGGAGAATGCGCTCCGGTGCGGCGCGCTCGATCTTGACCAACTTGGCCTGGTCGAAAAACTTCTTGCGGCGGGACGGCTCATAGACCACGCGCTCCCTGGGCAGCGCGCCTTCAATGAAGACCACCTTGCCGTCTGCGTGCGCGACACCACGGCCTTCATGGTCCAGCGACTCCACCACGGCGCGTTGCCAAGTCCCGGCAAATCGATCGTCTGTGCTCAAGGCGTCATTCCAAAAAAAGAGGGCGCATTATAAGCGCCCTCTTTCTGTTTGCCTCCGAAAATGCCGTCCGCGTCAGGGTGCCGCACACTCCGTGCGCATGGCGCCAAACGTTTGACGCTCGATTTGCTTGACGACCTGCGCGCCGTTGACGTCATACGTGAGCGTGGCCGAGTTGCTGTTCGACGAACTCGGCTGCACGCGCATCGTCCCGACCTTGGTGACATTGGTTGCCGGGTTGAGCGGCGTAAACGGTGTGGCATTGAATGCAGAGCCCGTGACCCTGAGCAAATCGCCACTGAACGCGCCGTTCGAATAAGGCATCGAGGCGGTCAGCCACAGTCCCTTGTTGTTGTTTCCCGCCCCCGGCTCGTAGGTGAACAACGTGGCAAAGATGGTGGTCCCCGAAAAGAACGTATTGCCCGACGGCGAACCTTGGTGGGTGAAATTGACGCCCCACCCGGATTCATTCGGGTTCCACCACAGATCCTGCAAATTGTCGGCACGCGACCGATCGCTCCCGGTGAAGGTGCAGGTCGGCAGCGTCGCAAAAGATTGCCGGACAATGTTCTTGGTGATCGGCAATCCCGACCCACCCGTCCCTGCGCCGGCCACGGTATACGTCAACGTACCATTCGTGGTGCTGGAAAAATCAATCGTCATCGAGCCGACGTCGACAAACGAGATCTGCTGGTTCGGAAACGGATTGGCATTGAAGCCCGGCCCGTTCACCCGCAGGACCCGCCCGGTGAACACCTCCGAGGTCCCTTGCCGATCCAGTGTGGACGCCAGCCACATGTTCGGGTTCTGTGTGCCCAATCCGGCATTCTCGTAATTGAACATCGTGGCGAACATGGTGTTGCTCTGATGGTTGAGGTTCATGCCCCACCCGCTTTCCGCGTCGCCGCCCCACCACAATGAGGTGTAGTTCTTGGTGGTATTCACGAAACTGGCCTTCACCGTGTACCCGTTCGGCGTGAGGTCGGTCGGCACCCAGTTGGCGACCATCAGGTAGTACGTGCCGGGCGTTACCGGCCACGCGATGCCGAAATTGGTGTCCTGCGTCCCAGCATCATCGTTGGTCGCTTCATCGTCATTGCTGTTCTGAAGCGTGGTACCCGCCGAATCCATCAATTGCCCAATCAGGTCGTACGGCCCGGTGGAGTTGACGTAGAGCGTGCCGGCCTCATTGATCACAATTCGAAAGGTATCCAGGTCCCCCACATAATCGATTTTTCCCGGGACAGCCGCCCCATTGGGCGTCAGGACGGTGGACCCTGTGCCGGGCTGGTTGGCATGATCGTCCACCGGCGCCTGGACACCGTTGAGAATGCTGGCGATTTGGGGCTGGAAATAGTCCCAACGGCCGTAGTTGGCGTTTTCATTGGTATTGGTGCACGACAAACCGCCGCCGTTTCGGATTGAAAAGCACGGCATACATTTCCTGCTCATACCCAGATACGCGGATCAAGCCATCCGAGCGGTTTTGCAGCGATTGCAACGTCCCCAACGCAAATTTCTTGACGTCGCCCGCAGGATGACTGATCGACACCACGCTTGAGCCGGCACTCAAGGGATTGGCATTCCACCCCGCAAAGGACGCGCCGACCGGCGGATTCGCGTTGAGCCGCAACAGCGTCGAGTCCACAAACTTGTTGGTGAACACCAGTTGAGCGCCAGTACTCTGGGTCACGGCCTCCGGCACCAGGTTGGCCGCGCTCCCGCCACAGGTGGCGGCTTCGTAGAACCAGCGGAACGTGATGCTCGCGGCCTCGGCTTGCGCCGAAATGCAGTGATTGGCCGTCATGAAAAAATTCTGCTGCGAATTCGAATTGATCAAAGTGCCGGAGCAATTAAAGAAGCTCGATCCGCTGGCAAAAGTGATGCGCGCCACAGAGCGGCGCCGTTCGGCGATGGCCGCATCCAGCACTGCGTCATTCGAGGTGCACGCCACGTCCGGACTACAGGCGCCGGCGGCCGTGTTCACACTGGCGACGCCCCCGCCACCACTGGTGTTGAGGGATGACTCGAAATGCCCGATGCGGGCGACCTCCCATTGCGATCCCGGAACCCACTGCGGCGAAAAAATTTCGATGAATTGCACATCGCCATCCGTATAGGGAGTCCAAATTGCTCCTTCGCTTGCAAATCGCAACGGGACGCTTTCGACCGGGCCACCGTCAGCCGACCGCGCGCGGATGTCGCCCAGGGTCACGCCCGGCGGCAGCAAGAGTTTCGCGCGAACGCCTTTGGCGCCCTTGGATTCGATGCGCGCATGGGTGACAAAGCCCTCCTTCAAGACTTGCCACTCTGGCGAAAATGCCGGCGCATCGCTGCCAAAAATGGCGCCTACGCGTTGTGGAGCCAAGGGCTCAGGGGCCTTGCCGATGCCCAAAATCCGCGCGGCAATTGGGACGGGCGCCTTGCCATAGGACGCTTCCACCGCGTTGTCGGCCAACTGTTTTGCGCTGGGCACAATCGCGACCCGTGTGATCGGCGCCGTTTCACTGCGAAAACCCAATACGGGCGTTTCCTCGCCCACCATCACGCGGCCTTTCATTTCTGCCGCCTGCAAGTTGCCGAAACACAGGATCAAAACGCCCGTGGTCCACCAAACCATTGATTTCATGCTGACTTCCCTTCACGTCGCGCCGGGCTCGAAAACATTCTGACCACGCCCAACACCTGTTGTTCCCAGAATCCGTCACCGTACCGCCGCCCGTCCAATTGATCCCGGATGCCCGTTTTTGGAAACTCCACCACCCAATTTGCGGTTCCGAACATCCAGTCCCAGACAGGGAACAAAACGGCAAAATTGCAGCCCCTTGCCGCGCCTTCATGTCCCATGCCGATGGCGTGATGCATGCGGTGGTAACGCGGCGAGACCAATATCCGTTCACCGATACGGCCGAAGTGCCACTTGAGATTCGCGTGCGACAGGCTCTCGATGACCCGCGTGGCAACCACGATGCTGATGAATTGCCCCGGCGGCACGCCGATCCCCAAGGCCATCAAGGCGAACGTGCCATCGATCAGCAGGTCATCGAGCAAATGGTTGCGGTCATCCGCCCAGAACCCCATTTGGCGTTGGGAATGG
>JBGAUM010000031.1:0-29333 GCA_044228625.1 Usitatibacteraceae bacterium | reverse complement strand
CCTCCTGAAGGTTCGGCAGTCGCAAAGCGCCACGGTGGACTTGACGCTTGATCGCGCGCCCGGCACAGCCCTGGTCGCCCAGGGCCAGGGCCGTTGGACGCTCGTGGGCGATGCCGTCCTCCAGGTGGGCATGGCGTCTTTGGAACACGAATTGCCGGCGCTGCTGTCGGCATTGACCGCGAGCGGGTTTCGCGTCTTGAACATTCATAGCTCGCGCGCCAGCCTGGAAACGCTGTTTCTTGAACTGACCGGCCGCCGGCTGCGGGATGAATGACATGAATGCCTTTGTTGCGTTGGTCCGCAAGGATCTCAAACTGTTCTTTTCGAACCGCAAAGCGTTGATCGTGACCATCGTCACGCCGATCGCGATCGCTGCGTTCTTCGGGTCCTTGTTCGGCAATTCTTCATCGCGCCCCACCGGTGTTCCGGTGGCGGTCGTCGATCAGGATCGATCGGCGGTGAGCATCGCGTTGGCCGACGCGCTTTCGTCGGAGGCGTCGTTGGCCGTTGAAAAACTGGAAGAGGGCGCTGCGATCGAGGCGGTGCGCCGCGGCAAGAAACGTGCGGCGCTGGTGGTGCCCGCGGGATTCGCCGCCGCCGCAATATCCGCGTACCGCAGCGGGGGCGCCAAGGCGACGCTGGTTCTTCACACCGACCCATCGCAGGAAATGGCGCTGGGTCTGGTGCGTGGCCTGATCATGCAACAAGCCATGAAGTCTGTCGCCATGAAATCGCTGGGCGCCAATGCGCCCTCCGCGGCGTTGTTTGAGCCGCCCTTCAAGTTGGAGACGCAGATGGCGGTCGCGGCGCGCGACGAAGTCAGCCGGAAATACAACGCCTATTCGCACGCATTTGGCGGCATGAGCGTCCAGTTCCTGATGTTTGTCGGCATTGAATTGGGCGTGGGCTTGCTGTTGATGCGGCGCATGGGGCTGTGGACTCGCCTGCGCGTCGCACCCCTGTCACGCGCCGTCCTGTTGGGCAGCTCCGTGGCGTCCAGCACGATCATCGGTGCCCTCGTCATGGCCGCGGTATTTGGTGCGGGAATGCTGTTCTTCGGCGTCCGGGTCGAGGGCAGCATAGCCGGGTTTCTCGGCATTGCCTTTGCGTTTGTGGTGCTTAGTGCGAGTTTTGGCCTCATGCTGGCTGCTTTGGGGAACGACCTGGATGTCACCCGCGGTTTGGCCATCTTCGCAACACTGCTGTTGGTGATGCTCGGCGGGGCCTGGGTGCCGTCGTTCGTGTTTCCCGAGTGGATGCAGCAGGCAACCCAATTCGTGCCGACGCGCTGGGCAGTCGATGGGTTTGCGGCCATGACCTGGCGAGGGCTCGGGTTCGAGGCAGCGATCCGGCCCATCCTGCTGATGCTGACTTTGGCGGCAGCGATGTTTCTGCTGTCGGTTTGGCGGTTTCGGTGGGACGAGTAGCCCGGCAAGCCTTGGTGGGGGCAGGGGCACTACGCCCCGTAAGGGAAATCAGCGCTCGGTCAGGAATGCCCGGACCACCGCAATTTGCTCGGGGCTCTGAAACATCGGGGCATGTCCCACGTGCGGAAATTCAATGCCACGCACGTGGGGCCGGCGCTTCATCTCTTCGAACGTTTCGCGCAGGAGCAGGTCGGAATCCTCCCCACGGGTGATGAGGATGGGGCAGGTAATCTTTTTCCAGACCGGGGACAGGTCCACGTCCTGCAATGCGCCATGCTTGAAGGTCTCCGCGATGCCGGGGTCGTAGCGAAAGGACCAGCTGCCGTCCTTTTCCTGTCGGACGAGCGGCGCGGTGAGTGCGTTCCAGGTCGCGTCGCTCATCTCTCCGAAGGGGCTGACAGCCCGCACCGCCATGACGACCGAATCGAAATCGGCAAATCGGGGGGACGCGCCGAGATACATCGAGATCCGCTCGAGCGACGCCTTGGGGATGAACGACCCGACATCGTTGATGACCATGCGCGAGATCGGCGTGTTCTGGTGCGAGGCCAGCAGCATGCCGATGATGCCGCCCATCGAGGTGCCGAACCAGTGGATCGACTCGGCCTTGTCCGTCACACGAGCGACGAGGCACGCCATGTCGGCCATGTACTGCATGTAGTTGTAGTCGGACTTCACGCTCAGCCAATCGCTTTCGCCGCGGCCGGCAATATCCGGGCAGATCACGCGATAGGTGTCCATCAGCGATTGGGCCAGCGTATCGAAATCGCGGCCGCAACGGGTCAGGCCGTGCACACACACCAGGACGCGCGGATTGTCCGGATCGCCCCACTCCGTGTAGTGCATGCGGTGAAATCCCGAGGTGGAAAGGCCGAAAACGAAGTGATGGCGCGGTGCGCTCAAACATGCTCCCCTGTCGATTTCCTGCGTTGAGATCTTTCGCAGGTGATCGCCAGTATGGGGCATAGTGGGGGGTTACTCAATTGCCGATGCGCTTCTTGCCCACTCGCGCAGCACGAATTTCTGGATCTTGCCGGTGGAGGTCTTGGGCAGGGGACGAAAAACAATCTTCTTGGGCACCTTGAATCGCGCCATGCGTGACCGGCAGAATTCGACCATTTCGGCCTCATCCCCGGCTGCGCCCTCCTTGAGTTCGACAAATGCGCAGGGGACTTCACCCCATTTGGCGTCCGGCAGGGCCACCACGGCCGCAAGCATCACCGACGGGTGGCGACAGAGCACATCCTCGACTTCCTGCGAGGAAATGTTTTCCCCGCCGGAAATGATGATGTCCTTCGATCGGTCCTTGATCTTGGCATAGCCATCCGGTTGCAAGACGGCCAGATCGCCCGAATGAAACCATCCACCGGCGAAAGCCTCCTGCGTGGCCTTGGTGTTCTTGAGGTAACCCTTCATGGTGATGTTTCCGCGGAACATGATTTCACCCATGGTTTCGCCGTCGGCAGGCACACGCTGCATGGTGGCCGGGTCCATGACCGTCATGTCTTCCTCGAGGAGGTACGCAACGCCCTGGCGCCCATTCAACCGGGACTGTTCCTCGATCGATTCGCCGGCCCATTCCACGTGCTTGGCGCAGGCCGCTGCAGGGCCGTAGACTTCGGTCAAACCATACACATGGGTGAGGTCAAATCCCATGCGGGCCATGCCTTCGATCATCGCACCGGGCGGCGCGGCACCGGCGACCATGGCATGGACCTTCTGGGAGATGCCCGCTCGCCACTCGGCAGGTGAATTGATCAGCAATGTGTGGACGATGGGCGCGCCGCAATAGTGGGTCACGCGGTGGTCGCGCATCAGTTCAAAGATGAGTTTGGCGTCCACTTTGCGCAGACACACGTGCGTACCGACATTCGCGGCGACCGTCCACGGGAAACACCAACCGTTGCAATGGAACATGGGCAGCGTCCACAGGTAGACCGCGTGCTTGGGCATGGACCACTCGAGGATGTTGTTGATGCCGTTCAGGTACGCGCCGCGATGGTGGTACACCACCCCCTTGGGATTGCCGGTGGTGCCGGAGGTGTAATTCAAGGCAATGGCATCCCACTCGTCCGGCGGCAGCTGCCATTGGAAATCCCGGGACCCTTGAGCGATGAAGGCCTCGTAATCGATGGTCCCCAATCGTTTGCCGTCGCCGCCGAAAACCGGATCGTCCACATCGATGACCCGTGGCTTGGCCTTGCAAAGCAACAGCGCTTTTTCAACGGTCGCAGAAAACTCGCGGTCGGTGACGAGGACCTTCGCTTCGCCGTGATCGAGCATGAACGCGATGGCTTCGGGGTCCAGCCGCGTGTTCAGCGTATTGACGACCGCGCCGATCATGGCCGGGCCGAAGTGCATCTCCACCATCTCGGGCGTGTTGGCCAGCATCGCCGCCACCGTATCCCCCTTGCCGATCCCCTGTTGTTGCAGGGCGTGGGCCAGTTGGCGGCACCGGGCATAAAGATCCGACCAATTGCGGCGCAGCGCACCATGAATGACGGCAGGCCGGTCTGGATACACGGTTGCCGCTTTGCGCAAGAACGAAAGGGGCGAAAGCGGGGTGTAATTGGCGGCGTTCTTTTCGAGTCCTTGATCGTAGGCGTCCATGGCTATGCCTTTCGTTGAGCGCGAATTCATTACAGCATGAATTCCCGGGGTCGCCAATGCTGAAGATCAAACCCAAGCATCGGCAAGCCGTTTCGGGCAAAAATGGCCCAAACGCCGCGTCGGACCTGGGGTTTCGCGCTTGATCCGGCAGGCAGGATCAGGGCAAGGGCGCCAATTCTGAATGAAAGCGAATGCCGTTTCGCCCGGCGTCCTTGACCCGGTACATGGCTTCATCGGCCATGCGCACCAATTGCGCCGGGTGGTCAGCGTCACCCGGATACACAGCGATGCCGATGCTGCTGCCCACGCTGAGGCTGTGGTCCTGCCATGACACGGGTTTGCAGAGAGTGGCGAGAATTTTTTCCGCCAGTTGGCGGATCGCCTCGCGGGTGACGGCTCCTTCGGCGATCACGACAAATTCGTCCCCGCCGGTTCGGGCCACGGTGTCCGAGGCGCGGATGGTGTCTCTCAGACGCTGCGACACGGCGCGCAGCATTTCATCGCCCGCGTCGTGGCCGAACTGATCGTTGATGGACTTGAAACCGTCGAGGTCAATGAGCATCACGGCGACGGACGATCGGTTGCGCCGCGCGCCGGTCAACGCAAATTCCAGACGGTCCTCGAACAGCCGGCGATTGGGAAGTCCGGTGAGAGGATCGTGCAGCGCCAGGCGCTTGATCTCGGCTTCGCGCTCCTTCAAATCCGTGATGTCCGAGATGGCGCCGATCGACCGTACGGCACGCCCGTCCGGCCCGTGCTGGCTGATGCCGTCGGCGTTGATCCAGCGGTAACTTCCATCCTTGGCGCGCAAGCGCAATTCGCTGCGCACCGGTTCTTCGGACTTCAAATGACGCACAAACTGCGCCAAGGCAAATTCGCGATCTTCGGGGTGGATGCGCGAAGCCAGCGGCATGAGGGCCGAAGCCGGGGTGTCTGCCGGGAAGCCGAGGATTTGCGCGAATCGGTGTGACAACACGGTTTCATCGGTGGCAATGTTCCAATCCCAGGTGCCGACCATCGAAGCCCGGATGACCAGGTCCAGTTGTTCCCGGCTTTCCCGCAGGGACTGCTCCATGCGCTTGCGCTCGCCGATATCCGCAAAGGTAAAGACGGCAGTGCCCCAAACTCCAGCGGCTGCCTCCACTTGTGAGCCGCGCACCTGACACCAAACGGTCTGTCCCGTTTTCGTGACAAATGCCTCCTGAAAGGCAACTTGCTCACCGCGCGCGAACGCATCGGCAATTTCCTGGTTGCGGACCTCCCAGTTCTTCTCATCTGCATACAGCCATCGGCCATCCCGGCCGACGATTTCGTCCATCTGGTAGCCGAACATGGACAACATGCGCTCGTTGCAGATGACCAGCTTGCGCTCGCTCGTGAATGCAATGCCGATGGGGGCGTTGTCGAACACCGCCTGTTGTTGGGCCAGCGCTGCACGTACCGCGAATTCCAGGCGCCTTCGTTCGGTCACGTCGGTGAACATGATGATCAGGCCGTCCTCGGGATGCGTGGGCGAAAGGCCATCCATGGTCATCTCGCAAATGACCGGCGCGCCGTTCTTGGCGCGCAACGTCATTTCGGTCTGAAAGGTGTGTCCGGACCGGATTCGCGCATAGGCTTGTTCAGCAAGGTCTTCCCACGTCTTGTCATCGAAAAAGAACACGCGGGTCAAGCGACCGATCAATTCTTCCCGTTCGTAGCCGAACATCGCGGCGGCACGCGGATTGAAGTCCACGATGGCCTTCTCCCGCGTGATGGCAATCCCGGATTGCACGCAATCGAAAATCAGGCGTTGCTGGCGGAACGAGTCCTCGTACTGGCGGGCTTCGGCCAGGACGTTGAGCTGCGTGCGGCGCATTTCCAGGAAGGTGGTCACCATGGCGACGCCAAACAGGATTGCGATGACGATTCCCGATGCGGAGATGCCGCCGAATTCGCGGAATAGCAGCGCCAGCAGCGCCAAGGTGACTGGTATTACGAACGCGGCGAAGTTCCGCAAGCTTGCAGACAGCACGCCCGTGGAGGATTGTGCGGCAAAACAGAGCACCAGCGCGACGAACAGGATCTTGGCACCCGGCAGGGGTCCCAGCATCGTCAGGGCTGCCCAGGTGCACCCCATGGCAAACGCGCCACATGCCGCCGTGTTCTCCCACAACTCCGGGCTCAGCCGGGTGGCGTTGGATCGGTGGGCAAGGAATATTGCATAGCGACCGGCACAGACGATCAGTGCGGTGGCCAGCCACATGACCACGGTTCCGGTGTGAATGTCGCCGGCGAGCGTAATGGCGGAAATGGCACAGGCGACTGCCGTCAGCGCCTGCGAGCGGGGCGTCAGCCGCAGGATTGCCGCAACGCGCTGGGCCTGGTCATGTCCAGCGGCTGGACGCAGATCGGACGTTGGGGGCGCTCCCTGTGTCATCCAAACGATCATAGGGCAATCCCGGTGTCTCGTTTGCAAGATTGTGTTGCAGGATTGCGGGGGCGCACACCCAGTCCAATGACGTACAATCCTGAGCGTTTTGCCACCCATGTCACTGCCAATGCCCAGCTTCCAGAATCGACCCCGTTCCGCCTTCAAACTTTCCGCTGCGATTTTCCTGGCAGCGTGGATGGCCAGCCCTACCGCGCAGGACCTGGTGACCATCAATTTTGTGAATGCCGACATTCCTTCCGTGGTCAAGGCCATTGGCGGTCATACCGGCAAGAATTTCATCATCGACCCGCGCGTGATGGGCAACATGAACATCATTTCGCAGACGCCGGTCACCAAGGATCTCGCCTACCAGATCCTGTTGTCGGCCCTGCGCGTGCATGGGTATGCCGCCATTGAAGAGAAGGGGGCGGTCAAGATCGTGCCGGAGGCCGATGCCAAGACCTCCGGGGGCTTGCCGGGTGCTGGTGTGAACGTCAGCGGCGACCGCATCGTGACGCAGATCTTTGTGCTCCAGAACGAAAGCGCCGCGCAGTTGGTCAATGTGCTGCGGCCGCTGGTGGCGCCGAATAACTTCATTGGCATGCCCCAGCAACAACACGCTGGTGATCACCGACTATGCGGAGAACGTGAAGCGTATCGCCAAGATCATCGGGGCGATCGATGTGCCCGCGGCGGTGGATGTCGCGGTGATGAAGCTGCAGTACGCCAGTGCCGTGGATATGTCCAACCTTCTCCGGGGGTTGATGCCGGAAGCGATCAGCAACCCGGCCAACCCGGGGCAGCCGCCGAAATTGGGTTTTGGGGTGGACGCGCGGACCAATTCGCTCATCGTTCGGGGTGATACGCCTGCGTTGGTGACGCGGGTGCGCACACTGGTGGCGGGCATGGATGTGCCGGGAGCCGCGAGCGGAAACGTGCATGTCGTGCAACTCAAGAACGCTGAAGCCGGGAAACTGGCCGAGGTCCTGCGCGGCCTGATGAACGCGTCGCAGGCCAGCACGGCCCCGTCCTCCACGACCTTGACGCCGACGACGACGCCGGCGTCGATTGCGCAGTCTCAGGCGGCCACGGCACCCGCCTCGAACATCCAGGCGGACGCCGCGACCAATTCGCTCATCATTTCCGCGCCCGAGAATGTCTATAACGGCCTGCGCAGCGTGATTGAGAAACTCGACCAGCGCCGCGCGCAAGTCGCGATTGAAGCCATTGTGGTCGAACTCACCACCAGTGCCGCCGCAGAATTTGGCATCCAGTGGCAGGACCTGTCCGGATTGCGCCGCGGCGATGGCACCCAAGTCATCGGGGGCACCAACTTCGGGACCGGGGGCAACATCATTTCTGCCTCCAAGGACCTGACCACGGTGGGCGGCGGCCTGAACATCGGCCTGATCCGCGGCACCATCAACGTGCCGGGCCTGGGTGAGGTGATCGGGCTTGCAGGGCTTGCCAAGGCGCTCGAATCGGACCAGCGGGCCAATATCCTGGCGCGCCCGACCATCCTGACGCTGGACAACGTCGAGGGCAGCATCACGGTGGGCCAAACGGTGCCGTTTATCTCGGGCCAATATACGCAGACGGGCACCACGGGGTCGGCCACCAATCCGTTCCAGACCATCACGCGCCAGGATATCGGCCTCAAGCTCAAGGTGACGCCCCTGGTCACGGTGGGGGGCATCCAACTCAAGATCGAGCAGGAGGTTTCATCGATTGCCCCGACGGCCTTGACGGCGACCGCGCTGCGTCCCGTGGACCTCATCACCAACAAGCGCGAAATCAAGACCACCGCCATCGCTGAAGATGGCGAAATCCTGGTGCTGGGCGGGTTGATCCAGGACGACACCAAGGGGTCGGATTCGAAAGTGCCGTTGTTGGGTGACCTGCCGGTGGTGGGCAACTTGTTCAAGTACCAGACCAAGTCCAAGGAGCGCACCAATCTGATGGTGTTCCTCCGGCCGGTGGTCTTGAGGGATGCCAATGCCACGGCAGCGCATTCGCAAGACCGCTATGAAGCGATCCGCCGGGAGCAGGGCGTGACCCTACCCGAGCCTAACCTGCTGCTCCCCGACGCAAAGGGCAGCGTACTGGAACAGGCACCGGCGAAGGTGCCCGCGAAAGCCGCCAAGTAATTCATGTCGGCCCCAACTTCACACGCGCCGCTGCAACCCGCCACGGTTCGACTGCTGCCGTATCACTTTGCCAAGTCGAAGGGCGTCATCACCGCCCGCGAGGAGGGTGGAGAGATTGAAGTGTGGCTGGCCCCAGATCCGGCATCGTCCACGTTGGCCGAGGTGCGTCGGCTGACCGGCAAAACCCTGAAACCGGTATTGCTCTCGAAAGAGGAGTTCCAGTCTCGACTGGCAAAGGCTTACGCCGGCGGCGAAGGCGGCAGTGCATTGAATGAGGCCGTGCAGGAGATTGCCAGCAACATCGAATCGGCGGCCGACTTGTCGGCATTGACGGCGTCCCTGCCGGAAGTGACCGACTTGCTGGAAATGGAAAACGATGCGCCGATCATCAAGCTGATCAATGCGCTGCTGACCCAGGCCGTGCGCGAAGGCGCCTCCGATTTGCATTTCGAAATCTTTGAACGCCGCGCGCTGGTGCGTTTCCGCGTGGACGGCACGCTCCGAGATGTGGTGGAACCAAAGCGCTCACTGCATCCGGCCATGGTCTCGCGGGTGAAAGTGATGGCCGGGCTGGACATTGCGGAAAAACGTTTGCCGCAGGATGGCCGCATCACGCTGCGGATTGCCGGGCGGCCGGTGGACGTGCGGGTATCGACGTTGCCCACTGGTCATGGCGAGCGCGTGGTGTTGCGCTTGCTGGACAAGGAGGCGGGCCGGCTCACCCTGCAAAACCTCGGCATGGCGCCTGGGACCTTGGAGCGTCTGGATCGCCTCATCCAGGAACCGCACGGCATCATCCTGGTGACGGGCCCCACGGGTTCCGGCAAGACCACCACCTTGTATGCCGCATTGTCCCGGCTCGATGCGACCACGCGCAACATCATGACCGTGGAAGACCCGATCGAGTATGACCTCGACGGGGTGGGCCAGACCCAGGTGAATCCGCGAATTGAGATGAACTTTGCGCGCGCGTTGCGCGCCATCCTTCGCCAGGATCCCGACGTGATCATGATTGGCGAAATCCGTGACCTGGAGACTGCGCAAATCGCCGTGCAGGCGTCGCTCACCGGACACTTGGTGCTCGCAACGCTGCATACCAACTCGGCGGCCGGTGCGGTGACGCGCCTGGCCGACATGGGCATTGAGCCGTACCTGCTGTCCTCCACGTTGTCCGGGGTGCTCGCGCAGCGCCTGGTGCGCAAGTGCGTGCCGGGCAAAACCGACGAATTCAAAGGGCGCACCGGTATCTATGAGTTGCTGACCGTCGACGATGCGATGCGCAAGCTCATCCACGACAACGCACCGGAACAAGTCATCGCGGAAGCGGCCGCCGCCAACGGCATGGCCAGCCTGCGCGAGGATGGTGAACGCTGGATTGCAGCGGGCGTCACGACGCGCGAAGAGGTCTTGAGGGTGACGCGGGAGTGAGGGGTCGCGCGGAAGCGCAGGGCGAGGCGAATCGTTCCTGCGTGCAATGTCGGTGCAAAATCTAGCTTATGCCCGCCTACCGATACACTGCATACGACCTCGCCGGCAAGGAGCAGAAAGGTGTCCTCGAGGCTGATTCGCCACGACTGGCGCGGGGAAGCCTGCGCGAGCAGGGTCTGTTTCCCCTGGAAGTGGTTGAAATCGAGGCGGAAAAGAGCGGCCGCACGGCGACATCGCGCTTCAAGTTATCCACGCCGGATCTCGCCCGCCTCACGCGCCAAATGTCGACGCTGATCGGCGCGGGTCTCACGATCGAACAAACTTTTAACGCCTTGGTCGAGCAAGCCGAGACGGAGGCGGAGCGCCAGATGCTCGCGCGGGTTCGCGGTGCGGTGCTGGAGGGCCAGACCCTGGGAGGAGCGCTTGCTGTCTACAAGGCGACGTTCTCCGACCTGTACCGCACGCTGGTCGAGGCGGGTGAGGCATCCGGGAAATTGCCGGAAGTGCTGGCCAAGCTCGCAGACCACGTGGAATCGCGCGAGGCGATTCGCCAAAAGCTCGCGGTGGCGATGATCTACCCGGCGGTGGTCATGGGCGTGTGTGCGCTGGTGGTGATGGCGTTGATGTTGTACGTGGTCCCGCAAGTGACGGCAGTCTTTGAATCCACCCGCCAGGCATTGCCACTCCTGACGCGAACATTGCTGGCATTCGCCAAGTTCATGCAGGCGACGTGGTGGGTTTGGCTGGCCCTCATCGTGGCGACCGGTATCGCGTTTCGTGCCGGCTTGCAGCGCGAGGGCTTCAAGCGGCGCATCGATTCGTGGTTGCTGCGCGTTCCCGTGCTGGGCCGGGTGGTGCGCGCAGAACAGTCTTCGCGCCTCGCGTCAACGCTGTCAATCCTCGCGGGCAGCGGCGTGCCGGTCATGCAGGCCCTGCAGGCCGGGGCGGGTGTGGTCACTTCGTTGCCGATGCGCGCGGCCGTTGAACGTGCGACGTCGCGCGTGGCGGAAGGCGCCGGACTTGCAGCGGCGCTTGGTCCGTCGCGCCAGTTCCCGCCGGTCATGGTGCATTTGATTGCTTCGGGCGAAGCCAGCGGACAACTGCCCACGACGCTCGCACGCGCGGCAGACCAGCAAAATCGCGAAGTGGCGGCGCGCGTCGGCGCGTTGGCTGCGCTCGTCGAGCCGGCATTGATCCTCGTGATGGGGGGCGTGGTGCTGATCATCGTGTTGGCGGTGCTGCTGCCAATCCTGCAACTGAACCAAATCGTGGTCCGTTAGGAATTTCCCATGCATTTTCAAAAAGGTTTGACCCTGATCGAAATCCTGATCGTCGTCGTGATCCTCGGGGTATTGGCATCGGTCATCGTGGCCAACGTGGCGGACAGCCCCGACAAGGCCCGCATCACGGCGGCGAAGGCGGATGTCGCCACGATTGTGCAGGCCCTCAAGATGTATCGCCTCGACAACAGTGCCTATCCCACGACAGAGCAAGGATTGAAAGCACTGGTCCAGAAACCGTCGACGGCTCCGGTCCCCGGCAATTGGAAAACCGGCGGTTACCTCGAGCGTTTGCCCAATGACCCTTGGGGCACTCCTTACCAATACCTCCAGCCAGGGCGATTCGGCGACATCGACGTGTTCAGCCTGGGCGCGGACAGGCTGCCAGGGGGCGAAGAACGCGGGCTCGAATCTCGATGCGCTCATGTGCAGCCTGACGAAAAACTCAAGGACTGGCGCGCCTTTCACGGCAATATTGGCTCAAAAGCCCCGCCAGTCCTTGGGTTTTGAGGTCAAACCTTCTCTCGGTTTTACCCTGCTCGAAATCCTGCTGGTCGTGGTGATTGTCGCCATCACGACGGCCGTCGCCATTCCCAATCTGTTCAGCGGTCCGCGTGAGCAACTTCGAAGCGAGGCGCGGCAACTGCTGGTGGTTTTGAATGCCGCCCGTGACGAAGCCGCGTTGGGCGGGCGGGTCATTGGTATTGCCGTCAGCGCGCAAAAGATCGAGTTTTTCGAGCGCGACCTCGCAGACGCAAACCGCTGGTCTCCTTCAGGGAGGGAATCCTTGCAACCGCGCGCGTTTCCACCCGGATGGTCGCTGCGCGTGGAGTCGGCCAACGATGTGACGCGTTTGGCGTTTTTGCCGGCGGGCGTCTCGTCGCCATTTACGTTGGCCCTGTCGTCACCTGCCGGTGTGGAACGCATCGGAGCTGATGCATTGGGCAATCTTTCAATGAAGGCCAGCCCGTGAGTTCGCGCCAGCGCGGGTTTACGTTGGTCGAGATTCTGATTGCCCTCGTGATCCTGGCGATCGCCTTGAGTGCAGCCGGCCGAGCCACCCGCTTGTCCATCGACACGGCGCGTGAAGTGCGCATCAAGACCTTTGCGCAGTGGGTGGCCCAGAATCGCGCAGCGGAACTACAGGCGGCACCCATTTGGCCTGCGCCCGGCGAATCGCGCTTGAACGTGCCGATGGCCGAGATGAGTTTCGATGTCCGGCAGACCGTGTCGGAAACCGCCAACAGTGCCTTTCGGCGCGTCGCCATCGAAGTGCGGTCCGAAGGACAACCCGACGCGCGGGCCACGCTGGTGACGTACCTTGCGCGCACGCCGAGGGCGTTGCCATGAATCGCCGCTGGCCGGGATTCACGCTGATCGAATTGTTGGTCGCGCTGGCGATCTTTGCGCTGATCGCCGCGATGTCGTTTCGCGCACTGGACGGCACGATTCGCACGCGCGACACGCTTGACGAGGAAACGGCACAGTTGCGTGATCTGGCGCTCGCGTTCTCGCGGATCGAAGATGATCTTTCGGCGCTGGTGGATCGGCGCAGCGTCAATGCCAACGGATTGGCGGACGATGCATTGCGGCTTTCGAGCATCATCCCCGGCGTGGAGGACGCCAGCATCGCACTGACGCGGTTGGGTTTCACGGGTGCGAGCGGCGACGGCCTTGCCCCGCAGCGCATTGGCTATCGCTTTCGCGAAGGCGTGTTGGAGCTCATGATCTGGCCGGGCGTGGACCAAGCGCCACGGTCGACGCCCACTGTGCACCGGCTGATGGGTCCGCTGTCCAACGCGTCGTGGCGCGCGATGGACAGTGCGGGCCAGTGGCAAAACGTCTGGCGTTCCACCGATGTGTCGGATGCCGGAAAACCGGGCGTTTTCCCATCGGCCCTGGAACTCCAGTTGACCCTACGCAACGGTCAAACCGTGCGGCGCGTTTTTGCAGTGAGGCGGACATGAGCGGCACGAGACCGGTTCCGGCTCAATGCGGCGCTGCGATCATCACGGCGCTGCTGATCGTCGTCGTCATCGCGGGGATTGCGACGGGTTTGATCGCCCAGCAGTCGCAGGCTTTGTCGCGCACGGAACGGGGCAATGCCCGGGCACACGCAGCATGGCTGGTCTCCCCGGTGCTGGACTATGCGCGCGATTCGATCCGGCAGTCCTTCAAGCCCGGCAAAAGTGTCGATCTGACGCAATCCTGGGCCCGCGGCATCGGCGCGTTGCCCGTGGAGGGGGGGACGGCGAGCGGGCGCATGGTGGACCATGGCGGATTGTTCAATCTCAATAACCTGGTCAAGGATGGAAAGCCCAGCGTTCCTGATATCGAAGCCTTCAAACGCCTGTTGTCGAACCTGAAGCTGGATCCCTCGCTCGCGGATTCTGCAGTGGACTGGATCGACGGGGATGACGAAGCAACCCTTCCCGGGGGGCAGGAAAACGCGCTTTACTTTGCTGGTCCCCGGCCGACGCGCGCCGCCAATCGCCTGCTGACCCATCCGACAGAGTTGTTGCGCGCCAAAGGATATGACGAGGCAGTCCTCAACCGGCTGGGGCCGTTGATCACGGCGCTGCCGGCGCGCACGGCGCTCAACGTGAATACGGCCCCCGAAGAAGTCCTCGCAGCGCTGATCCCCGAGTTGGATGCCGACGCGCGGACAGTGTTGGTACGCCAGCGCCAATCCCGACCCTTTGACGCCATTACCGGCGAAAAGAGTCTGGCCAGCCGATTCAAGGCCATTCCGGCATCCACGTTGGAGCGCCTTGCCATCGGCAGCGACTATCTGGTGGTGCAGGTGGGACTCGAAGTGCAGGGGGCGCAGCTGGCACGATCGGCATTGCTCCGGCGCCGCTCAAATGGGGGCAACGAAGACTGGCCCGCTATAATTTGGGTGCAGAACGCGTTGTGATTTCGGGCCCTAGGAGCGGTGACTTCCGTCGGGACTGATCTTCCGCCAATTTCCTCTCCCCAACCCGGCTCCCGTCAAGGGGGGCGGGGACCCACAGTGCCGGGCACGCTGCTCATTTTCATTCCTGATAGCGCCACGTTCGACCGGGCCACGCCGGCGGCGTGGTCGCTGACAGACCGCACCGGATCGCGCGAAGGTCGCAGCGACCTGTCTGCCACGCCAAGCGCAGATCGGATTGTTGCCGTCGCGCCGGTCGCGCGCATCCTTTACCTGGAAACCGCGCTGCCGCCGGTGTCACGCGCCAAACGGAACGCGCTGCTCAACTACGCCATTGAAGACAAACTCACCATCGACCCGGATACGGTGCATGCAAGCGTCCTGTCGGAATCCCGAAATTCCGAGCATGTGGTGGCCGTGGTCGACAAGCAATGGCTCTCCGGTGCGCTGGACTGGTTGCGTGGCGCAAATCGCGCACCAAATGCCCTGGTCTGTGAAGCCGATGCCGTGGCGGCGAATCCGGGTGAGTGGGTCGTGGCCCCTGGAGTGCCGCACGGGTTTGCACGGCGCGACGACGGATTCGTGCTGCATCTGGATGCCGCGCAGATCGATGAGATTCCGTTTGCTTTGGGATTGTCGCTGAACGAAGCGCGAAACCTGGGCCGAATGCCGTCTGCCCTCGTGGTGACGCTGGCAAATGAACACATGGACAAATCGGAAACCCTTTGCGCCGCGTGGCAAGCCGCCCTGAATGTTCCCGTTCGTGCGCAATTGAAGAATGGCCGCGCGTTGCAGGCGCTGTCGTCCAGCCGTGCCAATCTGTTGACCGGCGAGTTCGCGCCGCGTCGGGAAACGTCGTGGGAACGTGTGGTCGGAAAGCCGGCAATCGTCCTGTTGTCGGTCATGGCCGTGTTGCACCTTGTCTTGACGTCCATCGACCATGCCGGGATGAGGGCCGAGCGCGAGAAGCGGCTTGCGGCCATGGCGGCCACATTTCGATCCGTGTTCCCCGATACGCAAAACGTGGTCGATGCGCCCCTGCAGATGCAGCGAAAACTGGCCGGGTTGAAACGGGCGCGCGGCATCGCGGATGTGGATGCGGCGCGTCGCACCATTGAATCCATGGCCGCATTTGCGGCACGAGACGCGGGCCTCCAACCCGCACCGGAGCTGATGTCGATTGCCATGTCGGACGGTCGCGTGCGCACCAAGTGGCGTGTCGCGGAGGCGACACAATTGGCCCCGTTCATCGCGGCCGCCCATCGTTCCGGGGCCTTTGCGGTGGAGCGGGTCGACGAGCCGTCCGCACGCCAGGCCATCCTGTCCGCGCGGGTTGAACGATGAGCGCGGACTCGGTCGTGGCGCGTATCGACAATCTCCGGCTTGCCTGGCGATCGATGGATGCCGGGTGGCGAAATCTCGTGGTGTTTTGCAGTGTTGGCCTCGTGGTCTTGCTCGCACTGGGAGTCGCCGTGGCTCAAGCCCGCGAATCGACACGCCTCAACGGTGTCCTGCAACAACTGGCCCACCAGGAAGCACAGTTTTACGCCGACGCATCTGAAGCGAAGGCGCTACTGCAGACCCCAGAGAATTCCAAAGGACTCGAAGAGGCCACGGTGGCGGCCGTTCAAGCACTCGCCGGGGAGGGCGTATCGGTGACGTCCAGTGGCGCCGGGGGGTTCCGTCTGATGAGCGCGTCGATGCGATACACGCAGTGGTGGGCGCTTTGCGGCGAACTGGATCGCCGGACTCACCTTGGTGCGCGAATTGGCGCCGAAGCAGGATGTGAAGGAAAACATCAGTTTCGACGAAGCCGTGGCGAAGGCCGTGCGCCATGAAGGGGCTTGCATGGGCTGGGCTTGGTGTGGTGGCGGGCGCTGCGTGTTTTTGGCCTGCGGCGACCCTGGAGACCGCGGTTCAGCAACGCTTGCCTGTGGGGTCGACGGTGGTGCTGTCCGGAAGCGTTTGGAAAGGGGCCGGGCACATTCAATCCAGCGGCGTCACGTGGCCCATCGATTGGCAGTTCATGCCCTCACGCCTTTTGGCGGCGCAACTGGCCTGGCAATTGGACGCGCGCCCTGCCGGTGCGGTCGCCACCCTGCAAGTCGCAGTCGGTTCGAGCGGTGCGACCCTGCGCACGCCAGTTTTTGACGGCGGGATCCGAACGTTGCATCCATGGTTTCCGGCCTTGAGGCTGCTGGGCGTGCAAGGCCGCGCCAGACTCGACACGTCGAATTTCGAGCTCTCGCCCGCGACCCCTTGGCATGCAGAGGGGGAAGGGCGTCTGGCCTTGTCGGAGTTGTCGCTGGCCGCCATTGGCGGATCAGGGCTGGGAAACCATGAGTTTGCATTGAAGGCGGCCGGCGACGCCGTGTCCGTGGAGGTCGTGAAATCGGATGGCACCCTCAAACTCGAAGGAAAGGGCCGCCTTTCGAATCAGGGCGAATATTCCGTACAGGGCAGCGCACTGCCGCTGGCCAGCTTCGATCACGAGTCGCGGTCGCGGCTCGGGCGTTTTGCCACTGCACAGTCGGATGGACGGTTTCGCCTTGATGCGCGGGGCAAGTGGTGAGTACGGTCGCCGAACCATCGCGCGCATCGGCAAAGCCGCACCGGGAGTTCCATTCGCCATGGTGGTTGCTGGGCGGCGCAGTCGGCGCCCATTTGCAGACGGCCGTGCCGTTTGTGATTGGCGCGCCTCCCCAATTGCCTTACCGCCGCGAACGATGGGACACGACGCCGAATGGCATGCCCGACGGCGATTTCATCGATGTGGATCGCATTGACGGCGACCCGCGTCAACCCATCCTGCTGGTGTTTCATGGTCTGGAGGGCGACTCGAAAAGTCAATACGCCCTGAACCTGATGACGGAGGCCAAGGACCGCGGTTGGAGCGGGATCGTGGCGCACTTTCGGGGATGCAGTGGCGAGATGAATCGCCTGCCCCGTGCCTACCACTCCGGGGATGCCACGGAGATCGCGTGGATCGTGCGGCGGGTGAAAGCGGAGCACCCGGCGCGCCGGGTCTTTGTGGCGGCCATTTCCCTTGGCGGGAACGCCACCTTGAAGTGGCTGGGCGAACAGGGGAGTGCCGCGTGCGCCTCCGTTGATGCCGTTGCCACCGTCTCGGCGCCCGTCGATCTGATGGCGGCAGGCGAGGCACTTGGAAGGGGTTTTTGCCGCTATTACACGTGGCGCTTCCTGCGCACCATGAAGCCCCGTTCACTCGCGAAATGGCAGGCGCACCCCGGCTGTTTCAACAAGGACGCCATGCTCGCGTCGAAAACACTGCGCGAATTTGACAACGTCGTCACCGCGCCGTTGCATGGCTTCAAGGACACCGATGATTATTGGACCCGGGCCTCCGCCAAGCCTGGGCTGGTCAATGTACACGTGCCGACCCTGCTGCTCAATGCGCAGAACGACCCGTTCCTGCCGGCCTGGGCGCTTCCGGGGGAAAATGAGGTTTCGCGCGAAGTGATTCGTGAGTTTCCCGTGCACGGCGGTCATGTGGGCTTCATGGCCCCGGCGGTGCAAGGCGGCCCGCGCTGGATGGCGCGTCGCGTTTTCGGATTTTTTGAACAAGGACAGTGAAATGAGTCAAGTCGCTCCAGAAATCTTCAAGGCCTACGATATTCGCGGCGTCGTCGGCAAATCGCTGACCGAGAATACGGTCGAACTGATCGGCAAGGCGCTCGGCACCGAGGCTGTCAAACGCGGTGGGAAGACCATCGCCATCGGACGGGATGGGCGGCTTTCCGGTCCCGCCTTTTCGGCGGCGCTGGCGCGCGGCATCCAATCGACGGGCGTGAATGTGATCGACTGCGGCATGGTCGTCACGCCGATGACCTACTTCGCGGGATTTCACCTGAACACGGGTTCGGCCGTGATGATCACGGGCTCGCACAATCCCCCAGATTACAACGGCATCAAGATGGTGATCCAAGGCGATACACTGGCGCTGGACGACATCCAGGTCCTGCTGAAACGCATCCAGGCTGACGATTTTGCGACCGGCCAGGGCACCTATGCCCAGGCAGACGTCAAGGACGCCTACATTGCGCGCATCGTCGGGGACGCCAAACTCAAGCGCAAGATGAAGGTCGTGGTGGATTGCGGTAATGGCGCGCCGGGAGCATTTGCGCCGGACTTGTTCCGCGGCATGGGCTGCGACGTGATCGAGTTGTTCTGCGAAGTCGACGGCAACTTCCCGAATCACCACCCGGATCCCGCACAGCCGAAGAACCTGCAGGATGTGATTCACACGCTGAAGGAGACGGACGCGGAACTGGGCCTTGCTTTCGATGGCGATGGCGACCGTTTGGGCGTGGTGACAAAGGACGGCGAGATCATTTTCCCGGACCGCCAACTCATGCTTTTCGCGGCCGATGTGCTGTTGCGCGAGAAGGGCGCTGAGGTGATTTACGACGTGAAGTCGACGCGGCATCTCAAGAAGTGGATCGCTGATCGCGGTGGCAAGCCTACGATGTACAAGACCGGCCATTCGCTCCTGAAGCGTGAAATGAAACGCGTCGGTGCGCCCATCGCCGGTGAGATGAGCGGACACATATTCTTCAAAGAGCGCTGGTACGGATTCGACGACGCACTCTATTGCGGCGCGCGCCTGCTGGAGATCGTCTCCGCGCATGCCGATGCCAACGCGCCGCTCAAGGCCCTGCCCAATGCGCTGTGCACACCGGAACTGAACTGGCAACTTGCAGAGGGCGAGCCGCACGCGCTGGTCGAAAAGATCCGCCAAACGGCAACCTTCAATGGCGCCACCGAGGTCATCACCATCGACGGGGTGCGCGTCGAGTACCCGGATGGCTTCGGCCTGGCCCGCGCATCGAATACGACGCCAGTGATTGTCCTCCGTTTTGAGGCCGACAGCGAGGCGGCGCTGAAACGCATCCAGGAAGATTTCCGGCGTGTGCTCAAGGCTGCAAAGCCGGACGTTGCGCTGCCGTACTAAGTTCGTTGGATTGGATTGATGGGGCGAGCACGGATGCCCGAAATTCGCCTTGCGACATTGGCTGACCGGGCGTTACTGGAACGATTGGTGAGTGCGTCCATTGGTGATTTGCAGCGCGCATTTCTTGACGAGGGACAGATCTGGTCCAGCCGCGCCATCATGGGTGTGGACACGCGTCTGATTGATGACGGGACCTACTTCATCGCGGAGATTGACGGCGAACTCGCAGGTTGTGGCGGATGGAGTCGGCGCCGGATGATCTACGGCGCGGATGCCACGACCGGGCGCGATGAATCGTTGCTTGATCCTGCGCTGGATGCAGCGCGCATTCGCGCCATGTATACCCATCCCAAGCATGCGCGCAAAGGTGTTGCGCGCGCGATCCTTTCTCACAGTGAATCCGCCGCACGTCAGGAGGGTTTCGCGCGGCTGGAATTCGTATCCACCTTGGCGGGGATCCCGTTGTACCTCGCCTGTGGATACGTGATCGGGGAGCATTTCAGCGACGCGACTGGCGGCGTGCCGGTCCCTTTGGTGCGGATGTCAAAAAACTTGCGGTAAGCGCTGCACAAGGGAACAGATTGAAATCAAAACGGTTTGGTTCGGCATGGCGCCCGCGGAGGATTCAATCGTGACACGCAGTCTCAAGCAAGAAAATTCCGTGCCCCGAAGAAGATTTGCAATTGCGGGATTGATCGCCGTTCTTGCCGGTTTGGTCCCTGTCATTGCCATGGCCGAGTCGACCGGTGACTTGCATGTCAAGGTGGTCGAAGCGGGCACCGGAAAGCCGATTGCCAACGCAAACGTGCGCTTCAGGGGCGATGCCCGCGAGGGCACGTTCACCGGCCACGGAGGACGCACGGCCACCTTGTTTGACTTGAAGGCTGCCACGAAAGAGCAGGGTGTAGCGGTGTTCCCGGCCACGCAGTTCAATCCCCGCCAATGGGGCCTGTGGGGCTTGAATACGAATTTGGATGGGCCGAGGCTCATCGTCACGCGACCCGGCTACCGCTCGCGCGATTTAATCAATCCTGAAATCAACCCTTCGACCAAGGCCTTCATTGCATGGGCGGGAAGGCAAGGTGTCATCGAGATGACACCGGGAACTGATCCCGATGGAAAGAATCCATCGCAGCGACTCGATGAGCAGGACGCATTCATCCGCATGGTGCACGATCCGGACGCCATGAAGAGGGCAATCGACCTCAAGAATTCGAGGCCGCCGCCAGTGCCCCAAGCGGCCCGAAGTCCTGCAGAAACGTCGCAGGCTGCACCGGCCCCGGCACCGCCGAATCGCTAGTTGCGAATCAGAGTTCGCGGCGTCACCACGGCCTCGCCGTTCAGGCGGCAGGCGCTTTCACAGGGACAAGCGCCGCAACCCGTTTGATGAGGTCGTCCTTGTCGTACGGCTTCTTGATCATTCCCGAAAAGCCGTACTCCACCGCAGAAATGTCGTCCTCGACCGCCAGGAGGACCGGAATTGTCTTGCCGGAGACGGCAAAACGCCGGGTCAAGTCATCGGCAATTCCTTCAATCCCCAACTCGGCGAAGCCCTTGGCCATGGGATCGAGAATGATCAGGTCGAAAACGTCTTGGGACAGTTCGCGCCAGGCTTCTTCCGCCGTGTCGGCGTGGACGACGCGGTAATCCTTCTTCTTGAGCGTCGGCACGGCGATGGTCGCGTGCTCGCGATTCGGGTCAACCACCAGCACGCTGCCGGCCTTCATTTCGCGCAGAGAGTGGCGCGTGATCAGTGTCGATGACGAATCGTCGTCGTCCTGCACGCCCATCACTGCAAAGATGGCCTCATTGATCTGGTTGGGTGCAATCGGCTGCCGCAGGTAAGCGCTGATGCCGTTTTCCCGGCAGGAAATTGCATCGCCGGGCTTGCCCGAATTGGCCACCATCATGATCGCCGTTCCGCGCAACTTCGGATGGTACCGGATGCGGAACGCCAGCAGAAATCCGTCCTGTACCGGCATCGCATTGGCCGTGAGTACCAGCGGCACTGGGGTTTCCTCCTGTGCCATCCGGTTCAGGAATTGCAAGGCCACGGCCGCACTGTCGGCTTCGCGCGGTTGCATTCGCCAGCTCTTGGCGAGTTCGGCCAACTCCTTGCGTTGCGCAAGATCTGCGCTCACGATCAAGACCGGCATGGACGTCAGCGTCATGACGGGGGCGCGGTGGCGGGGCTCGCGCCCCGGCCGGTAGCCAAACACCGAGGTGAACTGCTGGCTCTGGGTTTCCTTCTTTTCCCGCGATTCGATCTTTCCGTTGCCCTTTTCGCTCATTGAACGCACGATTTGCCGCGCCAGCGAGAGTTGCATCTGGTGGGCCGGCGAAACAGATTTGTTGCGGGTGCCGCCCTTTGGGGGCGCGGCTTCCACGCGAAACGAAAGGTGGGTCGATTTTTCGGTGGAGTATTCCGGCTCGATGACCAGGCGGAGTTCCCCGCCGGGCACGCTCGGAATACCGGCCTCGATCAAACTGCGCAGGACCAGCATCAGGCGTGCACCGTCACCGGTCAGGTACTCCGGGACATCCTGTTCAACGGAGAGGTTGAGCTGCACGCGGTGCGCCTCTGCATCGGCCACGACGTTGTCAAACATGCTGGCCACGGATTCGCGCAGCCTGAATTCCTCGGAGACCAGCTTTACTTCCGCGGAAGCGATTTGCGAAAAATCGAGCAGGCCGGCAATCTCGTTGAAAGCCGCTGTCGTGGCATCCTCCACGCGCCTGAAGTGCTCGATCACGCCACCGGGCAAATCCAGTTGCTCGGCACGGTGGATGGCACTGCCCGCGTGTTCGGCGGCAGTTGCAAGGTTGCGTGCGATTCTTTCGACGGTCTGGGATTGTGCGGAAGTCGTGGCGGAAGCGGCTTTGGGCACCGCCTGCACGTCCGCCAAGGACCGGAAGAGGTGCAAACGGCCGGCGATTCCTGATTCGCCCGCGACCGGCATCGAGTGCTGTTCAGCGCGAAGTCCCCCGGTGAATTCGAACTCGAATCGATCGGCCTTTGCCGAATCGAGCGGAAAATAAATCGGGGCGATCTGCTTGACGGTCGACTTCGCGGCCATGGCAAAAAGCTCTGTACAAGGCATGCCGACCAGCGACTGTGCGGCGGCTTCAATGTGGAACAGGTCGCAAAACGCCGTGTTGACCATTTCCACCGAGCCCTCGGCATTCTCCACCACGGCGGCATCGGAGACGTTTTCGACGAGGTCCAGCAAGTGCGTACCCTGAACGATGGCAGCTGCTTCGCGGGCCTTTTCCATCGTGACATCGCGCAACCAGCCGACGATGCTCACGACCCGATCGCCTTCGCGCTTCCCGCGTGCCAGCTTGATTTCGACCGGGGTTCCATTTGTCAACAGGGTGGCTTCCACCAGCGCGTTCGCAGTCTTTCCCTCCGCAATGCGTTTGACCATCTGGTCAAAGCGCGCGCGGTCACCTTCGCCGATCACCTCGGAAAAGGCGTAGCCGGTTTCTTCCTTGCCGCGTTCCGTCCACGTCGCAAATGCCGGGGTGGCATACGTGAGGGTGCCGCCAGGTTCGATTTCGAACACCGGTTCGTCGAGGGCGGTGAGCAAGGTCTCGCGGTTCATGAGCGGGCGATGTTACCGGCTTACAGGCCCTTGCGCATGGCGGCCAAATGCGCAAGGTAATGGGCGAGGTGGTTGGGTGGTGCTTCGAGTCCTCGCACGGCCCCTCCAAGGGAATTCGCTAGCTGTTTGCCCAACTCCACGCCCATTTGGTCAAACGAGTTCACATTCCAGAGCACCCCTTGCGCAAACACCTTGTGCTCATAGAGGGCGATCAGTGCGCCGAAATGAAACGGGTCGAGTGTTGGAAGCGTAATCAGCGCGACTGGACGTGCACCAGGGTAATGGCGATGTCCATCGGCATTGGCGCGTCCCTGCCAGAACGCGTCGGCCTGCGCCAGGGCATTGGCCAGAAGTTTGTCGTGGTGCCCGCCAAAATTGCTCATGGGATTTGCGACCACGATCAAGTCGTGCGCGGAGCGTGTCGTGCCTTGATGCAGCCATTGATGGAACGAGTGTTGTCCATCGGTGCCCGGCTCGCCGAACAGGAGCGGACAGGTGTCGTATTCCAGTGGCAGACCTGCAAGGTCCACTCGTTTTCCATTCGACTCCATTTCAAGTTGCTGCAGGTACGCGGCCAGCCTAGAAAGACGGTGGGCATACGGCAGCACGGCCAGGCCGGGCATGCCGAGAAAAGTGCGATTCCAGACACCGGCCGACGCAAGCAACATGGGCAGGTTTGCGGCAAATGGGGCAGCCCTAAAATGCTCATCCATGGCGCGTGCACCAGCCAGCATCGCCTCAAATGCCGGAAAACCGGCTGATAGGGCGATCGGCAGTCCGACGGTTGACCAAAGGGAGTACCGCCCACCAACCCAATCCCACAGGCGCAGGGTATGTTTCGTTTTGACGGGAGAGGATGGTACGGCCTCGGGCCGCGCGGTAATTGCGATGAAATGCGAATCGACCGGTTCCGGCCCCAGCTTTGCATGCAGCCAATCCTGGGCCGAGCGTGCATTCGTCAGCGTTTCTTCGGTGGTGAAGGTTTTCGAAATGACGAGAAACAACGTGGTTCCGGCGTTCAGCGGGGCCAGTACCTCATCCAGGGCGGCTCCGTCGATGTTCGACACGAAATGCAGGCGCGGCCCAGACTTCGGCAGGGCCTGTACGGCCAGTTGCGGGCCCAGCGATGAACCGCCAATCCCGATCGCCACGACATCGGTGAAGGCGCGGCCCGACACGCCACGCAATCGCCCGCTGCGCACCCGCTCGGCAAGTTCGCCAAGTGCGGCCAGTTCCGTGTTGACTGCGGCCCGCACATCCTCTCCACCGACCACCAATGGCGTATTGCCCCGCAAGGCTGTGTGGAGCACTGCGCGATCCTCGGTCACATTGATGCGGTCTCCGCGAAACATCGCGTCGCGTCGATCCGCCAAGCCACATTCGATCGACAACTGTTGGAGTGCTTCAAGGACCGGTGGGCCCAGGAATTGCCGTGACAGGTCGATCGAAAGTCCTGCTCCGGAGACTAAAAATCCCGGGGGCGCAGGATGCCGGAGATGGTCGGGGACAAGCGCGGCCAGTTTCTGCCAGGCGGGCAGGGCGGTTCGAGACATGGATTGCAGGCAATGGAGGTCCAAAGGCATTCTATCGCGGCGCGTCAATGCAATCCGCCAGCGTTACACTAACTGCCTGTTGATCTGATGGGCATCCTGATGAATCCTTCCCTGAAAAGCAAGGCGGGCTTGGGCCGGATCTGGCGGGCTTTTCTTTACTCCCTTGAGGGTCTGAAGGCCGCATGGACGCACGAGCATGCTTTCAGGCAGGAACTTGCGCTGGCAATCGTGCTGGTTCCCGTCGCGGTCTGGGTCGACGTGCCGCCTCTCGAGCGTGCCCTGTTGTTTTGCGCCATGCTGCTGGTCCTGATCGTGGAACTCCTCAATTCCTCCATCGAGGCGGTGGTGGACCGCTTCGGCCCGGAAATCCACGAACTGGCCAAACGGGCGAAAGACATTGGCAGCGCAGCGGTGTTCCTGGCGGACATCGTGTTCCTGATCCTCTGGGGAACAATCCTTTGGCCTGTGGTCAGGAAGTCGATTGGCGGGTGAAAGCGTAAAATTGCAGGTTTGATTGAACGCCCTCATGGGCGATGCAGGAGCCTTGCATGAACGACCTCGCCCATCCCGATTTGTCCGTGGATTCGCGCCACGACCCGACCCGCGTCATCCGCGCGCCTCGCGGCACCGCCATCACCTGCAAGAACTGGTTGATCGAAGCCGCGTACCGCATGATTCAGAACAACCTGGATCCCGATGTCGCTGAACGGCCCGAAGACCTGGTGGTTTACGGCGGCATCGGCCGTGCGGCGCGCGACTGGAAATGCTTTGATGCCATTCTCGAAGCGCTGAAGAATCTGGAGCCCAACGAAACCTTGCTGGTGCAATCCGGGAAGCCTGTGGGCGTGTTTCGCACCCATGAAGACGCGCCGCGGGTCTTGCTGGCCAACTCCAATCTGGTGCCGCATTGGGCGACGTGGGAGCACTTTCACGAACTCGACAGGAAGGGGCTCATGATGTACGGCCAGATGACGGCCGGATCGTGGATCTATATCGGTTCGCAAGGCATTGTCCAAGGGACTTATGAGACGTTTGTCGAAGTTGGTCGCCAGCATTACGGCGGCAACTTGAAGGGCAAATGGATCCTGACCGGTGGCCTTGGCGGCATGGGCGGTGCGCAGCCATTGGCGGCCACGATGGCGGGCGCATCGATGCTGGCGGTGGAATGTGACGAGACCCGAATCGATTTCCGTTTGCGCACGCGCTATGTGGACGCCAAAGCCAAAACGCTTGACGAAGCCCTCTCCATCATTCACGCCGCGCACGAGCGGGGCGAGGCCATCTCGGTCGGGCTGTTGGGGAATGCGGCCGAAATTTTTCCGGAAATTGCACACCGGGCCAAGGCGGGAGACGCCCGTGCGCGACCCGACGTGGTCACCGACCAGACGTCGGCGCACGATCCGCTCAATGGCTATCTCCCCGCGGGTTGGAACTTGGACCAAGCCAGGACACTGCGCGTGACCAATCCGCAACGTGTCATTTCGGAAGCCTCCATTTCGATGGCCAAGCACGTTCGCGCCATGCTCGATTTGCAGGCGCTCGGCATCCCGACGCTCGACTACGGAAACAACATTCGGCAGGTGGCCAAAGACCATGGGGTCTCGAACGCCTTCGACTTTCCCGGGTTCGTGCCCGCCTACATCCGGCCCCTGTTTTGCAGGGGGGTGGGCCCGTTCCGCTGGGTGGCGCTCTCCGGAGATCCGCAAGACATCGTCAAGACCGATGCCAAGGTCAAGGAACTCATCCCGGGTGACAAGCACCTGCACAACTGGCTCGACATGGCCGAAAAGCGCATCGCCTTCCAGGGGCTCCCGGCCCGAATCTGCTGGGTAGGGCTCGGCGACCGCCACCGTTTGGGCCTCGCGTTCAATGAGATGGTGAAATCCGGCGAGCTCAAGGCGCCCATCGTCATCGGCCGCGACCACCTTGACTCGGGTTCTGTCGCTTCACCGAATCGCGAAACCGAATCGATGAAGGATGGTTCGGACGCAGTCTCCGACTGGCCGCTCTTGAATGCCTTGCTGAATACGGCCGGTGGCGCCACGTGGGTGTCGTTGCACCATGGTGGCGGCGTCGGCATGGGGTTCTCGCAGCACTCGGGCGTGGTGATTGTCTGTGATGGGTCGGATGCGGCCGCCAAACGCATTGAACGCGTCCTGTGGAACGACCCGGGAACGGGCGTGATGCGGCATGCGGATGCGGGGTATGAAATCGCCGAACGTTGTGCTACCGAGAAGTCGAAAAAAATGCCGATGGCGCGTTGACGCTTTGAAGAAGTCTCCTTTTTGTTTCGTCATCGGATTTTGCGGCAACGCTGATACTTACAGGCGCTTTCGTATTCAACTATTACGAAACGGCCTGGGGTTCTAGAAATTGGATTCGTGCTAACGCTTTCTACCTCGTCATTGCAATTGGTGGGTTTCTGCAATGGCGCAATTACCCATCGTGACGAAGAGCTTCTATAGAAGAAACTCGACAAGGAGGCGTCGAAGAACGTAATGGATTGTGGTCGTAATGGTTGTGGCGGATCGCCAAAGGCGAACGTTGCCCCAATCAAGTTGGCGATCGTCGTCAGGCCAAGCCGGGTTGGCCTAATCGTGCGTTCGAGCCACGGTCATCGAGGCAACAGAACAAAGGTCAAATTGCCAGAGATACGCTGCCGCTCGGAGCAAGAAACTCGATAATTCGACTGGCCGCTCTTGAATGCCTTGCTGAATACGGCCGGTGGCGCCACGTGGGTGTCGTTGCACCATGGTGGCGGCGTCGGCATGGGGTTCTCGCAGCACTCGGGCGTGGTGATTGTCTGTGATGGGTCGGATGCGGCCGCCAAGCGCATTGAACGCGTCCTGTGGAACGACCCCGGAACGGGCGTGATGCGGCATGCGGATGCGGGTTATGAAATCGCCGAACGATGTGCCGCGGAGAAGGGGCTGAAAATGCCGATGGCGAGTTAATGCAAGTACGGACGAAGTCGCTGTTGCTTTTTCTTTCCCCATTTCCTTTTGCGGCAATGATCTATGCATATATTGCTGCTTTCGTATTCAACTATTACGAAACGGCCTGGGGTCGTGGCGGTTCTTCTCAAGTGCTAACTGCTTTCTACCTCGTCATTGCAATGGTAATTTTCTTGCCAGGCGCAATGTTCATTTGGGTTCGTGCCGATTCGATAAAGCCAGCACGTGCTTTTTCGCTTGGATTGGTTGGATCAGTATTGCTCGCCGTAATAATGGTGGCGATCGCCGCCCGCTAGTCGTCGCGGGAATGTGCACCAAGCGTCGAAAGTAGCTCGATTTTCGTCTCATTGCTCAAGCTAAGAGCACAATCGAATTGCCCGACAGTGCACGATGAAATGCTAAATGAGACTACCGAACGAAGGGTAGCCTTCGCGAGTCGCACACGTCTCCATACAGCAAGTCAATGGAAGCGAGAATGCCTTAGTGATACCTTGCCACCGAGGCATCTGCCTCTTCCGGTAATTCCGGATGCACCATGTCGGTGTCTTCGTCGGCAAACAATGGCGCGCCACAATCCTCGCAAAACTCTGGCTGGAACAAGCCCGTGTGCTTGACGATTTCACCGACCTTGCATTCGGTGAGCACCGCTTCGATTTCCGCGAGCGGAGAAGGATCGCTGTCTTCGTCCTCCCGTCCGAACAGGGGCCAGACGATGCCATGGACCACATCTTCGCTGCCACGGACCGAGAACCCGATCCGATATTCGTCCACGCGTTCATTGCCGATGCCGGCCACGAAGGCGCGCAAGCTCGATGCCGACGTCTTCAGGGTGTGCTCGAGGAACGATACGCCGGCGCGCAAGGTGTAGGGACGCACGCGGCGATCCGATTCGCGGCACGCGACGAAAAACGCGTCCGGGATCAGGGACTCGAACGCGCAACCCGGCAGCAGCTTGGCCAGATTGGGGCGCGCCTGCGCCACCCAGCGCTCCAGGCACTCGGTGCGGGTGGTTTTCTCGTCCAGTTCCTGCCAGCGGAAAAACGGCATCTCGTGTGCGGTCACGACCGCGCCCAGCAGGAAGCGCACGTCGGCCAACATGGGCGCGGTTTCCGGCAGGCGTGAAAAATCAAAGCGCGGCGCGTTTCCGGCCAGCGCTGCCAACCCGAGCTTTTCCGTCAGCTTGTGCACCGCCGAAAACTCCCGCGGCAGCTGGTCGATGCTGTAAAGGAACGGGCTCATCGCGAAGCGTGCGTCGCGCGCCAGGACGTGACCGTGCACGTGGGGCACGATGCTGGAGACCGCCACGGCGGTGAGCGGACCGGATGGCAGCGAATACTTGGTCCAGGCGACCAGCGGAATCGCCAGTAACAGCACATCGTGCTCGAGGCCTTCGGACTCGATCTTCAGCGTCTCGGCACCGGCCTCAATCATTTCGGCCAGCGCGTCATAGGCGTTGGTGTTGCTTTGGAACAGATGGTCGAGCGCGGCTTCCAGCGTCGAATCGTTGCCCGCAGCCACCAGCTTGTGCACGAGCTTGAGAATTTCATGTTCCCAGAACCGGTCTTCGGCGCGGCTACCAGAGGCGGTCAACCCCGTGGAGAGCGCGATCAGTTTCTCGGCATCGCGCGTCAGGCGAAGGGGGGATTTACTGCGGGGGCGTTTCATGGGTCAAGCCTTCTTTGCGGGCATGAATTATAGCGCCGGGCCTACGGCCAATCTGTCCAGCCGTTGCACACAGGCACAAAACGCACGAAACTTCGGCTGTTCAAACCGATCGGAAACCCTATTCATGCGCGTCCTCAAATATTCCCTCCTCGGACTCCTCGCGGTGGTGGCATTGATCCTCTTGATCGGCATGGCGCTGCCTTCGACTTACAAGGTGGAGCGGTCGATCGAAATCTCCGCGCCCATGATCAATGTGTACCCCAAGGTCTACGATCCGAAGGGCTGGGCACAATGGGGAGTCTGGAACCGGCGCGATCCGGGGATGCAAATGACGTATTCGGGCCCGCCCGCCGGCGTGGGCGCCA
>JBGAUM010000168.1:0-3817 GCA_044228625.1 Usitatibacteraceae bacterium | reverse complement strand
GCCGAGGCGGCGCTCCCATAGCACAGTCCCCAACAGGTTTTGGTCCGGCCACGGCGAAAATCCCTTCGACACACTGGCATTCCCGACCAGGGTGGACGTGCTGGAACCGAGGCCGCTCGCCGCATAGCCCAATGACGCCCGCGCATTCAGGCCCATGGCCAGAAATTCGTCGCGTCCAATCTGGTTGCGGTTTTGCAATTTGACGAAGCGATCCTCGATCCATTGCACTTCTATGTACGGCGCACGCGCCTTTGAATTTGCCGGCAATGCAAGCGGTGCGATCTTTCCGGCTTCAAATGCATAGTCGTGTTCATTCGCCTGAAATCCCAGCAGATAGCGCAGGACCCAGCCATCGATCAATCCATGGGACAAGCCGCCAAACACATTAAAGGTGCGGGACAGATGGCGATACTCCGCGGCCGTATTGCCCTCCTGGTACAAGGTATCGATGCGATTGTTTCGATCCGCACTCGCGCCTGCCGCCCACCGCGTGTCCAGTGCAAAGAACGGCCGTACGATCGACGCAGCACGGCGCGAACCATCGTCAAAGCGGCTCCATAGCACGCTGATTTCCGTCCAGCCGTCAAAGGCTTTGCTGGTGCCCGCCTCCACCAACGTGCCTTTGCGCTCGGAATCGCTGCGGCGTGAAAGCCCGAGGCGCAGGCCCGTGCCAAACAGGTTGTACTCCGTCAGGTCCACGCTGGTCTTCCTCATCCCGCCTGCTGACGAAACGCTGCCGCCCAGGGCCAACGACCAGGCGTCCTTGGTTCTCACCTCGATGTCGGCCTTGCCTCCTTCAATGTTGACGGCGCGGATGGTGACATCGTGGATGTAGCTCTTTTCGCGCAGCAGCCGCTCGGTTTCCTCGATTTTTTGCCGGGAGATCCTCTCGCCGGCGCGAAACAGCAATGTGGCTTCAATCAGCGCCGGTCGCGTTTGGATATGCAACGTGTTCACCCATCCAAAGATGCGCTTGTCCTCAGCAGGATCACTCAAGTCAAAAATATTGCCGACATTGACGCGCACCGCGCGGATCACCACGCCTTGTGATTCGAGGGCGGCGAAATCAGTGGACGCCGCGAGACCGTTCGCAAACACCCAAGGGGTCAGGGTGGCGAACAGGAATGCAAGGGCTCGCTGCAGCGACGAATGGAGTTTCACTGAAATGACCACTTCCGGGAGGATCGAGTGCATGTCATTGTAGCGACCTGTCGCACTGTGGCCGGCACGTTGATCCGCGGTAGGATGGTGTCATGTTTTCAGAACACAAGCCGACCTACGGGTCGTGCCCCAAGTGCGGGCATGCGCCATTGCCATTGGACCAGTCGTTGCCTGCTGCGTGCCCCGCGTGCGGATTGATCCTGGCCAAATACGGGGCGCCGTTGCCCACAAGTGTTCGACCGGACGACTTGGAAGAGGTTGCGCCGGGGCGCTTGGCATCCCTGATCAACCTTGCCACGCACATTCCGGCGCGGGTGGATCCGTCGTCGGTCTGGATGCGCGTGGGCCTCTGGGCGCTCTTCGTGGTCTGGGGTGTGCGCTTGATGGCGATGGATTACCGCGACATCGGCGTGGGGGCCTCGTTCATCCATCTGCCCTTGTTGGTCTTTCACGAGGCCGGGCATGTGCTGTTCATGCTGTTCGGGCAATTCATGACCATCGCGGGAGGCACGCTCATGCAACTCATCATGCCGCTGGTCCTGTGTGGCGCCCTCCTGTCAAAGGCGCGGGATCCCTTCGGCGCGTCCCTGGGGCTCTGGCTGGTCGGCGTTTCCCTCCTCGACATCGCCCCCTACGCTTACGATGCGTTGGAACCCAAGTTGATGCTGCTCGGCGGCCGGACCGGTGAAGACGGTGGACACGACTGGATCAACATGCTCTCAGACCTTGGGTTGCTGAAACGCGCGCATGGCATCGGGTGGATCTTTCACAAACTCGGTGCGCTGGTGGTGATGGGGGCCATCGCCTGGGGCGGATGGCTGTTGTGGCAGCAGAAGAAACGCTTGGTCGACGGGCCCGTCATCGAAGAGGCCGACCCATGACGTTATGTCGCATTCATTTCTGATTCAGGAGGCGTTGTGATCATTCGGTGTTGTTCGTTACTTATTGCCGGACTGTTTTTGGGGACGGTGAGCGTTTCTGCGACGCCGCAATCAGCTGCAGAGCCGGTGGGAGGCCCCCCGAAAACCGATGGTGCGGCGAAACCCACATCGTTCCTGGTGACCGAAGAAATGCTCTTCATGGACGACCCGGCAAAATGGGCCACCCCCAGGGTCATCCTGCCGCCCGAATATCCGCCTGCACAACTGGAGGCCAAGGCGGAAGGTTATGTGGATGTGGAGGTGAAGCTGGATAAGTTCGGCATGGTGCAGTCCATCGTGTCGATGAAGTCCACGCCGCCCAATCCGGAGTTTGAATCCGCCGTTCGCGATGTGGTCCAGAAGTGGTGGGCCTTTCACGAAACCCTGAGTCCCGACTGCGCGCCGCTCGAAGCGACGGGAAATGTCCGCGTATGGTTTTCGATCCGCGAGGGCAAGGGAGTGGTCAGCGTTTCGGGCGAAGCCACGGAGGCCACGAAGGAGTTTTCGCGGAAGCAGAAAAAGGCCGAGGTGATTAATATGCAAGAGGTACTTCGCGCGACAAAGTATCCAATCCAGGCGCGCAAAGACGGCATTGAGGGCGCTGTCTACGCGTACGTCCAGGTGGAGGCAAAAACAGGTGTGCCAATTGCGGTGCAAATCTCGCAAATGTTTGCGAGTGGCGGAAAGGGACAGGTCTTCGTGAACTCAGTACGAACATCCTTGAACTCCGTGAGATTTGAGCCCATGGATGCTCCCAACTATCGCGTGTGCCGCAGCTATAACTTTCGACTGACGAACTAGCCGGCGACCGAACTGTGCTCGAAACAAATCGCCTCCACCTCCGACCGATTGAACTGGCCGACTCACCCTTCGTCATCGAACTCCTGAACGATCCGGGGTGGCTCAGATTCATCGGCGACAGAAAGATCCGCACGATTGAAGATGCGGAGGCGTACATCGAAACCCGCCTCATCGCGCAGCAACAGCGCGTGGGTTACAGCCTGCTGCGTGTGGCCCTGAAGGACACCGACGAGCCGGTGGGCATGTGCGGATTGGTGCGGCGTGAAGGGCTGGAAGATGCCGACATCGGGTTCGCATTCCTGGGCCGCCACACCGGCAAGGGGTATGCGTTGGAAGCGTCGCGCGCCGTGATGCACGCGGCCGACCACACCCACCGCATCCAACGTGTCGTGGCGATTTGCGACCCGGACAACGTCTCGTCAATCCGCCTGCTGGAAAAACTCGGCTTTGCCTTCGAGAAACTCGTGCGGCTCCCCAATGGCGATATCGACCTGAAATTGTTCGCGCGAGCGCGGCCCGCGGAGGTGTAGCGCCGGTCAGTGATGCTTTTGCGCGCCGCCTTCGCGCGCCACAGCGTCCACTTTCACCACCAACGGTTTCTTGTCCGCGCCCTCGAAGGTCAGGGTCAACGGCACCTTGTCGCCCACCTTGATCGGCTCGGCCACCTTGAACAGCATCGCGTGCTTTCCGCCCGGCTTCAATTCCAGCGCACCCTTCGCCGGCACTTCGAAGAACGCTTCGGACTTCATCTCCATAACGCCGTCCTTCATTTTCATGTCGTGGAGCTCGGTGATGCCGGCGCGGGGCGATTCGGCCTTCAACAGCTTCAAGGCGACCGGTGACTCGATCTTCATGTACGCGGCAGACACCTGCGCACCTGGGATCGTGGTCTTGACCCAGGCGTCCTTGACGGTGGGCGGGTTGGCAATGGCGAG
>JBGAUM010000030.1:0-30184 GCA_044228625.1 Usitatibacteraceae bacterium | reverse complement strand
CTACGGCAATGCCACCCCTGATCGTCCCTTGACCATCGAAAGGTCTGATGCATCGATCGTTCCGGATGCATTCAGGTCAAACCCGAAGTTGAACGCGTTTGCCGATTTGCCAGAGCGCGCCTTGACTGCAGCAATGTCGGCTGCGCTCAACGCGCGGGAGCGATTGACGTCGCCTAGTAGGAAGCCAACCGGAGCCGATACATTGACGTTTCCGTTGACACCGTCGAGCAGTACTCTCACACGCTGATTGTCGACGACCCCCGTCACACTGACAGTGATGTCATTGCCGGAATGCATCGCGCTGGCACTTCCAAACGGCATCGCTGCGCCATCAATCATGCTTGCGGTTCCCGCGTTGGCAATCGGGGCATTGAATTGAAAGAGAATCTGGTGGCCCGTGCCAACACTGCGGGACTCGACTGTGATCGCGCCTCCAATGGTAGCCGTGTAGTCGATGGGCAAGCTGAATGCACCTGCCATACCGTGGACCTTCCTTGATTTCACTGCAACCAGCGCCAAGGGCGCTGTCGCTGAGGGCAACACATCTACTGGCGAAGAAGGAAGGCTTGCGCCCATTGCGCTTGAGGCGGTGACCGTGCATGAAAACAATGCATCGTTGGTCAGCCCTGTAACCAAGATCGGCGAACTGTCGCCCATGGCGGAAAAGGTGGTGGACTTGCTGCCTTCTCGGCAGGTGGCCACGTATCCGGTGATCGGAATGGATTCCTGGCTGAGCGGCAGGTTGAAAGTGATCGCTGCGAGGCCATTTCCGGGAATGCCGGTTCGCACGATCGGCGGACTGGGGACCGAACGCGATGTGGTGTTCAACCAGGTCCGATAACCAATGTCCGGTGTACTCCCGCCAAATCCCAGGCGCACCAGATCCGGCTTGCCATCCCCATTGAAATCAATCACATGGAAACTGCCCGCCAAGCTTTGCTCCGGCATTTGCGATTGCAGCAGGAAGGTCCAGGTGCCGTTGCCATTGTTGATCCAAACGCGCGGCAATGTCTCGTAAGCGCCAACCGAGTCGCAATAGAAGTCTTCCCAGCCATCGTTGTTCAAGTCGGTCAAACGCATGAACGCGCAAAACGGTCCATCGGATCGATCGACGGGTTGCGTGAGGCGCGTGGACGTTTCGTCGGCAAAGACACCGTTGCCTTGGTTGATCAGGATCTGCAGCCCAAAACCGCTCAGCGAATGGTCGCCGGTTTGCGTGGCGAGAATCAAGTCCGGGCGTCCATCACGATTGATGTCAAGTACCGCAATGTCAATGACAATTGCTTGTGCCGCCGACGGCAGGATGTATCTGGGACGCGTTGTAAAGTCACCGGCGCCATTGCCAAAAAGCACAATGCTGTCGACAAAGCCATTGTGGCTCCATCTTCCCAGAATCAAATCCGGCATGCCGTCGGCATCGGTATCGGCGATCGCACAAGACAAAAATCCCTCATTAGCACTTTGAACTGACGCGGGCAGTCCGCCTGCCACTTTGGCAAACGTGCCATCCCCATTTCCCATCAGGAAATAGGTGCCTGTATCGATCGAGATATTGTTGACATAGATGTCGAGGTTTCCATCGCGATTGACGTCTCCGGCACAGGCTGAATGCGAAAAATCGGGCTGTTGCGGCAACGTTGAAGAACGATCGGCGTATGTCCCGTCGGCATTGGAAATCAGCAACAGGTTGGTTTCGCCGGCAAAGGGCGCCGCATCGTATCCATGCGCCGCGACAAAGAGATCCATTCGGCCGTCCTTATTGAAATCGCCCACAACGAATTCGCGCTGATGCTCAGCACTTGGCAACGACCCGTTGCCAAGCAATTGGCGGGTGACATCGATCAACAGGCCGTCGGCCTGCGGGCGCAGGATTCTGCACGGCATTTTCGCCTTGGTTAAAGGCGGAAACGTGGAGTGGCACGCAATCAGGTCCGGCTGCCCGATGCCGCGCAGATCCACCGGCAACACCAGGCCGATGGGTGCCGGGAACCCAGGTTCCTGATAGGGCTGGATGGTGGGATCTGAAACAACGGAATGACCGACCCACGGGCCCGGCCCTTGGCCATAGGTCACCGAAAAGGACACGGGTGACGCAACTTGCGCGAGCGTTGGCAAAATGCCGAGGGTTAATAGCGAAGCGGCCACCACGCGGAACCGCCAGCGTTTGAACGGATTGACGAGCGCTGGATTCTTCATCTTCCAAGTTATGGACATGGCTGCGTTCAGGGCCGAACCATCGTGAATACACTTTCGCTGCGCCGGATTGTTTGCGAGAGCACGATCCGGGAAGTCTACACTTCGAGAAGGATTTCGATCGGCGGTCCCGCGGCTGGTGCGGCTCCCGTGCCACATGGCCTGAAACGGCGCACCAGTGCTTGGGTTTCGCTTTTTGTCGCGCCCTACTTCGCCGCCAGCAGCTTCTCCATCTCATCCATGATCGCGTCCATGCGCTTGATCAGCGCCGTACGGCTGCGACGTGGCCATGTCGACGCCGCATGTCTTGAGCAGCTGATACGGCGGCACCGATCCACCGGCACGCAACACGTTTAGGAAGGTCTCGCGTTCCTCAACCTTGCCGGTGAGCACGCGTTCGCCGAAGGCGGTGGCGCCAGCGATGCTGGTGGCGTACACGTACACGTAGAACGGCCGGTAGAAGTGCGGCACGGACGACCACTCCTGGCAATACAGCGGGTCGATCTGCATCACGCCCACGTCGGCGCCGTGGTACTTGCGCAGCAGGCCGCAGTACAGCTGCGTCATCTTCTTGCCGGATAGCGCTTCGCCGCGCTCGAGCGCATCGTGGGTGGCGAGTTCGAACTCGGCGAACATGGGTCTGGCGGAAAGCCGCCGCGCAGGCGCCCAACGCTTCGCTCAGGTAGAACAGGCGCTCGTCCTTGCCCCGGATTGCTTGAGCATGTGGTCGGTGAGGAAGACCTCGTTGGTCATCGAGGCCAGCTCGGCCAGGAACAGCGAATAGCCGGCCGTCTCGAACGGCTGGTTCTTCTGCGCCAACATGGTGTGCACGCCGTGGCCCCACTCGTGGGCGAAGGTCGACATCGTCGCGTAGTTGTCCTGGTGGTTCAGGAATACGAATGGCACCAGGCCGTAGACGCCGGTCTGGTAGGCGCCGGAGGATTTGCCCTCGGCCGGATAGGTGTGCATGGAACGCAGGTCCAACGCCTGTTTGAGCAGGCCCTGGTACTCCGTGCCCAGCGGCTTCATCGCGGCCAGGGTGAGGTCGATGGCCTCGTCGGCAGGGAACTTGCGTCCGATGTCGAACAGCTCGGGGTAAATGTCGTAGTAGTGCAGGTCCGGCAGCTTCAAGAGGCGCTGGCGCATCTTGAGATAGCGGTGCAGCGTCGGCAGCGCCGTGTTCACCTCCTTGACCAGGGTGCGATAGACCGCCTCCGGGATTTCATTCACGGACAAGCTGGCGGCAACGGCCGAGGGGTACTTGCGCAGCCGCGCACCCACCACGCCTGCTTCCACCCGCGCAGCCAGCGTGGAACCATAGGTGTTCTCGTATTGCGCCATGGCCTTGTAGTACGCGTCGAAGCCCTGCTTGCGAATGGCGCGGTCCGGATGCTCGCGCAACGTCTGGTAGCCGACGGGGTTCACCTTCACCGGCTTGCCATCGACCATGAGCGTCGGCCATGCGGTGTCGGCGGTGTTGAGCAAGGTGCGCGTGTTGGTGGCCGAATTGACCACCGGCGCCAGCGCGGCGATGGCGCCCTCGGCCTCCGCGCCGAGCGTGTGCTTGGCATTGCGCAGCGTATCGCGCAGGCGCACCGTGAAATTCTTCAGGCCCGGCTCGGCGCGGATGAAGGACTCCACCTTTTCGCTGCCGAGCGCCTGGATCTCCGGGTTCACCCAGGCGGTGGCCGAGCTGGATTGGCCGGTCAGCGCACGCATGAGTGCCGTGCGTTCCTGGTTGCGCGCATCGCGGTTGTCGGTGCTCTGTTGCGTGCTGGCGTACACGGACAGGCGCTGGATGCGTCGCGTCAGCGCGGAGATGCGCTCCAGCGCCGCGCGCATGCCGGCCGCCGTGCCCAGCGTGCCCTTCACCGTTGCGCGACGGGTCAAACCACGACCCGCTGACCGCCGGTCCCGGCCAGTAGGGGCCGCTGGTGGCCACCTGTGCGAGCGCCGGGGATTGAGACAAAAGACTGGATGTCAAGATACAGAGTGCAAGAAATCGATACATGTCCTGCCTCGGCGGTAAGAGCGAATAACAAATTGTAGTGAGGGCATTTTGCGACAAGCATGACTTCTTGTGCCAGATCGTGTCAGGGAAGCCAGCCAATCTCCATGGGCTTGTGCTTCAATGAGGACTTTCCTTTCAAGAGACTGCCATGAATTCCATCTCGGACTCTCGACACCGCCTCACCGGAAAAGTGGCCATCATCACCGGTGCCACCGGGGGTATCGGCGAGGCGACGGCAAAATTGTTCCTTCAGGAAGGAGCACGCGTGATGCTGGTGGCCCGCTCGGCGACGAAGCTCAAGGACACTTGCGCGCGGCTCGGGGGCGGCACCAGCCTGGCGCATTGCCTGGGCGATGCGGACGATGAAGAGGCCTTTGCGTCGGCAGTGCAGGCCACGATGAAAGCGTTTGGTGGCTTGGACGTCCTTCTTGCAAACGCGGGGACCGAAGGCCAGGTGAGGCCGCTGGAATTGCAGTCCCGCGCCGAGTTTGAGCAGGTCCTGAAAACCAATGTGATTGGCGTGTGGCTGGCGTTCAAGCATTGCGTGGCGCCAATGAAAGCGCGGGGCGGCGGTTCGATGATCGCGTTATCGTCCATTGCCGGCGTGAAGGGGTCCGCAGGTTTGGCCCCGTATGTCGCGAGCAAGCATGCCGTCTTCGGAATGGTGAAGTCCTCGGCGATGGAGTTGGGCCCGTTCAAGATTCGCGTGAATGCCATCGGGCCGGGGCCCATCGACAACCGCATGATCCGCTCGATTGAAACCCAGATTTCCGCAGAGAGCCCGGATGACGTTCGGGGCAATATCAAGGCCCGCATCCCGATGCAGCGCTATGGCCTCAACGAGGAAGTGGCGCGCCTGGCGCTGTTCCTGGGAAGCGATGAATCGTCGTACTGCAGCGGCTCCATCCACATGATCGATGGCGGGCTGACCGCCGGGTAGCCTTCGCCCACGAGTTTTTGAAGCGCTTCTTGGTCTTCTGTTTGCGGCAGTATCATTCGCGCATGCCTGCCGACTTCATCTTCGAACAGTTGTTTGACGAGACCTCTTCGACGCTGACCTACATCGTCGGGGACGCAGCCACTCGGGAGGCGGTCATCATCGATCCGGTGGATTCGCAGCTGGACCGCGATCTTGCCGTGCTGGCTTCACACGGCTTGCGGCTGGTCCTGACGCTGGAGACGCATGCGCATGCAGACCACATCACTTCTGCCGGCGAACTGCGCAAGCGGACAGGTGCCAAAGCGGCGGCGCCGTTCAATTGCGGCATCGAACCCGCCGACGTGCATGTGGAAGAGGGCACTGAAATCAAGGTCGGACGCGAAAGGCTTGTCGCGATCGAGACCCCCGGGCATACCGCAGGAAGCGTTTGTTACCGCTGGCGCGACGCGGTGTTTACCGGGGACACGCTGTTCATCGGCGGCTGCGGCCGGGCGGATTTCCAGGGCGGCGATGCCGGCGCACTCTACGACAGCATCGTGCAGCGCTTGTTCACGCTGCCGGACGAGACATGCGTGTATCCTGGCCACGATTACAAAGGTTTCAGGATGTCCACCATTGGCGCTGAACGCGCGAATAATCCGCGCTTGGCTGGCAAGACCCGCGAAGAGTTCATCAAATTGATGGCAGCGCTCAACTTGCCAAAGCCAAGACTCATCGACGTGGCGGTCCCGGCGAATCGCCGGCTAGGCCTCCCGCATGGCGGGTAAGCGCCACACCGGCATTTGAGTATCGAAGTCTAGAGTTGGCGCGGCGATCAGGCCAAAATCGCCCCGAAACGCCTTACCAGTGCTTGTGATACCTGATCGTGGTATCCCATTGCAGAGTATTTGGCCACCGGATTTGCGAGAATCCAGCGATGACGCCAGAAAACAAATCGGCAGGACGACAAAGGCCGCTATTGCATCCGATTGATCGGCTTTTGAGTTCTGCATAGGAGATGTGCGCATGCGAATCACTCTATATCTTGCGGCAGCCTTCAACGCATTTGCTGCGCTGATGCTGGCATTTCCCGGAAGCATCGGGGCATTTACCGAACTGCCGGCGGACGGCCCGTTGGTTTACCGCTGGATGATGGTGTTGTTCGTCGCACTGTTTGGCGTGGCATATGCGTGGATGGGGCATCAAGGGAAGATCTCGCGGCCATTGCTGACGACAGCGGCTGCGGCCAAGACCGGCGTGTTTGTGTTGTCCATCGTTTGCTGGCAACTCGGCGACATCCCGGCCAAGGCGCTTCCTCCCGGATTCATCGACCTTTTCTTCGCCATCGCATTCTTCAGGCTGCTCTTGAAAGCCGATTGACAGTCGCGATGTCCGGATTCAGACGCGGATTGCGTAGGGGAATCTACCCGGCAATAGCGCCCGGGCAACCACGGAGGCGGGGATCGAACCATGAATGCCAATGCCATCTATGACACCATCGGCCAGGGATACGCGCGCCAGCGTCAGCCGGACCCGCGCATTGCCGCAACGCTGAATGCCGCGTTGGGCGACGCGAAAACGGTACTCAACGTGGGCGCAGGTGCGGGCTCGTACGAGCCGGCTGATCGCCATGTCACCGCCGTGGAACCGTCCGCAGTCATGATCGCGCAGCGGCCGGCGGGTTCGGCGCGGGCGATCCAGGCGGGTGCCCAGTCGTTGCCGTTTGACGCGAAGTCGTTCGATGCGGTGATGGCCATCCTGACCATTCATCACTGGCCGGACCGCATGCAGGGGCTGGCCGAATGCACGCGGGTGGCCAGGAATCGCGTCGTGGTGCTCACCTGGGACACGGAAGCCGATGCATTCTGGCTGCTGCAGGAATACGTGCCGTCGTTCGTGGCGGTGGACCGCGCAGTGCTGCCCAAGATGCACGAGTATGCACGGGCCTTCGGCCCCAATGGCCGCGTGGACATCGCCCCGTTGCCGGTGCCTCGCGATTGCGTGGACGGCTTTTTCGGCGCGTACTGGGCGCGCCCTGCCGCGTACTTGGACCCTCAGGTGCAAGCAGGCATTTCGCTGTTTGCGCGCATGACCGATGCAGACCGTGCCGGCCTGGCGCGATTGCGCGCAGACCTCGACTCGGGCGCGTGGATGGCCCGACATGGGCACCTGCTTGAACGCGAGGCGCTCGACGTGGGCTACCGGCTGGTCGTTGCGCATTTGAACGGATAGCGAACTCTCGCGGCTGCGCGGGTTTGTCCTGACGCCATGTTTCCACCGACCAAGCGATTGCTGGGACGCGCAAGGATTCGCAAAGCATTGCGAATCCTCGGCGTCTTCTCGTTGGCGTCATTTCTGTTTTCGGTCGGCCCGGGACAGGTCGACGCGGCCGCCGCGGGCTGTCCCGATCTGACCGGGACCTACCAGGCGGTGCGCCCGGCATGGATGGATGAATTTCATTTGCATGTGACGGAGACTTTGCGACCACGGGTGCAATCGCCCCAATTCGCAACGCTTTCGCCGCGAAAAGACGGATACCTGCTGGTCTGGCACATGCCCCGCGAGGACGTGTTGAAGAAAGCGCGGTCGTTGTCGGATCGCGATCCTAACCAGTACGTGCGTTGGCTGGACTTGGTCCTGCGCACGTCGTATCCGGTCACCAGGGTGGGCAGCATGGAGCAGTCCTGGTACAACCAAATCGCAGGCCTGGGTCCGCTGCACCAGGTGACTGCAGTGCTCCCGCTCAAGGAGTGCGAGGCAGGTTGGATCAAGGTGGACACCCATGGGCGAAACGGGCCTGCAGACTTTGACGGGGGCATGGAAGGAACACGTGACGTCACACTATGGCTGCGCAAGGATGCCGATGGGTCATTGGGACTGAAATGGGTGGAGCGGCGAAAAATTGTCTTGTTGAGCGGGCGTTACGTGAGGGAAACGTCGATTCCGTTGTGGTCCTCCACGCATTCTGACAAATGGCCGCCCGCACCCGCGGCTGACTTGTCGCCGCTCCGCGAAGAGGAATTGCCGCCAAGGATTCGCCCCAAGGGCAAGCTGTTGAAATGCCAGTTGGACCCCGAGCAGACCCGCCAGTTTTTCGCGCGCTTGAAGGCGAACCTTCCCGAAAAGGCCGAGCATGTGAATGCCGCAGTGAGCCATTATCAAGGCCGAATTCGTCCGGACGACACCTGCGAGCTGATGCCCTTTTTTGTCACAGTTGTCGCGAAAAATGCCGCGGACATGTCGGTGGTGGAAGCACTCCTCAAGGCCGATCCGTTTTTTGTTCGGATGGATTCAAGGGATTCCGTTCCCCGCACCGATGGGCGCCTGCAGGTGGCATTCAAAATGCTGCTCGTGCCCGAGTAGGCGCTTGCGAAACGCGGTAGATTGCTCACTCTTGCAAGGCGGGAGGCTTGCGCAAGTTTGCTTCCTGGTTGACTTCCACACTGATACGCGGGTGCATCCATGATGGTTGAAGCGCAGGTCACGATCGGCGGCCCGAGGGCCGCAATTTGGGCAGCCATTACGGATATCGAAAATGCCGGCGCGTTCATCCGCGGAATTGAAAAAATTGAAATCCTGGAGCGGCCCACCTTCGGCCTGGTTGGCTTGCGGTGGCGGGAAACCCGCATCCTGTTCGGCAAGCCAGCGGCCGTGGAAAAGCAGGTCGTCGAGGCTTCCGAGTTAGGGCAATACTCCACGCGTGCGGCCGACGGCGGATTCGTGTTCCTGACCACGTTTCGAATCGAGGAACGTGGTGGCGACACGATATTGGTCAGCAGTCACGAAACGCAGCCGCAAGGATTTGCGGCGCGTCTGCAGGCGATCCCGATGCAACTGTTTTTCAAGGGTGTCATCCGGAAAGCCATCCTTGAAGACCTGAACGACATCAAGAAAGCTGTGGAAGAAGGGCGGTACCATGCCGCATAAGCATCCGTTTCATGCCGATCGCCGAGCGATCGCAGCCGACACATTTCTTCCGGCGGAAACCATCGTCACCTGAGCTTACCGGCCAAAGGAGTCTGCATGCCCACCAAGAAACCTGCGGCAACTGCCAGCGCATCCAGTCAGATCACCAAGAAAATCGCTGCACAGAAGGACTGGCGCGGCGACGCGCTGGCGCGCATGCGCCAGTTGATCCACGAGGCTCTCCCGGATGTGCAGGAGACCCTGAAATGGGGAGAAACCCCGGTTTGGGAACATGGGGGAATCTTGTGCACGGGTGAAACCTACAAGGCGGTCGTCAAGCTTACGTTTGCCAAAGGGGCTGCTTTGAAGGACCCCAAAAGGCTGTTCAATTCAAGCCTCGAGGGAAATACGCGGCGCGCGATCGATATCCGTGAAGGTGAAACTGTGAATGCGACCGCGTTCAAGACATTGGTTCGTGCAGCAGCGGCAGCCAACGCTGCGGGAAAGAAACCGGCTGCCAAGACACCCGCAAATGCAGTCGCCGCGCTTTCCAATGGCTCACCAGCCCAACCGGCGAAGACGCGACGTAGTGCATCGCTTCAGCCGGGGACCGCGCAATACAACGACGCATTGGCGCCCGACGATAAAGCGATTGCGGATCTACTCGCGCGCACCATCGATCGCATCCTGCCCGAGGCCGAAAACAAGATCTGGCACGCGGTTCCGGTCTGGTTTCTAGAGGGCAACCCTGTAGCCGGTTATGGCAAGCTCAAGCACTGCATTCGCCTGTTGTTCTGGAGCGGCCAATCGTTTGACGAACCCGGCCTGGTGGCAGAGGGCAGCTTCAAGGCCGCCGAGGCACGCTTCACGTCGGCCGACCAGGTCAACGTCAAAGACCTCGAGCGCTGGCTGAAGAAGTCCCGGGACATCCAGTGGGACTATAAGAACCTTATCAAGCGCCGCGGGCGTCTCGAACGCCTGACTTGAGCAGGGCGCCCGGGGCTTTTCAGTCCAGCCAGCCCTTGCGCTTGAAATAGGCGAATGGCACGGCGACGGAAACCACCATCAGGCTGATCGCAAATGGGTATCCCCACTCCCAATTGAGTTCAGGGAACCAGCCCTTGAAATTCATGCCGTAGATGCTGGCGATCAGTGTTGGGGGGAGCAAGGCTACCGACGCCACCGAGAAGATCTTGATGATCTTGTTCTGGTTGATGTTGATGAAGCCGACCGTGGCATCCATCAGGAAGTTGATCTTGTCGAACAGGAAGGCCGTGTGGCCGTCGAGGGATTCGATGTCGCGGAGAATCTGGCGCGCCTCCTCCATCTGGTCGGCCTCCAGAAGTTTTTGCCTCATGAGAAATGACACGGCTCGTCGAGTGTCCATGACATTGCGACGGATGCGGCCGTTCAGGTCTTCCTCGTTGGCAATGCGTGCCAGCACCTTGCCGGCCTCGGCGTCGGTCATTCTCTCGGTGAGCACGGACGCAGAGATTTTTTCGAGCTCGGCATACACACTTTCAAGCGCATCGGCGGAATACTCGGCATCGGTGGCGTAGAGATCCAGCAACACTTCGCGTGCGTCTTCAATGTAGCCGGGTCGGGTGCGCGCGCGCATCCGTACGAGGCGGAAGACAGGCAAGTCTTCCAAATGCAGCGACAGCAGCGTGTTGTTTTTGAGGATGAACGCCACCGGCACGTTGCGCGAATCATCCTCGTTGATTTCGAGCAGGAAATCGGACCGCAAATGCAGTTCGCCGTGCTCACCTTCGTAGAATCGCGCAGAGGACTCGAGGTCGTGCATATCCTCCAGCGAGGGCAACTCGAGGTCGTACAACGTGCGGATCCACTCGCGTTCGGTATCCGTGGGGGCGGCGAGGTCGATCCAGATCGGCTCGGAATTCTTCAGGTCATCGAGCGAATCGACCTGCAGCTGATTGAGCCGCCGGTTATTGAGAATGAAAACGTTGAGCATGGCAATTTTTCCGTGGCGCGATTGTAGCGGCACAAGGCGCAAATCGAAAGGAAAAAAATCCCTGCATGCCACGGAAAAAGCAAGGACTGGCTTGCCGTTTGAGGCAAAAACGGTCCAAAGGCACCGTCAGCGCTTGTGTTTTGCCGAGGGACTCTTGTTGGCGCCTGAATTGACGCGCGTGCGTTGGTGACCTGCCGGGTCGCTTGACGGAGTCAGGGTTGGCCGAGGAACAGGTAGAACAACGGGCTCTTGTCTTTGGACTTTCCGAATCCGACGTACAGCGGACCGAACAGCGTGTCAAAACCTGCGTAAAGGCTCACCGATGCCTTGGTGTCCGCCGATCTCAAGCGTTCGTTTGAGGTGGCAGTCCGTCCAAATTCCAGGGTCGAGCCGAAATACAGATTTGAACCGAAGGGATTCCGGATTTGCGCCAGGCGATGCAAATATCCCACACGTGCCAGTGCGACCGCGCTTCCCAGGAACTCTGCTGGCCGGTAACCCGACAGTTGCTGGAATCCGCCCAGGGTAAAGCTGTTGAAGGGGTTCAAGCCGTCATCACCGGAGCGTCCATAGCGCAAAGCTGCAGAAATGGTGCCGGAACGAATGGACACGTGTTCCTGGAAGTTGACTTCGCTTTTTGTATAGCGCCTGTCGGCGCCGAGCTTGTCCAAGGTTTTGTAATGCTCAATCTGCAACAATCGGCCTTCGCGCGGAAAGCTGGTGTCGTCGAGGCTGTCGTACAGGAACTTGACGCGCGCACCCGCGTCCTTGAACTCGGGGTCAGCAAAAACGCTGAAGCCAATGGTGGGCTTGGTATCGTTGTCAGATTTGGAGAGGCCAACGCGCAGAATCGCATTTCGCGACAGGTCGAATCCAACATCCACGGCCTGACTGATGGTCGTAAGCTGGTATTGGAAATTGCGCCGGCCGCCAATGATGAAATCCACCGGGCGCTGCAGGTACTCGACGCCCGGAATGATGCTCAACTGGTTGAGCAGGCCGCTGGGACCTAGAGGCTGGAAGAATTGAGTCGCGACGCGCCGGTCACGACCCAATTGAAAGTCTGTGCGCCACTCCGCGCCCCAACTGTTGAACTGTGTTTGCAGATAACGCATGAGCAAGTTGAAACGGCCTTCGCCCACGGTGTCGGCATTGAGAGACAAACCGAATCGGAGATAGTTGGGCCCCCAGGATTTTTCGCGCGCGTCGATGTCGAGCACATTGCGGCCGCTGTCGTTCAGCAGGCTGTAATTCACGCGTTCGAAATAACCGGAACCAAAAACCCGGCTGACGCCCAGGTTGAGTTTTTTGAAGTCAAGCGGATCGCCAGCCTTGACGCCCAAGGTCCGCTTCAGTTCTTCCGCGCTTGACCGTTCAACCCCTGTAACTCGGACATCGGCCAGATGATCCTTGTCGCTGATGGGAACGGGCGACTTCGCCAATTGGGTCCTACGGAACTCCGCATACTCTTCCTTGGGCAAACTCAAGACCGAGAGCGCTTGGGCATTGGCCCGCGCGGTGGCGGCACCGATGTTGATGGCATCCCCAACCAATTTGAAGTCGGTCGCACCGATCGTGTCGAGCGGCGGTGACAACAGGTGATCCGACTTCGTCAGCGATTCAATCGATGCCCGGACATTCTGTTCCGTCAGGATGTTGACCATTTGCAGGGATACGCCAACCAGCGACTGGATCTCCTGCTTCTTCAACAGCGGGGTGCCGATGTTGACCACGATGACGACATCCGCGCCCATCTGGCGCGCAACGTCGACCGGCAAATTGCGGGTCAGTCCGCCATCCAGATAGATGCGATCGCCCACCTGGTAGGGTGCGATGGCACCAGGGACCGACATCGACGCCCGCATGGCATCCACCAGACGCCCATTGGCAAATACGTGCATGGTGCCGGATTCCGCGTCGGTGGCCACGGCGCGGAACGGGATCGGCAACAGGTCGAAATCCTGGACCGGCGGTGCATTGCGGGTAATCTGGCTGAACAACGCGTCGAATTTTTGACCGGTGATGGCACCCGGCGGCAGTCGAATTCCATCCCGCTTGACGCCCAGTTCCAGGCGGAGCAATCGATTCTGGTCTTCTTCCTTGCGAAGGAAGCTGCGGTCCACACGGGGAGACTCATCGGTGAGCAACCGGTCCCAGTCTTGCGATAGCAATCCGTCTTCCAGTTCACGAACGGAGGTGCCGGACGCATAGGCCGCCCCGACAAGGGCACCCATGGACGAACCGGCAATGACATCGATTGGAACGCGCAGTTCTTCGAGGACCTTGATCACCCCGATGTGCGCTGCGCCGCGCGCGCCGCCGCCGGAGAGTACCAAGCCTACTTTCGGCCGCTTTTTCTCCGTCACAGGTTGCGCGGGCGAGATTGAATTCTGCTGTGCGAGCGCCGAAATCGACACTGCGAGTGCAACGCCCAAGGCGAGAAGTCGCGCCGGAAGGCGCACAAATGCTGATGGATTCACCCGCGCATTCTAACAAGCGGGACTCAGTTTTCCCGCCGGCGACCGGACTAGGCTCTTGCAGATTGTCCGTCGGCAGGCCTGATCCGGAACCACGCGGCATACAGCGCCGGCAGGAAGAACAGGGTCAAGAGCGTGGCAACGAACAAACCGCCCATGATGGCCACTGCCATCGGACCGAAAAAGTCAGAACGGGTGAGCGGAATCATCGCCAGAATGGCGGCCAGAGCCGTCAAGACAATGGGGCGCAGCCGGCGCACCGTGGCATCGACGATGGCGTGCATGGCGTCGTGACCGGCCTGGATGTCCTGCTCGATTTGGTCAATCAGGATCACGGAGTTGCGCATGATCATGCCGAACAGGGCAATCGTTCCCAACATCGCCACGAAGCCAAAAGGCTTGCCGAAGATCAACAGGGCTGCCGCCACGCCGATCAGTCCGAGCGGTGCGGTCAACACGACCAGGACGACCCGCTGGAAGCTCATCAACTGGATCATCAGCACCGTCAGCACGGCGCCGAAAAACAGCGGCATGCCGGCGTTGATGGAGTTTTGCCCTTTGGCGCTTTCCTCGACAGAACCACCGACGTCGATGCGAACCCCCAGCGGCAATTCCGCACGCAAGGTGCGAAGCTTGGCCTCCACAAGCGCGGTGGCGGTCGCAGGCTGAACGTTGGTGTTATAGATGTCTGCCCTCACCGTGATGGTCGGCAACCGATCCCGGCGCCAGATCACGCCGTGCTCGAATTCATGCTTGATGGTGGCGATCTGCGTCAACGGGACAGCTTTTCCGGCGCGCGTGGGGACGTTAAGGCTCTCGAGCAGCGAGAGCTTCGCCCGCTCGTTGGCCGGTCCGCGGATCAGGACTTCGACCAACTTGTCGCGCTCGCGAAATTGGGTGGCCTGGATGCCATTGAGCGAAGTATTGAGGAAGGCCGCCAATTCCTGGGAAGACACGCCCAGCAAGCGCGCCTTGTCCTGGTCGACCTCCAGCTTGATGACTTTGGACCGCTCTTCCCAATCAAACTGCACATTGACGAGATCGGGGATCTCGCGCATCGCAGAGGCCACTTTTTCGGAAATGTCACGAATCACTTGCAGGTCTTCGCCGGAGACCCGGAATTGCACGGGGAATCCTACCGGTGGGCCGTTCTGGAGTTCCAGAACGCGACCCCTCAGTTCCGGAAAATCGGTCTCAAAGGCCTTGATCAGCCGGTCGCGCAAAGCGCGCCGCGCCGAAACGCTTTTGGTGGTGATGACAAACTGCGTCAAACTGGGTGCGGGCAATTGAATGTCGAGCGGAAAGTAGAAACGCGGTGAACCGCTACCGACATATGAAACGTAGTTGTCGATCAAGTCCTTCTGTGCATCCAGGTACTTTTCGAATTTCTGCGCCTGGCGTTCGGTGGCCTGAAATGACGATCCTTCCGCGAGCTTCAAGTCCACAATCAATTCGACACGCGTCGAAGACGGGAAGAACTGCTGCTGAACGAATTTGAATGCACCGACCGAGCCTGCAAACAGAAGCACAGTCGCGACCAAGACGGTTTTTCGGTGCGTGACGCACCATTGGACATGATCGCGAAACCGCCGGTAGAACTGGGTGTCGTACACGTCGTGATCCACCGCTGCAGCAGCATGGCTTTGTTCGCCTGACTCGCCGACTTCGGGGGCGATGCGTGCCGCCAGCCAATTGCCGATACGCGGGATGCGTCGCGACCATTCCGCCCACCGACGCATTCGCGGCGTAATCACAATGCGACCGTCCTTGTAGTCCGGCAGCAGGTGATAGCCGAGGTACGGAATGAAGATGACCGCTGCGATCCATGACAGCAACAGCGAGATGGACGTGACCTGGAAGATGGATCGCGTGTATTCGCCGGTACCCGATTTTGCGGTGGCAATGGGCAGGAATCCTGCCACCGTGACCAAGGTCCCGGACAGCATGGGAAAAGCAGTCGAGGTATAGGCAAAGCTCGCGGCCCGAAAGCGGTCCCAGCCTTGTTCCATCTTGATGGCCATCATCTCGACCGCGATGATGGCGTCATCGACCAGGAGCCCCAACGACAGGATCAGCGCGCCGAGCGAAATCTTGTGGAGGCCCACGTCGAACAGATACATGAAGAAAAACGTGAGCGACAGGACCAGCGGAATCGACAAGGCCACCACGAGACCGGTGCGCATGCCCAAGGTGAAAAATGTGACGCCGAGGACGATGACGACCGCTTCCGCCAAGGAGCGGACAAACTCGCGGATGCTGGCGGAGACAGCGCGCGGCTGGTCGTTGACGCGGTGCAATTCCAAACCGACCGGCAGCGTGTTCTCGATTCGATGTACGGCCTCGTCAAGATGCCGGCCCAACGCGACGATGTCGCCGCCCTGGCGCATGGAGATTCCCAAGCCGATGGCATCCTGCCCCATGTAGCGCATCCGCGAAAAGGGGGGCTCGGCAAATCCGCGCTTGACAGTGGCAATGTCGCCAAGGCGAATGACGCGGCCATTGGCCCGAATGGTGAAATTTCGAATGGACTCCACGCCATCAAATGAACCCGAGGCTCGAACGTAGATCTTGTCGGTGGGTGTTTCAAAGGCACCCCCAGGCGTAATGGCATTCTGGGCCTGCATCGCGGCAATCAGGGCGCTGCCATCGATCCCGAGCGACGCAAGCTTGATGTTCGAGATCTCGACGTAGACCTTTTCGTCCTGCTCGCCAAACAACTCCACCTTGGCTACGTCGGGCACACGCAGGAACTCTCGGCGGATTTTGTCTGCATAGAGTTTCTTGTCGGCGTCGCTGAAGCCGTCGCCGGTCAATGCAAAGATGTTGCCGAACGTATCTCCGAACTCGTCATTGAAGAATGGCCCGAGCACGCCCTGGGGCAGGGTATGGCGAATGTCCCCGATCCGCTTGCGGACCTGGTAGGTCGTCTCAGGGACCGCCGAAGCAGGCGCAGCGTCGTTGATCGCGAAAAAGATCAGTGATTCGCCGGGACGCGAATAACTGCGCAGAAAGTTGACGTTCGGCACCTCCTGCAGCTTGCGTTCGAGCCGCTCGGTCACCTGCTGGTCGACCTCGGCCGGAGAAGCTCCCGGCCAGATTGTACGGATGGTCATGAATTTGAACGTGAAGGGTGGATCTTCGGCCTGACCCAGCCGGCCGTAGGAAAACAGCCCCAAAACGCCCATCACCACGATTAGATAAAGCACCAGGGGCTGGTGCTTTAACGCCCACTCGGACAGATTCCAGGAGTTGTTGCTCACGGGCCGCCCTTCAGCGCGCGCCGCGAGTATTCAGCGTGAGCAGTGGGGCATGGCTGCCCCCTTCTGCAGGCACCACGGCCACTTTGCCGTCGCCGGTCATGCGGGGATCATCAAGTGGTTTGACGACATCGCCTTCCTTGAGTTTGTGGACGCCCGCCGCAACGATTCGATCGCCTTGCGCCAGCGGACCCTTCACGACCGCCGCTGTCTCCGTGAATTGCACGATGGTCACAGGGATCAGCGAAAGTTTTCCGTCGGGGGAAAGACGAAATACCCCGCTTTGACTGCCTTTGACCAGTACAGCTGACAGCGGGACATGAAGGGTACCGGAACCGGACGGGCTGGCGAGTACCGCATAACCGCTCATCCCAAGTTGGACGGTATCGCCAGCTTGGGAAATCGACATGCGGACTGGATAGGTCCGCGTCACTGGATCCGCTGCAGCGCCAATTTCTCTAACGCGCGCCGGAAAATACCGCTGCGGCTCACTGGTCATGGCGACACGTGTCTCCTTGGCGGTGGCACCGCGGGCAAGCGTGCGGAACTCGGCGATTTTGGATTCAGGGACGTAAATCAGGAGTTCTTTGTCCGCAGGGTTGGCAACGCGCAGCACCGGTTGTCCCGCGCCGACAACTTGTCCCGCTTCACCGAGGGCCTGGGTGACGACGCCGTCGAATTCGGCGGCAAGGGTTGTGTATCCGGCTTGATTCTGCGATACGCGTGCCTGCGCCTTCGCGGACTCCAGTCGGGCTTTCGCCGCGTTGGCGACATTGAGTTTTTGATCCAAAGCCGACTGGCTGACGAAGCCGCGCTTGAACAAGTCTTGGAACCGCACATATTCAGCTTCAGAAAACTGCGCTTCTGTTTCTGCCGCTGCAACGGCGGCCTGCGCGGCATCTGAAGTCAGTTTGGTGTCTGATGGGTCCAGTCGCGCGAGGGGTTGACCGCGAGCCACGCGTGCGCCGGGATCTACCAGTCGCGCGACGATTTTCCCTGAAACGCGGAAGGAGTGATCGGATTCTTGCCGCGCCCGGACTTCTCCGGGGTACACATCCATGTCCAAGCCGCCTTGCGAAGACACCGTGTAAATCAGGGCAGGTCGCGCCTTTGCGGTTTCAGGTTGCTTTTCGGCACAACCTGACGCGAGTACCAAGGATGCTATGGCAGTAATAGTCACGCTCCCTATGAATAGGCGAGCTGGCTGTAGTCCGTGGTTTGAATCGAGTGCCCTCACTTTGCGTGCCTGAAAATAACTGACCAGTCGGTAAGTTATTTGTTTTGGGGCAAACTGTCAATAGGTGACCACGCAAGTGCGATGCGCTCCGGAGAAATTCAGCCAAGGCTAGGCGCGAAGTCCTTCGGATTGGTGTTCTCGGTGCAAAAGCACAAATAGAAATCAAGGTTAATAATGTCTTTTCAATGGCTTAAACAACCTTTCTTAGATTTCACTTCATCAATTTGACCACGCGGAGGCGCGTCTAACCCCTTCGATCCAACGAGCACGAAACTTCTCTACCGCCGTTACATTCTGCGAGGGCAAGAAATCTCGATCCTTCGCCCAGAGTTTTGAAATTTCTTCGATCCCTGACCAGACCCCGAACCCGAGCCCTGCGAGAAAGGCAGCGCCGAGCGCCGTCGTCTCGCTGACCACCGGTCTTGTCACGGTCACGCGGGCGATGTCCGCCTGCATTTGCATCAGCAGGGAATTCACGCTGGCTCCGCCATCGACGCGGATATTGGTCACCGGAACCGAGGCATCCTTGGCCATGGCATCCGCCAAGTCCGCGCTTTGCAACGCAATGGATTCCAGTGCGGCGCGCGCTAGGTGCGCTTTGGTGGTTCCGCGGGTGAGGCCGAGGATTGCGCCGCGGGCGTACGGATCCCAATGAGGTGCTCCCAACCCTGCGAAAGCTGGCACGAAGACAATGCCATCGCTATCCGGCACGGATGCGGCCAACGACTCCACCTCGCTTGCGCTGCTGATCACGCCGAGTCCATCGCGGAGCCATTGAATGGCCGCGCCGCCGATGAAAACGCTGCCCTCAAGTGCGTAGGTCGGTCGCAGGTCATCCTCAAGCCGCCAGGCAATCGTCGTCAGCAACTTGTTCGCGGAGGTGACTGCTTGTTGTCCCGTGTTCATCAACATGAAACAACCGGTGCCCTAGGTGTTTTTGATCATTCCGGACTGATGGCATGCCTGTCCGAACAAGGCGGCCTGCTGGTCGCCGGCAACCCCGGCAATCGGGATGCCCGGTGGCAGTCCCTCACAGGCAGTCAAACCTAGGATTCCGCTGGAACTGACAATTTGCGGCAGGACTGATCGAGGAATGTCCAAGATGTCGAGAAGTTCGTCGTCCCATTCCGCCGTATGAATATTGCAGAGCAAGGTTCTGGATGCGTTGCTGACGTCCGTGGCATGGACCTTGCCTCCTGTCAGCTTGAAGATGAGCCAGCTATCGACGGTCCCAAACGCCAATTCCCCACGACCGGCGCGTTCACGCGCGCCCGGGATTTGGTCCAGTAGCCATTTCAGTTTGGTGCCGGAAAAATACGCGTCCAAAACCAAACCGGTCTTTTGCCGGAAGCGTTCTCCATGACCGTCCGAAAACAAGGATTCACAAATCGGCGCAGTGCGGCGATCTTGCCAGACGATCGCGTTGGCGACCGGCTCGCCGGTCGATCGGTCCCACAGGACAGTGGTTTCGCGCTGATTGGTAATCCCGATCGCGGCAATCGTCGCGCCTTGGTCTTGTGCGATGCGAAGTGCGGCGGCAGCAACCTCGCGTTGCGATTGCCAGATTTCGCGGGCGTCGTGCTCCACCCACGCAGGCTTGGGAAAAATTTGCCGAAACTCTTGTTGGGCCGTGCCCAGGGACTTGCCGTGCAGGTCAAAAACGATAGCGCGGGAGCTGGTGGTGCCTTGATCCAAGGCGAGAATGGCATTCATCAGGGATTTCCGGGGCTGACAGGCGCGATTTGGCGCGCTAAAATGTTAACCAAACAAAGAGTTGACGCGCGGCTGTCACCCGACGCGCCGACATGGATGATGCGTGGATTGCGATGGCGTAAGATTTGCCGGAAGGAATTCGCCCGGAACTCGCCAATGTCCGCAGCATAGCGCAACAAAGCCTTACCGGAGAATGCATGGGACTGCTTGACGACATCAAGAAAGAAGCCGACTCACTGAGAAATCAGGAAGCGGAGCGTTCGCAGACGCTCAAGGCCAATGCCGCCGCCGTGGATCGTGCTTTGCGCAAGACGTTTCAGTACATGTTCGAGCTGTTCAAGCAGCTCAATGTCGTCAAGCCCGCTTGCCCACTGGGCTATGAATTGCATTCCGTCGGGAAGATCGACGGACTTTCGCAGGGTGAATACCGGATCGAGTATCGAACCTCGCAGCGCGATGGTCGGGAGCATTACGAAAGCGTGTCGATCACGTTCAAGCGCGGCAAGCCGGATGTCCTGACGGTCAAGCGAGAGGCCGAGACCATTGAGCGGTTCCGCGACCTGCTCTGGCAGAACAACATGCGCTTTACGTCGGAGGTGTTCCGCAATGAACGTCGCGTGGTGGTTTCCGAGGTTTTCAAGATCAGCTGCGAAATCCTGTGCGGTGCTGAAATTGTGGGCGACTACGACAACGGCGTGATCCGTTTCAAGCTGAAGAACGTCGAGGATTTTGGGCCCACGATGTATACACTGGAGCCGGACACCGTCAACGATCAGTCGCTGGAAGATTTGGCGCGCTTGTTCATCGGCAAGGAATCGAATTTCAAAAACTACAATCGCAAGCCCGCAGCCAACTTGTCCGCAACCGGGCAATACCGGCGTCCGGACCTGAAAAACCCGACTTATGCGGTCATGCCCGAAACGAAGCAGCAACCACCGCAAGAAGAAGAAAAGAAAGGCTTATTCGGGTCGATCAAGTCGGCATTCAAGAAATAGCCATTTGCATTGCCCAATGGAAAAGCGCACCCTAGGGTGCGCTTTTTTGTTTCCACCCGGAAAGGTTCATTTTCCCTTGAGGGCCGCAATCCGTTCCTCAATGGGCGGGTGGCTGGAAAACAAAGCCGCAAATCCGGGCTTGTCCGAAATGCCTGACGCCGCCATGCTCTTTGGCAATTCTCCGGGTTCGAGCCCACCGAGTCGCGCCAGCGCCTTCATCATGGGTTGGGGTGTGCCTTGCAGGTTGGCGGCGCCGGCATCGGCCCTGAATTCGCGTTGGCGCGAAAACCAGGCCACGATAATGGATGCCAGCAGGCCAAACACGATCTGGCAAACGATGTCCGTCACGTAGTAACCGATTCCCGGGCCATCGCGGTCGTTCTTGAGCACGACTCGGTCGACAAAGTAGCCGACAATCTTGGACAGGAACACGACAAACGTATTCACCACGCCCTGAATCAGCGTCAAGGTGACCATGTCCCCATTCTGGATGTGCGCCACTTCGTGCGCCAAGACGGCTTCGACCTCCTCTTTACTCATTGATTGCAACAGTCCGGTTGACACCGCAACGAGCGAGGAGTTCTTGAACGCACCCGTGGCAAAAGCGTTGGGCTCGCCTTCGTACACGGCAACTTCCGGCATCCCGATATTGGCCTTGTTCGCCAATCGCCGCACAGTTTCGACCAACCACCGCTCGGTCTCGCTGGCGGGATTGTCGATCACCTGTGCGCCGGTGCTCCACTTGGCCATCGGTTTGGACATCAACAGCGAAATGAAAGAACCGGTAAAGCCGACCACGGCCGAGAATGCCAGAAGCATTCCAATGTTCAATCCTTTTTGTGTCAAGAACGTATTCACGCCCAGCAGTGACGTGACGATTCCCAGCACGATCATCACCGCCAGGTTGGTGGCGATAAACAAGACGATGCGTTTCATGTACAAATTCTCCGTTTGAAAAGTGGTCCGCAGCAGCCAACGCGACGCGCCGCGGATTGTAGCGTGACATGGGGGCCGTGGCCCCAAATTTCAAGCCGATTGGAGTGGAATTTCCGTGTAGGGTTCAAGTCTTTGAGGCGGCGATTCGTCGCGCAAAAATCCCGCCGCATATCAGGGCAAGGGAAATCGCCCAAAAGATCGGTATTACACCAACTGCCGCGCCGACGGCCCCAAAGAGCACGGGCATCACCGTTTGGCTGCCGTTGATCAAAGTGGTGCGCAGTCCGAGTGCCTCGGCAGCCCGCCCCTTGGGGGCGGACTCATGCAGGATCGTCAGCATCATGGGTTGCGGTGCGCCGAGCCCAAGTCCAAGAAAGAACACAAACAACATCATGGCGCCAGCGCTTTCGGCAAATGCCAGCGCGACAAAACTTGTTCCCGCCACGAGCAGCGCACCAGCCAGGACGGTCCAAGGCTTCACGCGCGCGACGAAGAAGGGAATGGCGAGCCGGATCGTAAAGGTCGCCGCTGCAAAGGCGCCCATCACCACGCCGATTTTTGAAGCTGAAAGTCCCAAGTGCGATCCGTGAACTGGAATCGCAAACCCATAGACGTCCCACGCGACCGTCAGGATCGTCATCATGATGAAAAGACTTCGCATTGCAGGGTCGCGCAGGAGATCGAGGATGTGCCCGGAGTCCGGCGTCTCTGCATGCGGAGTAGGCGGTGGAAACGCGATTTGTCGGGTGGCCAGCCCAAGGAGGGGAAGCAGCGCAAAAAATGCCAGCAGGAGAAACGTCGGGCGGTGTCCGAAATTGTCGATGCCCACACCGGCAAGAATGGGCGCGATGAAGGACGATACCGAAAACCCGAGCGCCACATAACTGAAATTGACCGGACGATCCTCCGGCGCGGAAAGTTCCCCAACCGCGTGGTAGGCCGCGACGTTGACCAGCATGAACGTCACGCCTCCGAGAATGGCTGATGCGTAAAGCGGCAAAAGCCCCGGCAGTATTGCCGGGATGAGAACAGAGATCCCGACACCGGCCGATCCGATCAGCATCGGCTTTAACATGCCAATTCGATCGATCCAGCGACCGGCGCTCACCGAAAAGAACGCCGGCAAGGCGGCATACAAGGCAAGCAGAAATCCGACGGTCAGGGTGGTGGCTTGCTGGTTCAATGCGAATAACGTCAGCGTGACGCGGCCACCACTGAACGCGATATGGTTCAACACCATCAGGATGATGATTGCAGGTAGCGGCCGCATTCAGCCAGATTCCCTTGGTCCTTCGCGCGGACGTGAAACGGTCAGGTAGACACCAAAGCCGGTCATCGCGATGCCTGCGACAGTGACAAGGGTCGGGACGACGTCGAACATCCACCATTCAGCAATGACCGCCACAACAGGCGGCAGGTACAGCATGCTGGCCACACGCGACGCCGCACCCCGCCGCATGAGGGTGTGCAGCGCACTCACCCCAAGGATCGACGCGCCGATGACCAGGAAGGCAATTGACATCAGCAACACGGGATGCCAAATCACGCGAAATCCCTCAAGTGCAAGCGCAAAGGGCAATGTCAGGGTCAATGATGCGGCAAATTGGATCAGTGCGGCAGAGCGCAGGTCCGCAGCCGGGCAAAACCTCCGTTGATACAGTGTTCCCGCAGTCAAGGACGCCAAGCCAATGGCCACTGCCGCGACGCCCCCCAATGTAATGGCGCGCACATCGATCTTGTACCAGACAATCGCAGCGACACCGCCAAATCCGAGCGCGACGCCCAGCCATTGGCGCTGCGAAAGGCGCTCGTTGAAGAATCGAGTCGCGATCAACGCAGTGGCGAGGGGTTGAAGCGCCAGGATCACGGCCGTCACACCCGCTGACATTCCAAGGTATTGGGAGTAGTGGGAGCCGGCCAAATGAATCGCGTGCATGAGCAACCCAGCAACGACGACATGCATCCATTCGTAGCGCCCGACAGGCCAGTGCGGGCGGATCCAAATGAGGAGCGGAAGCAGAACCACAATGCCGAATGCGAATCGCAACGACAGGAACGTGAACGGCGCCGTGAATTGCAGCCCTGCTTTGGTCGCCACAAAACCGACGCCCCATACAACGACGAAATACCAGGCAAGCGCGGCATTGGACATGATGGAGGGCAAACCCTAGCAACAGGCCGAAAGTGCAGGGAAGTGACTGCCCGGGATGGCATGGTTCCTTCGCCCACCTTCACTCAGCCGTATTGGGATCAAAGGCGTCAAGCCCGTGCCCGATCTTCGAGGACCATACCAGCCCCTTTTTCGGCAATCCTGACGGTCGGCGAGTTTGTGTTGCCGGAAACAATGGTGGGCATGATCGATGCGTCAATGACCCGCAAATTGGCAACCCCGCGCACGCGAAGCCGGGAATCGACGACCGCCATCGGATCAGAGTCCGGCCCCATCTTGCAGGTGCCGACCGGGTGAAAGATCGTGGTTCCGATGTTCCCGGCCGCTTCAATCAGTGCTTCGTCGGTCGAGTAGGAGGGGCCAGGCAAGAACTCAGTCGGCTTGTAACGTGCAAGCGCCGGTGCTGCGCAAATTGCGCGGGTCAGGCGCAACGCCTTGACAGCCACGTGTTGATCGCCCGGTGTCGAGAGGTAGTTCGGATCGATACGCGGGGGCGACATGGGATCTGCATGCTTCAAATGTACATGTCCCCGGCTTTCAGGCCGCAAATTGCAGACACTTGCCGTAAATGCCGGAAACTTGTGGGGTGGGTCACCAAACTTGTCCAGCGAAACCGGCTGCACGTGATATTCCAGATTGGCGGCGGGCTGATCCGGGTCCGATCTCACAAAAGCGCCCAGTTGTGATGGCGCCATAGTTAGCGGTCCGGTGCGAAAAAGCGCGTACTCGAGGCCCATCATGGCTTTACCCCACCAACTGTTGGCGAGTGTATTGAGCGTTTTGACCCCCTCCACCTTGAATGCCATGCGTAGTTGCAAATGGTCTTGCAGGTTCTCACCCACGCCCGGGACCTCAACGCGTTGACTGATCCCCACGCCATTCAGGATCTTGGCAGGGCCAATCCCGGAAAGTTGCAGCAATTGCGGTGAGTTGATGGCACCACTAGCAAGCAAGGTTTCGCACGTAGCGAGCGCCAGAATAGTTTCACCGTTCCTGACATATTCAACACCGGTCGCGCGATGCTGGCCATCGCGCGACTCCATCAAGATTCGCGTCGCTTGTGCCTTGGTGGCTACCGTCAAATTGGCGCGGTGACGGACCGGTGTCAGGAACGCCTTGCTCGCGCTCCATCGGACACCGCGCCGCTGGTTAACCTGAAATCGCGCAGACCCCTCGTTGTCCCCGCCGTTGAAATCCTCGATATTGGCGATTCCGCTCTGCTCAGCGGCCTCGCGCCAAGCATCCAGAAGGTCCCACCGCAACCGCTGTTCCTCGACCCGCCATTCGCCTCCCGCACCGTGTATTGGATTGGCACCACCATAGTGATCCTCGGTTTTTTTGAACAGGGGGAAAACATCCTTCCACGCCCAGCCAGGATTGCCGGCTGAGGCCCACAGGTCATAGTCACGAGCCTGGCCACGCATGTAGATCATGGCATTGATCGATGAACATCCGCCGAGCACCTTGCCACGCGCATACAGAATCGAGCGGCCATTGAGGCCATCGCACGGCTCGGTACGGAAGCACCAGTCAGTCCGGGGATTTCCGATGCAATAGAGATAGCCAACCGGAATGTGAATCCAGATCCAGTCATCCTCTCCACCCGCTTCGAGAAGGAGTACCCGGATTGCGGGGTCAGCCGACAAGCGATTGGCCAGCACGCAGCCTGCCGTACCGGCACCCACAATCACATAGTCATATTCGGCAGGAAGGATGGACACGAACGATAAATGGGGAATGCTGGGCCGAAGGATGCCACAACGCTATTCACAAGAGAATCGGGATACCCGATACTGCAGGCAAATAACGGGAGGAACTGATTGGCTGCGCAGCGAGATTCAAGCGAGCGATGGTGGGATTCGCGCCTTGCACAAGGCTTGGTCATGGTGTCGATTTCGCTGCTGCTCTTTTCGTTCTTCCTTCGCGTTCCCGACAAGGACCAGGCCATCCTGGGACAGCTCGAACGGCTGTCCTTTGACTCCCAGATGCGGTTCCTTCGCGCCTACGTGCCGCGCGAAGCCAAAGTCGAGCCCGTATTGATCGGGCTGGATGAGTCGGCGGAGGACGTGTTTGAAGAGCCGATTGCCATGTGGCACAAGCATTTTGCGAAAACACTGGACGCCATGGTGGTGGCGCGTCCGGCGCTGGTCGGAATGGACGTCCAGATGCCGTCGAGGTCGTTCGATACCATCCGCCCGGGACTTGATCTGACCTTTCTGCTCAGCTTGTACCGCATCAAGCAAAACGTGCCTTTTGTCGTGGTTCACACACTTGACCGCGTCGGAAACCTTGCGCCGATCCACACGCCGTACCTCAACCGACTTGGAGATGAATCCTTTGCACTGGACAGAGTCTTGGAAGATCCGGATCGGGTGGCCCGCCGCTACAACGAGCGCGAAATCGTCATCGAGGGCTCGCTGACGCCCTTTTCCGGGCACATCGCGCGTATCCTGGGCAAGGAGCCTGGCGCCGGATACATTGACTTTTCGGTCGGTGGCACGATCCGCTACGTGCCCATCCAGGACGTGATCAGCTGGGTCAAGGAAGGCAACGTCGAGGAGTTGAAGCGACGCTTCGAAGGCCGTGTTGTCTTGATCGGCAGCGTGCTGCGGTCTCTCGATCGGTGGAATCTTCCGGTGGCCCTCTGCGAATGGGAAAAGGACAGCTCGGGGCGGATGATGACCAGTCAGCCCGGGGTCATCGTCCATTACCAGACCTTGCGCAGCATGCTGAGCGACGGGCTGATTGTTCCCATCCCGGAGTGGCTCAAGTGGGTCTGCTGTGCCCTGATCATGGGCCTTTTGTTTGTGCCCTCGAATCGCCGGCTTTACACGGCGGCGGTACTTGCAACGTTCGTGTTTTTTGCCCTTTCTGTGACCCTCATCACTGCGCGAATCCTCATCCCGGCGGCAACATTTGTGTTGATCATGTGGATTTCGGTCGGTGTCGGCGCAGCGGCAGACAGCGCACGAACCCTGTTGCAACGCAACCGCTTGCGAAATTCGTTCAAGGGTAGCGTTTCGCCGGCGGTATTGCAGGAAATCCTGGCCGGAAACCTGGAAGGCGGTGTGTCGGCCAAGGCGGAGGAAATTTGCGTCATGTTTACGGACATTCGCGGCTTTACAGGGATCTCGGAGACCCTGCCGCCGGAGAAGGTGACCAGCCTTCTTACCCGGTATTTCGACCGCATGGTGGATTGCGTCCATAGAAACCATGGCACCATGGACAAGTTCATGGGCGACGGCATGATGGTGCTGTTTGGCGCCCCGAAGAAAGAAGGAAATCCATGTGTGGATGCCGTGCGTTGCGCGCGGCAAATGGTGGAGGAATTGGCCAAACTGAATGCCGAATTCGCCGGGCTCGGGCTACCCCCCATCGCCATTGGAATCGGCATAAACTATGGCAAGGTCGTGGTCGGAAACATCGGCTCGACCGAGCGGCACAACTATTCGGCGATTGGGGATGCTGTCAATGTGGCTTCACGCGTCGAAGGATTGACCAAGCGCTTGGGTCAGCCGATCGTTTTTACCGATTCGGTCAAGTCGCAGCTCGGTGAAGAGTTTGAAACATTCGATTTCGGCGAGCAGCAGATTCGTGGCCACAGTCCGATGCGGCTGTGGAGCATCAAAGATCGGCCCCCGCTAGCATGAAATTGCGTGAATGGCGTTGGCACACCAAATAATTCGGGAGACACTCATGAATCGAACACTGGTTGGTTTGGCGATTGCGTTGGCCATGCCTTTTGGGGTGGCAAGCGCCAATAACGGGATCGCATTCATCAGCGATTTGAAAGGCGACGTTTCGGTGGATTCGGGCAAAGCCTCCCTCATGGCGGAGCTCAAGAAAGGCGCCAAGATTACTTGTGCCCGTGAGTGCCTGGTGGGTGTCATGTATTTGGTTTCGGGGAAGGAATTTGTCGTCAAAGGCCCGGGGGACTATCAGGTGGGGGAATCCGAGGTCAATGCAAAGCTCGGACCGCCTCCTACACAGCGAGAAACCAAATGGAAGGTTTCGTCGCAGACCGTCGCGCAAGCAGCCCTGACGACGAGCGCGTCCATTCGCATGCGAAGTCTTGGAAGCAGCAAGCCCTCAGACAGCCCGGCACTTCCCTTGGAAAGACTGATTTATCCGCGTGACACCAAGGTCGCCACATTGCAGCCGGCATTCAAGTGGACGTCATCCAACGCGAAGGGACCATTCGAGTTTGAGCTCAAAGCAGCGGGCAATGCAAAAGCCGTGCACAAATCGCGCGTCAACGCCCTTCAACTGGAGCTGCCAAAGTCGATCAAGTTGTCCCCGGATACTGAGTACAGTTGGACCGTCAAGCAGAGTGGGATGGATATCGGCATGACTTCATTCAAGACTTTGGCGCCCCATGCCTTGGATGTGACCGGGCAGCGGAAGCCAGATGACAAGTCACCATTCTCGGATTGGCTGCTTTATGCCTTGACGCTCAAGGAAGTGGGTGCGGATCAGGATGCGGGCGATGTTTGGTCGAAGTTGGCGAAAGACCGGCCCGACCTGCCTGAACTGGCTGCCTTGGCAAAGTAAGCGGCGGCTTGTCGCTCATGCGCTGGCAACTTCTGTTTTTTGCGGCGCAAGCGACTCTTGCGTCGTTCCCGTAACCGAGAATTGACTTACGTGTATTGATTCGGGAGAGATTTGGGCAATAATTGGGCGAAAACACCAAGCAGAAGTTGAGACGCATGCAATCTTGGACATTCAGACCCGATTTCTTGGCCGCCGCCCGCGTTGTGCAGGCGGCTGTGGCTGCGCTGTTTTTTGCTTCCTGCCTTCACGCCCAAGGCTTTAACGATCGAGTCGCGCTGGTCATTGGCAATGACCAATATCCCAACGAACCGCTCAAGAATGCGGTGAATGACGCAAGGGCCATGCAAAAGGCCTTGCAGGACCTGGGTTTCAAGGTGGTGTTTCGCCCGAATGCGGACACGGTCGCCATGCGCTCTGCGGCTGTGGAGTTCACAAAGATACTTGACGGCGCCACCGCCGCCGTCTTCTATTACGCCGGACATGGAATCCAGCATCGGGAGCGCAATTACCTGATTCCGACGGACGCAAAATTTACGTCTGAGGCTGAAATCGCCTTTGGTGCAATTGATGTTCGGCAGATCATTGATTACATGGATGACGCCAAGGTGCGCTACAAGTTCGTCATCCTTGATGCCTGTCGCAACAATCCATTTCGGAATGTATTCTCGCAGACAGGGCTGGCAAAGATGTCGAGTGTTCCACCCGGGACTGTCGTCTCATTTGCGGCCGCTCCAGGAGCTGTCGCATTTGACGGGGATCCAAATGCTGAAAACGGCATCTACACCAAGAATCTGTTGCGCGAACTGAAGACGCCCGGGTTGCAGGCTACCCTCGTGTTTCAGCAAGCGGGTTCGGCTGTGGGCCAGGAAACGGGCGGGAAGCAGATTCCGGAGTTTTATTCGACGCCATTTCCGGGTGGAAAGCCATTCTTCTTCGCGGAAAAGTCAAACCTCTCGGGCGGTGGAAACGTTGCCGGCGGCCCATCCGCAGACACTGCCTTGCAGGCAGAGCGCGATTTTTGGGCGAGCATCAAAGACAGCAAGCGGGTCGACGACTATCAGGCCTATCTGGAGCAGTTCCCCAATGGTGTGTTTGCTCGGCTTTCGCGTATTCGAATTGACGACCTTCGGCGCGAGCAAATTCAGTCGCAAGTCGCAGCAACGCCACTGGGAGCCGCCCAATCTTCGAGTTCCCCAGTATTGATTGCGGACAAAACGTCTGGGCAACCCCGACCCGCCCCGGTCGGAACGCTCCCCCAGACCGCGCCGACGCTACCTTCTCCGAATTCGCCGCCGCCAGTTGCTGAAGTCAAGCCTGCGCCGTCGGTGTCTCCGTCTCCCGCGGTCGCATTACCTGCGGTTGCTTCGGCACCATCAGGAACGGCTTCGAGCATCGCTGGTGAATCAAGGGGGCTGGAGCCCAAGTCATCACCGGGCGCCAGTTCGGGGACGCCACCGATTCAGGTTGCAGCTGTCGCACCAGAGCAACGGACCTCACTTCCCCCCCCGCCCCAATTTCCGAAATTCCTGACGGGGAAGATCGACTTTGCGGATGGTGCTACCTACGTTGGAGAGTACAAGGAAGACAAAGACAAGAACCAGACCATGCATGGAAAGGGTGAGTTCGTGTCCAAGGCGTTTCGATATAGAGGGGAATTTCGCGACAACAAGAAGGACGGCAAAGGCGTACACATATGGGCCAATGGCGACAAGTACGATGGAGACTTCGTTGCTGACGAGCCTGCAGGGCGGGGAATATGGGAATTCGCGAGTGGTGAACGATACGAAGGCGAAATCGCGCGGGGCAAGTTCAACGGAAAAGGGACTTTGACCACGAAAGCGGGC